>NZ_AP038333.1:1931029-2252867 GCF_047159385.1 Alteromonas sp. D210916BOD_24
TAATAAGAATACTGAACTATCAACTGAAATTAATCGCAGCATCGCAAATTATCACTCCAAGTTAAAAATGCCTAGAATTGCTTTAACAGCAGTTACTGTTGCTTTGTCCGCCACATGGGTATTTCCTAGTACAGTCGAGAAACATCCTATACTGTCCAATATCATTGACTTTACTAGCTTTTCAACAAACATTGTTTGGGGATATGCAGTGATATTTTGTGTTCTCTTCTGGGTTAGAACTTGGCGAAGTGAAGAGTTGACGAAAGCGGATAGAGAAAGTTTGAAAACGGAGTCTATCCAAAACCGTCTGTTTTTGAGTTTTATCAAGCAAAATCCATCCGAAGATTTCGTTCTCGAAGATCTAGTCGATTTCTTAATGTACCACAATAGAAAACGAATATACCCGTTTGGAGCTCTATTTGGCTCTGTACAAGATATCGATCTTCCCCTAGCAAATGTAACAGCTGAAGTTATCATCGATAGAGCTATAAAGCGTAAGGCAGTCATAGCCAGTAAACAGGGCTCTATATCACAGGTTTATAGAGTTGTAGCGGCTAACAAGCCAATCAAGCAGGACTAAAAAGTTTGCTCGGTTCCGCTTCGCTACACAATTTAGCAAACAATTTTTAGCCTCTTATCGGGGCGTTGGTATGACTCCCTTTGTCAACCCTGAACGAGCACTTCCCTGACACTCTTCCAGCCCATAATTAGTTGTCTTTATCACTCAAAATAAATGAGCTAACGCACCGGATGAGGCAGTAATGTCGTCGGTTATCATGCTGGTATTCGTGGATTATTCATTAACTATAATGAACAGCGCCTACCTTACTCACTCCGCCGTGGTAACCTTCTCATCAGTCTATGTTCGTGGTTCAATCACGGTTAAGTGACTGCCATCATAACGCCCTCGTAGGTTGTGCCACATTCCGCGGCCCGATCCGAATACGTTAGCTCAAACTCGTTTATCATGCAGGTACTCGACTTAGTCTCAGCTTTGGATTAACTGGTGTCAGAACCACTTCTTTTGCGATAGCCCAGATGTATGCGGCCATTTCTCGAGCAACCGCAGTAATAATCAAGTTGTAGTGTTTACCCTTTTTACTCATACGCTGATAGCGTTTGCACAGACGCAGCTGTTCTTTCCAAGCGATATCGACGATGTCTTTAGGTAAGCCTTCCTGCCTTAACTGTAATTCAGTAGAGACATTTGCCGGATACCGATAGCTGTGCGCACCTTCAATCAGTAAACGCCTTGCTCTACCATTACCTGCTTTAGTGATAGCGCCTAATTGCCGCTTTCCACCTGATGATTGTTCACTGGGCACTAATCCTAAATATGCCATGAGCTTCCTAGGATGGTCGAAGCGGTGTAAATCGCCGAGTTCCGCCACTACACCAACAGCAACTAGCAGTCGAACGCCACGCATCACCTGAATGGCTTTCACTACTGGATAGAGGCAAAATCAGTTCAGTGAGCCAGCGAAGGTGCTTCTTCGACCAGTTGGCAGTGCCTTCATAACGTATATTGTTGCGCAAAAGTAACGCTTTAAGCTGGTACTTGGCTTCCTTTAAATCCTTCATTGCGGCTTCTCGGGCTCGTGATAAATCCCGCACAGCTTCATCTTCCGGCTCAGGCACATAGATGGGTGTAAGGTCTTCTGACTTTAGAGACCTAACGAGTTTTAGCGCATCTCGACGGTCGGTTTTAATTCGCTCCTCAGGCTTTTTTTGAATAAGAGACGGAGCCACGACATAGCAACAATGCCCAAGACTGGTAATGAGGCGATATATCCAGTAGCCACACGGCCCAGCTTCATAAACAACGTGAAGTGTTGCGCCTGGATACTTTGATTCAAATTGGCGAATAAGCTTTTTAACACTGGCCTTAGACGAAGCAATACGCCCATAATGAACTGGTGTCGCTCCGCGCTGCTCTTCACAAGAAGCTACTTCATGAAACTCTTTATGCGTATCCAACCCTATAGAAATCATGCTATGTTTGTTCATGCTAGCCTCCAAATTGATTTAGTATTGAACAAACTAATTATGGCTCTGGCTGAAAAGTTAACCCACGAGAATGCGGGGGCTAGCACTTTTACAGGGAGTCATTGTGTCTAGGTGCCAAGGAGGAAACGCATATTGATAACTTGATTTGGATTGTCATCGGTGGATTTCTCATGAGTGCCATCGCTTTGGTGGGCAGTGTCACCTTAGTGCTCAATCCGGTTACCCTTGACCGCTTGCTGCTTCCCTTTGTCTCCCTTGCAGCTGGAACACTGATTGGCGGAGCCTTGTTTCACATGATTCCGGAAGGTTCTGCCGCCCTCGACCCGTTAGTGGCCAGCGTGTGGCTCGCCGCTGGTTTTGTCACCTTTCTGGGGTTGGAACTGTTTCTTCACTGGCATCACTCACACAGTTCCCAACGAACAGAGCGCCAACCAGTGACTTATCTGATCCTTGTTGGTGATGCCGTTCACAATTTTCTTGGCGGCCTGGGGATTGCTAGTACCTTCCTGATCAATCCCGCTGCCGGCATTACCGCCTGGGTGGCGGCGGCAGCCCACGAGCTTCCACAGGAATTGGGCGACTTTGGCATTCTGGTGCGCGGTGGCTTTCCTCGACGAAGTGCTTTGCTGTGGAATTTCCTCTCGGCACTGACTTTTCCTCTGGGAGCGCTCGTGGCTTACTTTGCAGCCCAACAGTTCGAAGTGTCCTGTCTGGTGCTTTTTGGCGCAGGTAGCTTCATTTATATTGCCGCTTCCGACTTGGTACCGGAGATCAAGGTAAATAAAAGCTTCCGTGCCGCAGCAACGCATTTCAGTTTCTTTTCAGTCGGGATAGCACTGACGCTATTTCTCGCGATGTGGAGTGCATGAACGAGTCAGCTAACGGGGTGCTGTTGTCGATAAATTGTCTGCTGCGCTATATTGCCCTATGCGTTATCGCCCCTTATTTAAAAGTTATATTGCAGTAAAGAAACTGAATCTATGAGAGTTCTGTTAGTTTCATTAATATTATTATGCCAAACAAGTATATAAAGTTGTCTCATGGACGTGCCTAACATGTCAATTATGGACGGAGCATGGCTTGCGCTCCTCCGTAGCTAATTATAGCCATGCATTTCTGCTCTCCATATTGAAGTATTAGTTACCTACTTGGAATTTTTGCTTTTTATGTAGAACTCGAAGCATATGAATAACACCATCTTTACCGAATCAATTTTATCATTCTTTGTTTTACCTGCATGAATCGTGTTCATATAGAAAGCATGGCCAAGAATGGCGTAAGCAGGGATAACAATTTATCGGGAGAAGTATCTATTTTTTCGTGGACGACAATATTGTTATTCGTTATTAATAATGCAGACATAGAGAAGTCTTGTATGAAGACCGATTCCACCATAGTACGGATGTGTAGTTAGTATAAAAGTTGATTGAGTTTTTCCCTTGATTTGATCGCCTATTAGGATAGGCTCAGTTTATGCTGATAGGGAGAAGGTTCAATGATTATTAACCCAATCAACTCTCTCACTTCGTTCGCTTGACGCATCCATGCGGGGCGGCTTCGCCATTATGCCCACACCCGTTATTGTAAAATTATACGCTTTGAAATATCTCAGTAAAAAGGAATTAAAGTGGAAGTAATTAGAAGTAAAGAATTCACGGCAAGTAATGCATGGGGTGCAAAGAACATTGCCAATATGAACGGCATTACCACTCGCTTACATTGGACAGACAAACCCTACAAATGGCACGTAAATGACGGTGAAGAAGTCTTTGCTGTTATGGATGGTGTCGTAGAAATGCTGTACAAAGAAAATAACGAAGTTAAGTCTGCAACCCTAAATTCAGGCGATATTTTTTTTGCTTCAGCCGGCACTGAACACGTTGCTCATCCTAAGGGCCAAGCGAGAGTTTTGGTTATAGAACGCGCAGGAAGCGTATAACAAAACGCTCAAACCACTCCCTTTATACGCTTGGACGCTTATACGCGGGGCAACTTCTCCATTATGCCCCTCGCATCTGCACCCTTCAGCTTGACGTTGTATCTACAAGGATATAAACGCATGGAAAACTCAAAATTATTTTTCTTGTTAGCTTTTATACGTTTCAACCCGCAACGGTTATTGTAACCCGCGAGTTGTTGTCCTTTGTGCAAGTTTTATGCTTTTATCTAAAAGATTATATATTGCAGCGCTTAAAAAGGAGTTTTGCTATGAGAGATAAAAAAAACTTTGTAGGAATGCAGGTCAAGGAATGGGGCTTGGTGTCGCGATAGGAACTGCTCAGGGCGCTGCCTAATCCCGCTAGTGTGGGGTTACACGAAAAATTGGGCATGAAAAAAGTCGCACATTTCCCCAATATAGGGTTCAAATTTGATGAATGGTTGGATGTGGGGTATTGGCAATTAAGTCTTCCCCACCAATAGTAATAATCACTAAAGATAACGCGTACAAACGCCATCGCCTTAGACAGTTGTATCACCAATGCTTATAGGAAATATCAAGATGAAGCAACTGGCTTATACCTGCCCTAGTTCATTTACAACTGCATATCAAAGTTGAAAACCACGCAAAAATCGATGATTATGGAGCGATTGCCCAATTTCCTGCTAAAAGGAATTCATTAAAAGGTTCTAAGAATGAATAAACGTATGTGGTACGCCCTGTTTGGGCTTTTTACACTTTTGTTGTTGCAAGCGTGTGGTGAAAGTAGTGACGAAGAAGGTCTGGGACGCTACGGTATGTTAGATGAAAGCACGCCAGAATACACCGCGGTCACCTTTCTAAGAAGTATCTACGAAGATGAGAACCTAAACACCGCAATCAGTTTATCCAGCGACAAAATGGCGCGGATCCTGACGCGTTATCATTCCAATAGTAACGTTCAACGCCACCTACTCAATTTGCGATATGACACCGTTACTATAACACCACAAAGTTCTGGTGGAGTGGGACGAGTTGAGTTTTCCGAGGCCTCTACTATCACAGTGTTTTTAAGTGGCATGTATGGTGAAGATAAGGTAGAAGACTTACGCAGTTTAGATTTAGTCCAAGAAGGTGGTGAATGGAAAGTAACCAAAATTCATGCAGACACCTACCTGTAAGTATCGCCGATTACGCGTCGTTATGTAATGCGTTAACCCCTTCGCGATAGCCCAAAAAGATAAATGGCGTTTCCCCCATTTATCTTTTTGGGCTTTATGCAGCACTGCCCTATTCTTCAGTTTTAAACAAAGGTCAACATTACGGCCTACCGACCTGTTGATTAACACCCGTATCAATAACAACTGACTTACATGAATAATGGTAGGCATCCGGGTATTGTCAGAGAATCTATAAACTGGCTTACGGACGTATTAAGTTATACATGTCGGGTAAGTGTCAGCCCATTGTCAGTAAGCTGTCGTCCTAATGTCGTCTTTAATTTGCAGATTAGTGGTTAGTATGACCTTCCTACTTACTTCAAATAAAAGGTCACTTAATGAGTAATGATGTGAAACTAAACAAACTAAAAATACAACAAATGCGGGCGCTAAAATGTTGGAGCCAAGACGAATTAGCGGCCGCTAGTGGTTTAAGCGTCAGAACTATTCAGCGGGTTGAAAAATCTGGCACGGCTTCATTAGAAACCACCAGAGCGCTAGCGTCTGTATTTTGCGTAACACCTGGGCAATTACAGCAAAATAATCGACTAGAAGAAGCAACATTAAGCTTTATATTTAAATATGCCTGGTTAGGCGCTTTTGCATTCGCCAGTGTGTTTTTTGGTCTGTGGATAGTCGATATACTGATACCTACGCTAAAAGGTGCTGATTTCAATGCCCAATATGAACTGCATGGCAATTTTAGATATTTGGATTTTGGCGGTGTCAGCTTTTTTGCAGGCTTTCTCTTGTTAAGTATTAATGTGTCAATGGAATACTTAAGCAGAAAAAAGCTAATGAATAATACCAATAAAATAGAAGGGTGATAGGCAAGACTTACTGTTTATCACTAGTGGTTTAACAATGCGAAAGGCGTCTAAGTCTTCAATTAAACGATTGCCTTTCGCATAGAGATGATTAGATAAAACTGTTAACGACCTACCGCAATCCCTTCTCTTCTAGGATCAGCGCCCCCAATCAACTTACCTGATTTAAACTGAATGCCGTGTAGACCACTGTTTAAGTCGACTACTTTCACATTGTGTCCCAGTTCGCTTAGTAGCCCTTCCAACCCGGCAATAGGCGTGCCCTTTTCAAGGGCGGTATAATCGTTTCGGTTGGTCACTTTGGGTAAATTTATTGCTTGCTGAATATCTAAGCCAAAATCAAGCACTCCAATAAGGGTTTGCGCCACGTAACTCACAATGCGAGATCCACCCGGTGACCCCAACACCACTTCTAAGTTACCCGATTTATCAAATACCATGGTAGGGCTCATTGCACTGCGCGGCCGCTTGCCCGGCTCTACGCGATTTGGCACAGGGAAGCGATCTTCTGTGGGTGAAAATGAAAAATCGGTGAGCTGATTGTTCAGTAAAAAGCCCTCTACCATAAGCCCAGAGCCAAACATAAACTCAATGCTGGTGGTCATCGATACTGCGTTGCCTTCTTTGTCGACAATCGATACATGTGACGTATTAGCCAGCTCCATTGAACGACCTAAGGCTATTTGTGCATCCGCATAAGGTTCACCCGCTCTTGCACGACGCCACTTTTTGTCCACTTCAATACCTTGCGCACGGCGCTCGAGATAGGCCGTGTTGATCATGGCCGCGAAAGGTAGATTGGTATAATCACTGTCGGCAATAAACTTTTCTCTATCGGCATAAGACTTTGCACTGGCCTGAGTATAGAGGTTCACAAACTCCACTGAATCAGGGCCGTATTGACTTAAATTAAAGCCTTCCAGCATTTTCAAAATTTGATAAACGTTTACGCCACCTGAGCTCGGTGGCGCCATACCACAAATGCGTTTTTCGTGATAAAGCCCACATACGGGTTCCCGTTTAATTGGCTCATAATTCGCTAAATCTTCTAAGGTCATGCTGCCTGGGTTAATCTCAGCAGTGTTCACTGCATCAACTATTTTTTGAGCCACCTCGCCTTTTAACAAATAGTCGCTGCCTTTTTCTGCTATGCCACGAAGGGTTTTTGCCAGTTTCCGATTCTTTTTAATCACGCCTTCCTGAAGGGGCATACCGGCTGGATAAAAGTACACAGAACTGGAAGCAAACGTTTTAAGACCAGGGTGGTAATCTAACGCCACCAACTTAGCCAACCGTGGAGACACTTTAAAGCCTTCCTCTGCCGTTTGAATAGTGTCGTTGAATAAGCTATTCCACGGTAATTTGCCAAAGTCCCTGTGGGCCATTTCCAGTGCTTTAACCGCTCCTGGCACACCTACCGATTTCCCTCCAACAACGGCATCAATCCAGCGCATAGGCTGATTACCTTTAATAAACCAATGTGCGTTTACCGCACGAGGGGCGGTTTCCCGCCCGTCAAAGGTATGCAGTACTTTATTTTTATTGTCCCAATAGAGAATAAAAGCGCCGCCGCCAATCCCAGAGGACTGAGGCTCAACCAACGAAAGCATCGACTGTACTGCTACCGCAGCATCTAACGCGCTTCCCCCTTTTTCTAGAATGTTCTTGCCTGCCCACGAAGCGTAAGGATTAGCGGCAACCACCATGTACTCTTTGGCTTCGAAGGCTTTCTTTTCAACATAGCCTGTAGCAGCTTCGGGCTCACCCACTTCTGTCGACTGTTTTGCACTGGCACCAACGTTAACGCCAAACACTAAACAACTTGATATAACAAGGGGGACGAGTGAAGCTCTAAACAATACGCTACGTCTTGACATGATTTTCCTTTTTATTTGAATTTTTCGGGATTAATGGGGCGCTTTTTCAAAAATGCATCAAATGCTTCTTTTGCTGCAGGTGTACTCAGTGCTTCTAAAAAGATATCAAACTCTTCGTTCATTTGCTGCGTCACACGCTCTCCCTCACCTTTCATTAAGGCTTTCGTTTGAGTGAGTGAGAACGAAGGCTTAGCCACTAACTGCCTGGCCGTAGAGGCTACACATTCTTCTATATCAGCCCCAGCGACAATTTTTGTCAGTAAGCCAAACTGATAAGCGTCTTCTGCAGTGAAGGGCTCGCCTAACATCAGCCACTCTGCAGCTTTTATATGCCCTGCTACCTTAGGTAAAAGATAGCTTGATGCATATTCAGGAACAAGCCCTAAATTGATAAAGGGCAGTACAAATCGCGTATCTGGTGTGGCGTAAACAAAATCACAGTGAAGTAACAAAGTGGTGCCAATTCCCACCGCCATACCGTGCACCTGCGCAATAACGGGTACTTTACATTCTGCTAGCACACGCATAAAAGCCGCGGTTTCAGAAACCTGCGCATTTTGAGGTTGTTCTGCAAAATCGCTAATATCATTGCCTGCAGTAAAGCAATCACCCGCCCCTTTTATAATGACAACTTTGGTATTGCCATCGTCCTTAATGTCATACAAGGCATCGGCCATATCCTGATACATATCGCGGGTTAAGGCATTCTTCTTATCTGTGCGGTTTATAATAATGGTTAGGCATTGGTTGTTAAGTTCAGTTGTTATGTGAGACATAGTGACTCCTTATACATTATTTTATTCTTGTAACTGGCGTACTTCAGTTTTCACCCTGTAGGCAATTTCTGTATCATAGCGAGCAAACTCGCAATTCAAAAATAACTAACACTGATGATTTCACTGCCGTTTTCGCTTAAGTATAGTGCTGGACCACTATTAATAGCGTTATGTTCTGTTCTCGCTTTCTTTTATGAACCGCTTTCCGGTGAATTTTTAGCTTATGATCGGTATGCCATTCAAGGTCTAGAAACCTGGCGCATTATCACGGGCAATATAGTGCATACCAATGGATATCATCTATTGCTTAACCTAGCGGGGCTCGCGCTGCTATGGGCACTGCATGGTGAGCATTATCGAATTGGCTTATTCGTAAAAGTATTTGTTTGGTGCTGTATTGGTACCAGCGCTGGACTTTATTACTTTTCCCCCGATCTCATTTGGTACGTGGGTTTATCCGGTGCGCTTCATGGCATATTTGTGTGGGGCGCGTGTATGGATATTAAGGAAAAACTGTATTCAGGGTGGTTGTTGCTAATAGGTGTAGCCGTAAAAGTTGCCTACGAGCAATTTGATGGCAGCAGTCAGCAGGTTGCTGCGCTAATTGATGCCAAGGTCGCGGTGGATGCGCACCTGTTTGGCGCTGTTAGCGGGTTGATTATGTTTGCGTTAATGTGGTTAACCGCCAAGCGAACTTAACAGTCGTGTTATTCGTCGTTAACGTTACCTGTCACTTTTCCAGGAAAAGTCTTTAACCTGACTGAACAAATAAGAAGGTGCAATGTACGAAAAGTACATTGCACCTTCAATTCTCGTTTACAAATTCTCTTCAAATAGCTTGTGAATGCGACGATATTCATCTAGCCACGAGCTAGGCTGAACAAAACCGTGCGGCTCGACCGGGTAAATTGCGGTCTCAAAGTTTTCTTTTTCTAATTCAATCAGGCGTTGTACTAAACGAACCGTATCATGAAAAAAGACATTGTCATCTACCATAGGTGCATTAATAAGTAGTGGTTTTTGCAGACCTTCTGCAAAGTAAATGGGTGAACTGCGTTCATACGCAATCGGATCGACACTCGGAGTGTTAAGAATATTGGCAGTATAGGGCGTGTTGTAGTGCGCCCAGTCTGTCACTGGACGTAATGCCGCGCCTGCTGCAAATAAGTCAGGTGCCGTAAACATAGACATAAAAGTCAGGAAGCCGCCGTATGAGCCGCCATAAGTGCCAATACGCGCTCTGTCAACATTGGCGTTTTGTACTAACCACTCTACTCCATCTCGTAAATCTTGTACTTCAGGCGTCCCCATCTGACGGTAGATTGCTGTTCGCCAGTCCCGTCCATAACCCGCACTTGCACGGTAGTCCATATCAAGTACTACATAACCTTGTTGAACAAGCATACTGTGGAACATATATTCTCTGAAATAACCAGACCACCCCATATGGGCATTCTGCAAATAGCCTGCACCATGATTAAAGACTACCGCCTTATTTAGCTCGCCTTCCTGATAATTATCTGGCAAATAAACCCGTGCATAGATAGGCGCGTCTGTGTGCGAAGAATCTATCGCCACTATGCTAGGCACAGCCCAAGGTAAGGCGTTAAAGGCGTCACTGGTGCTTTGTGTAATTTGCACTGCTGCTGATGTGGAATCTGCAGGTTTAACGTAAAGCTCAGCGGGTTTATTAACTTTGCTGTGGCTAAGTACCAATTGTTTACCATCGTGGCTTAACGCATAGTCAGTCATGCCATTGAGGTCAGTCACCGCTTCTATTGCCTTATCATTAAGGTTTGCACGGTAAACTTCATAAAGACCGGGGTGTTCAATATTGGCTTTAAAGTAGAGGTAACTGTCATCCGGCGATAACGTTAAATCGTCTACGATGTACTCACCACTGGTTAGTGCGACAGGCGCTTCACCTGGGGTTTGTAAGTACACGTGGGCGTAGCCACTGTGTTCAGACTGAAAATACAAGGTTTCGCTGTTGTTTAACCAATCGAATGCATTAAAGCGATAATTTACCCATGCATCATCGTGAAGGCGGTGTTGGTTGACTAACGCTTTATTGCCCAAGTCTACCGTTGCGATCCAGCGATCTTTGTTGTCCCACGCTTCTAACATTAATGCGACGGCTTCACCGTTTTTGTGCCAGCGAATAGACGGCTTTGTCCAATACCAGCTTTGAAGTAACGTGATAGGACGAGGTAACCGGTTTACTTCGTAGGACTCCCCTTTTGCTTTCGCATTTTCAGTTTTTACGTCGGCAAGTACGTCATCATTGTAACCCGGCAGACTGAAATAATTCAGTTCACTTTTTTCGCCGGTTTTTAAATTAAGTAACCAAATCTGATGATTAACCGGTTCGGCATCGGCCACCCGTTGGCGCACCGATTTAGCAGCAATACGACTGTCTTCTTGGATATAGTGAGGCATAATGTCACTGTCATCACGACTTGGCTTACTTTCTTCTGTCGCGACTACAGCATAATTACCCGCTGGAGATACACTGATACCCGCTAAACGATGTGAGGGGTCGAAATAAAATGGTGTTGGCGCGACACTTGTATTGGCTGCTGCCAGAGCGTTATCGGCATCTTCTTGTTCTTGTCTGTTGTTGCGTTGCAGTTTGATATATTCAATCAACGTCTGCTGCTCTTGTGCAATATAGTCTTTAGCAGGCTCTACTGCCTTAGGCTGCTCCGAGAATTCCCAACTCAGTAGCTCTTCTCGACTGCCATTTTCAAGATTGATCGCCACAAACCTATTCCCACTGAGAGCCATCAATCGCCCATCAGTCATAAATGACAAGGTGGAAAGTGGGTTGCCACCCCGGGTTAATTGTACTGTTTTTCCATCAGTAAATTGAACGTATACACTATCTTCAAACGTGTAGGCTATCACGCCATCTTTGCGCACAACTCGTTCGTCGAAACGGTATTTATGCAGGTCTGATAGTGGCGCTTTTGTAGCCACATTTGGCGTTGCAACATCAGCTATAAACACATCGTTAAGCGCGCTATCTTGTCTTTCTCTTTCAAACACTAACTTCTGATCATCAACTGACCACCCCATTTCTGTCGGCAGCGCCCCTATCCATTGCGGGTCGGCCATAATTTGTTTTAACGTAATTTCACCGGTTTCAGACACAGCATAGGATGCCGATGCTGGTGTAACTGATTGATGTGGGGTTGCAGAAGCATTAACACTGCTCGCGCTGTTATTTGATGAAGTGGTATCATGTACGGTACTCGCACACCCGCCAAGTGCGAATGTAACGCTAGCCGCGATAAGTAAAGAAGAATATTTTTTCATTATTTTATGTCGTTATAATAGTAATCCCACCGGCATTATACGCAGAGGCGCAAGGAATTAGTCAACGTTCATCGATAGTGTTAGTGAACCAAACGTATTCCTGTTGCGTTTATGGTGTAACTTTAAGAAAAAGACACAACAATCAGAAGGTAAACGAAATGAAAGTGAAGGGAATTGTGGTTAAAGCGCTACTGGCGCTTAGCATTGTCAGTACATCAAGTTATGCCAGTGAGTGCCCAAATGTACTAAAATTCATGAAAAGAAAATTGAATTCACAGGAAACGGTTAATCTTTGCGAAGCATACAGTGGTAAAACCGTATTAGTGGTGAATACAGCAAGTTACTGTGGGTTCACTCCCCAGTTCGAAGGTCTGGAAGCCCTGTACAACAATTACAAGGACAAAGGTTTGGTAGTACTTGGTTTCCCGTCACACGACTTCAACCAAGAAGATGATGACGAAGGAAAAACGGCGGAACTGTGCGAACTGACCTATGGCGTAAAATTCCCAATGTTTGAGCCAGTTTCAGTAAAAGGTGATGATGCCGACCCGATGTATCGCATGCTTAAAAAGGCAACGGGGAAATCGCCCTCGTGGAACTTTAACAAGTACCTGATTGACAGCACCGGTCAAACCATTACCCATTACTCGAGTATGACAAAGCCCACAGACAAAGATTTTATTGCCGATGTAGAAGCAATGCTCAACAAATAATTTGATGTTCTTCAGCGCCAAATAAAAAAGCCCCGCGAAATTCGCGGGGCAACAAGCACACTCAACTTGGAACACACTTTTAGCATAAAACATACATCCAACGTTTTAGCTAACTGCAATAAGTTAGTGTCTTGTTTCTTCAGATAGTTCAATAATTTTTTCACTGGCTGATGCGAAAGCGCTTTGAGCTTGTTCTTCACCCATGTTAAGCCCTTCTGCATAAACGAATTTTACTTCGCTAATACCAATGAAATTTAAAAAATGTTTTAGGTATGGTGTCTGCGTATCATAATCTGAACCGGCGTATACCCCACCCCGCGCAGCAAACACTACGGCAGTTTTGTTTTCTAAAAGCCCTACAGGCCCTGTTTCAGTATATTTAAACGTGATACCGGCACGCGCTACGCGATCAAAATAGGCTTTTAGTGATGAAGGAATGCCAAAGTTGTACATGGGTACGGCCAACACAATTTCATCGGCGTGTTTAATTGCTTCAATGATTTCGTCAGAATACTTTGCCAGTGCGTGTTGCGCATCGGTTCTTTGTGCAGCGTCCGTCATCCACGCCTGCATTTCTTCACCGGTCAGATGAGGGAGCGCGAGCGAAGCAACGTCTACTCGCTGGACATTTACGGCCCCATTACTTTCTATTTTATCTAAATATTCATTCGCTAACTTAGACGAGTTACCTTGGTTGCCATTTAGGCTTGAAAATATTGCTAATACTGATTTCACGTTGCTCTCCATTGTTACAACACATTAGGCGTTATAGCTATATTAAGGCAACAGTACAGAATGAAAATATCAAAAATATGAAGGCTACATTCTACTAAGTAGAATAAACGTAGAATTGGAACGGCAAACTGCTATCGCTGGCAACACAACACTATCAAACGCAAAGGCCTAGGTAGATTAAAAGTATAAAAAAAGGGGGCCTCGCCCCCTTAATAAACTCACCCTTTTGAACTACAAACTCGCCAATGCAGTTTCAAAATCGGCAATTAAATCCGCCGTATCTTCTATGCCTACAGAAAGACGTAACATGGTGTCGCTAATTCCCATGTTGTTGCGCTCTTGAGCAGTATTTTCAAAGTAGATCGTTGGTGCTACTGGTAAGGCTAACGTGCGGTTGTCGCCTAAGTGCGTAGCACAAATTACCAGTTTGAGCGCATTCAAGAACGCAACGGGATCGGCGCCATCGATTAAATCAAAACTCAAAATGGCACCATATCCGCCAGTTAAATGCTCGCGAGCAATAAAATGTTGTGGGTGATCCGCTAAGCCTGGGTAAAATACCTTTGCTACCTTGTCATGGTTATCCAAAAATGTAGCAAGCTGCATCGCATTGTACTGACTGCGAGACATTCTTAAATTCAGTGTTTCCATACCCAGCGCAATTGCACTAGCTGACTGTGGCGATAAAGTGGCACCTAAGTCTCTTAAGCCCTTTTTCTTTATCTGAGTCAGCCCCCATTGAGCAACATCATCCACTTGATAGCCCGATTTGATATTGTCAAAATTCTTCCAGTTGAACAAACCGGTATCAATTACCGCACCACCTAATACATTGCCATGCCCTGCAATGTATTTAGTCAACGATGTAAACACTAAGGATGCTTTGACATTTTTTGCACTAAATAGGGGTGGTGGTGTCATGGTGTTATCCACCATAAACAATAAACCGTTTTCTTCGCAAAACTGTCCGATGGCACTGAGATCGGCAACTTGCGTTACCGGATTGGCAACCGTTTCTGTGTACACCCCTTTAGTATTGGGCTGATACGCGTTTTTGACGTGCTCTACATCAGTCACATCGGTATAGGTTATATGTACACCGAAGTCTTTAAGCGTTTCAAAAAAGCTACGTGTATTGCCAAACAAGTACTGACTTACAATGAGATGATCGCCTGCCGTTAACAAAGCAAAAAGTGAACTGCTAATGGCAGCCATTCCCGTTGCAAAACACAACGCGCCTTCTGCATCCTCAAGCTCTGTTAACATAGCTTGAAGCGCGGTTACAGAAGGTGAAGATGAACGCGAATAAACATGAGCGGCACGCTTACCCTGAAACGCATCAATAATACCTTGGGCGTCTTTGAATTCGAATAATACAGAGTTGGATGTACTCGTATGTACGCCGCCATGCTCCGGGTTATTAAGCAAGCGATCAGCATGAACCTGTCGGGTTGTGAATCCCAATTTTGTCACGGGTGAAACTCCAAAAAGTGATAGTTGTCACACAACCCAATGACTAACCGAAGTGGCTGTTGCCAACGTCAACTAACGAGCACTAAGATTGTGTGATGCAGTTTTTAGGATATTTTGCGCAAACAGTACCATAAAATGTATAAATAGTTTGCATTTGTTCTTCTATATTAGTCACTTTGTGAATAATCGGCCCCAGCACTAGTGCCTTTTTAGCATAGTCTAAGCCAATAAGCTGAATAGGAATTTCGGCTTCTCTGGCAATGTGCATAAAGCCGGTTTTCCAAGGGTATATTGGACTGCGTGTTCCCTCAGGTGCCAACGCTAAAATGATATGTTCCTGCTGCTTTATCTGATTAGCGATGGACGTAACAACCCCGTGCGACTTACTGCGTTCAATTGGGATCCCCCCTAAACGCCGAACAATCGCCCCTAAAGGGGGTTTAAAAATAGTATGCTTGCCAAAGAAGTTTACATTTAACCTAAATGCAAAGACTACAAACAGGCCAATAAAAAAATCCCAGTTAGACGTATGCGGCGCAACCGCCAAAATTGTTTTCTTTTCATTAAGCAATTCGCCCTCCACTTTCCAGCCTCGTTTTGTTAGCAGCCATGCAGCAAATCGCGCTAACCAATGTGGCCATTTGCGCGACACATTTGCGCCAACAATGACATCACTTATGGGACGAAGGGGTAAATCTGAATGAGGAAGGGTTTTCATGTGTAATTCTCTAACTGCTGCCTTCGGGTGCCACATTATATGTTGAGTGGCATCGCAAGACCGGAATACGGTGTTAATGACTTCACGATCATAATCAATCTATTTATGTAATGCCATTGTAAATATTTGATTAATAATTTGAGTAAGTAATTAGCAAGCGTCGATAATCGAGTTATTGTAATAATTCAATGTTGCTCGCTGGTACGAGAATAGCTTGTCTCATGATTGCGCTAACGAGTAAACAAGGTATTGCATAAGAAGTGATGTAAAGTAACATCACACCTGTTGTAAAGAACTTTGAGATTATCTATGTGCATACTTTTCATCGCAAATAAAATGCGTAGCGACTACCCATTGATCATTGCAGCGAATAGAGATGAATTTTACGCCAGACCTACTGCACTATCTCAATATTGGCCACACTACCCCAACCTGCTTGCCGGGCAAGACTTACAAGCGAAAGGCACGTGGATGGGGGTGACGCACCAAGGTACGTTGGCGGCGTTAACAAATGTGCGCGATCCTCACAATTTGAAACACAGTGCCATTTCTCGGGGTGAACTAGTCGCTGACTGGTTAATTAACACTAGTGAAAAATACAGCATGGATAAGGCACAAGTATATTTAGATAAATTGCGCAAAACCAGAGACAATTACAATGGCTACAACTTACTGTTCGGCCATGTTAATCAGCTTCGAGTTTACAATAACGTCAATGATACCTGCCATTTTATAGACAAAGGTGTATTTGGGTTATCTAACGCTGATATTGTCACGCCGTGGCCCAAGGTAACACAGGGCGTAAACGCACTAAATCACTATATCGACAACGCTTCTACGATTGAACACGACGCCTTATTCACTATTCTACAGCAAAATAACCAAGCGCCAGATCACAGCTTACCTGATACAGGTGTTGGTTATGAATGGGAAAAAGCGTTGTCTTCCATATTTATCCATACCCCGCAATACGGCACTCGTGCTTCAACCCTGTTGCTGGTTGATAAAAACCAGAAAGTGACGTGGAAAGAACTGACGTATTATCATGATGGACGGGTTGACAGCACAAAAACCTATACGTTTAACGTGGTGTAAATGGTTTCACCTTTGCCACTTAAAATAGGACAACACTTTCGTTTACAGGTTTACACTTGGCTTAATTGAAATATTTTCAACCAATAGGGGTCGTTTTTTCCACCATCGGTGGCATAATGCCTGCCTGCTACTATTTGCATACCAACGTGAGGACATATCGTGTTTGAAGTATTACCCCATCTTGCCCCAGACCCAATTCTTGGCTTGTCAGCTGCTTATCGAGAAGATACCAACCCAAATAAAATCGATTTAGGTGTTGGTGTATACAAAGATGAGCAAGGTAATACCCCTATTCTGTCAAGTGTGGCGAAAGCACAGAAAGTGCTTTTAGAAACCGAGACGAGCAAAACCTATATTACCCCACAAGGCAATCAAGGTTTTATCGACGGTATGTTGTCTCTATTGCTAGGTAAAAGCAGCCCTGTTCTTTTAGCTGACCGCGTTGCAGCAGTACAAGCACCGGGTGGTTGTGGTGCATTGCGAATTCTTTCTGAACTTCTTGTTCGTTGTAACGAGAATGCAAAGGTGTGGGTAAGCGACCCTACCTGGGCAAACCATATTCCGTTAATCGGATCTGCAGGCTTAAAAATAGAAACCTATCCCTATTTTGACAAAGCGTCAGCGGGTATTCGGTTTGACGCAATGATGGACACGTTGCGCAAAGTCGAAAAAGGCGACATCGTGTTGCTTCACGGGTGCTGTCACAACCCTACGGGTGCGGATCTTACCAACGCGCAGTGGGATGAAGTACTTGCGGTTGCCAAAGAGCGTGAATTCTTACCCTTTATCGACGTTGCCTATCTCGGGTTCGGCGAAGGTTTGGACGAAGATGCTTACGGCATGCGTTTGCTAGTTGAAAACTTGCCGGAAGTCATCATTGCCGCCTCATGTTCTAAAAACTTCGGCTTGTACCGCGAACGTGTTGGTTTAGCCGCCATTATTACTGCTGATACTGCAACACGAAAGATTGCACAAGCACAAATTCAGTCGGTTGCCCGCGGTATTTATTCTATGCCGCCTAGCTATGGCGGTGCATTGGTCGACATTATTCTTTCTGACGACGCGCTAAATAGCGAATGGGTTTCTGAAGTTAATGAAATGCGCAACCGTATGAAGTCGCTACGTGCAATGTTGGTTAAAAACCTACACGATAATGGCTCACCAAAAGATTTTAGCTTTGTAAACGAACAAAAAGGGATGTTCTCTTTCTTGTGCATTACCCCAGAGCAAGTGCGCGAAGTACGCGAGAAACATGCGGTTTACTTTGTTGACTCAAGCCGAGTGAACATTGCGGGCATTAACCAGCAAAACGTCGAAACCTTAGCGAAAGCGCTAGTGTCGGTACTGTAATATTCAAGTAAACTACAACAAGGGGCATGAGTCATTTCTCAGCCCCTTTTTTTACGACCTTTCTTTCTTATTTAAGTGCGCGTAAGCCTTGTGTAAGTAGCCTGTCCAACGCATTGGCGAAATTCTGTTTATCTCGCTGAGAAAAGGCTTTAGGTCCACCTGTGTGCTCGCCACTTGAACGCATGGTATCCATAAAGTCGCGCATGGTCAGTGCAGCGCGAATAGACGACTTATCAAATTCATCTCCCCGCGTATTCAAGGCTAACCCATTTTTGGCCAATACGTCTGACGCTAAGGGAATATCATTGGTGATCACCAAATCCCCTGCTTCACACTTCTCGACAATATAATCATCGGCAGCATCAAAGCCCGAGGGAACTAGCGTCAGTGTAATATGTTTGTCAGGAGGAACTGACATTGAATGGTTTGCTACCAAAGACAAAGGCAGCTTGGTACGCCTTGCTGCCTTAAATAGAATGTCTTTGATCACTGCAGGGCACGCGTCGGCGTCAACCCATATATGCATAATCGTATCTCATTTGCGTCATTAATTACGCAAGCATACCACCATCCACAACCACTGTCGTGCCAGTGGTATAACTTGACGCATCAGAGACAAGGTAAAGTACTGTACCTGCCATTTCGTCAGGGTCGGCAACGCGGCCTAATGGGATCACTTTAAGAGCATGCTTTAAAATTTGCTCGTTAGTGGTGAGTGCCGAGGCAAACTTGGTGTCCGTTAACCCAGGAAGTAATGCGTTTACGCGAATGTTTAACTTCCCACATTCTTTGGCAAAGGATTTTGTCATGCTGATCACCGCGGCTTTTGTGATGGAATATATGCCCTGCATGTCGCCAGGGGTAATACCATTGACAGAAGCCGTGTTAAGAATAACCCCGCCGCCCTGCTCTTTCATCATTTTGCCCGCTTCAATAGACATAAAGAAATAGCCGCGAATATTCACATCAACAGTTTTGTTATAGGCGCCTAAATCCGTATCGAGAATATGGCCGAAAAATGGATTGGCCGCAGCGTTATTAACCAAAATATCCAATTTCCCGAAATCCCGTTTAATGGTCTCGAAGGTTTGGCTAATTTGATCCATTTCACCAACGTGACATGCCAATGCAGTGGCTTTACCGCCGGCATCTCGAATAGATGACGCCACCGCTTCACAACCGTCTATCTTGCGACTTGAAACAATTACATGGGCGCCGTATTGCGCCAATAAACGGGCAATTGACTCGCCAATTCCGCGACTTGCGCCGGTGACCAAAGCAACTTTTCCGGTTAAATCAAATAAATCTTTCATTGTTATTTCCTTAATTCTTGCTGTAGCAAAGGTCTATCAAAGAGGACCTTACGTAAATTCACAGTTTACGTGGCTTTGCGCCGTTCTATACACTCAAGCCAACATACCACCGTCCAGTACCACCGCTTGTCCGGTCATAAAAGAAGACTCATCGCTACACAACCACGCAATGGCATTGGCGATTTCTTGCGGCTTCCCAAGGCGCTTCATTGGGTTTGCCCCAATCAGTCCTTTGCGACCACGCTCATCCATTCTTGCCAGAACACCTTGTACCATTGGGGTATCAACAAAGCTGGGACAGACCGCATTAATTCGGATATTGGCACGGGCATACTCCACAGCTGCAGACTTTGTCAGGCCAATCACACCGTGTTTTGAAGCACTGTAAGCACTGATCATGGGGGCAGAGCGAAGCCCAGCTACCGAAGCGATATTAATAATGTGACCGCCACCTGTGGCGGTCATATGAGTCAGCGCATTTTTCATGCAATACCATACACCGGCTAAGTTAACCTGTAAGTTTTTCATAAACATGGCGTCATCCACTTCAGTCAATGGCGCAGGCATATGATCTATTCCAGCATTGTTAATTATCACGTCTATTTTAGCGGCTTGTGCAAATGCACTATCAAACATGCCCTTCACCTGTTCTGGTGACGTTACATCCACCGCAACAGCATAAGCTTTGCCGCCGGATGATTGAATTTCCTCTACCACGTTCTGAGCATTGTCTAGGTTTAGGTCTGCGACTCCCACCAAGGCGCCACGCTCACTTAACAAGCGGGCAGATGCTGCGCCAATACCTGAGCCACCGCCAGTGATCAATATATGCTTTCCCTTTACATCAGCGACAGGGTTCATAGTTCATACTCCGCTTTCATGATTAAAATTTTAGATGGCTTGATTGCAAACTTGGCCTCAGCATCACAAATCAGCTGTTGTTTTTTATAACCCATATTTATTTCCTTGGTGACTTATCTCTTCAAGCTTAGAAATAGCTGGCCTTCACGTTGTGACAGGTGCTGTTCTGCGAAGTGAGTAAGGCAATATCACGCGATACCAAGGGTAGCTCCCAATGAACAAAGTATTCTGCTGCAGCCATTTTGCCTTCGTAAAAGTCGATATCTTGCGCCTGTGCGCCTTTAGTTAACATTTGCTCAGCGACATTGGCTTGGCGAAGCCAGATCCAACTCACTACACAACTGGAAAACACATTGAGAAAGCAGCTTGCATTT
The DNA here is from genome assembly GCF_047159385.1 of Alteromonas sp. D210916BOD_24. GTDB lineage: Bacteria > Pseudomonadota > Gammaproteobacteria > Enterobacterales > Alteromonadaceae > Alteromonas. The sequence goes on from NZ_AP038333.1 coordinate 1,951,605, forward strand.
GTCAGTAAAACCGGTTGTTTATCAGATCGAATATCTTTAGCAGCCTGCTGGATCAGCGCCCCTAACTGGTCAAAGTAAGGTTTCATTTTTGCTACTAGCGCTTGTGCTCGAGGCGTTTCAGCCCGCTTCATATCACAAGTGACACGCTCAAGCAGAACGGTTAGTCCTTTACCGTCATGTTGCCAAAGTTTTCTACCCAATAAATCAAGCGCCTGAATACCATTGGTACCTTCGTGGATAGGGTTTAAGCGGTTATCTCGCCAGCACTGCTCAACCGGATATTCTCGGGTATAACCGGCACCACCCAATATTTGAATAGCAAGATCATTTGCTTTAGGTCCAAATTCTGATGGCCAGGCTTTAAACACAGGTGTAAGTAAATCAAGTAGTTGGGAAAGCGCAGTGCGCTTTTCACTATCCTGTTCGGTTTCTAATTCGTCGATAAGCATACTGCCGTACAAACACAGTGACATGCCCCCTTCACAATACGCCTTTTGCGCCAATAGCATTCGGCGAATATCACCGTGATTAATAATGGGCGTGGGATCGTCTTCTGGTGCCAGATGTGGCGCAGCTCGACCCTGTGTACGATCTTTGGCATATTCCAACGAGTAACGGTAACCGCGATAACCAATCATCGCAGCGCCGTACCCCACACCAATTCGCGCTTCATTCATCATCATAAACATGTAGCGCAACCCCTGATGGGGTTCACCAATTAAATACCCGTGACAGTCGCCATTCTCACCGAAAGTCAACGCCGTTGACGTGGTGCCGCGATACCCCATTTTGTGGATCAAACCCGCAAGGGTCACGTCATTACGCACATCGGGATTGCCTTGTCCGTCCAAACGGTATTTAGGTACGGCGAAAAGTGAAATACCCTTGACTCCCGCTGGGCCACCTGGAATTTTCGCCAAAACTAAGTGCACAATATTGTCTGATAACTCGTGCTCTCCCCCTGAAATAAATATTTTGCTGCCTTTAATGCGATACGTACCGTCGTCGTGAAGACGCGCCGATGTACGTATATCAGCCAATGATGAGCCGGCATGGGGTTCCGTTAGCGCCATTGTGCCAGTAAAGTCCCCTGTCAGCATTTTAGAAAGGAACGCCGTTTTTATGTCGTCTGAAGCAAAGTGTTTTATCACATTTGCCGCAGCCGCCGTCAGAAATGGATAGGCGGTTGACGACGGGTTAGCTGCCAGAAAATAGCCTGCGCACGCATTCATAATGGTGACGGGAAGTTGCATTCCGCCGTCCTCAAAATCGAAGTGTCCGGCTATAAAGCCAGCCTCTCGGTATGTATCAAACGCCACTTTAACGTCTTCAAGCATCGACACTTTTTTGCCATCGAAGGTAGGCTCGTTTTTGTCCGCTAACGCATTGTGAGGCAGAAAAAGTTCTTCTGCCATTTTCTCTGCCATATCGATAACGGCGTTAAACGTTTCTACATTGTGCTCTTCAAAACGTTTTTGCTCACATAAGGAAGCGGTGTTCAATACTTCATACAGTTGAAATTGCATTTCCCGACGGGGAATGAGTTGATCGGCCATAGTGTCCTCCACGAGTACTTGTTAACACATTGTGTCACAAACGTTATCGTGCCATCATTGTCATTAATGACACAATAATGGTTAAAACCGCCAACTATTACCTGCGGTGATTTTTTATCATAACGCCCATTACTTATATGAATAAAACAAGTTACACGGTCACCGTACTAGGGTTTGACCAAGCCCTTGCTTCTGCCATTACAGGGGCACTGGATGTGTTTGCCTTTGCCGGAGTCAGTTGGCAACGCATTCATCAGCTCCCAACTACCCCTTTCTTTAAGGTGCAACTTGCCGCTGCACACGGGTTGCCTTTTTTGTGCTCAAACCAGGTTACCCTGACCCCCAACATTGCCATTGAAGATGTATCACACACTGACATTCTGCTTATCCCTACCATCGGCGGGAATATCGACGACGTATTAAACGACATGCACTCCCAACTTATACATATAAAACGGTTACAAAAGATGGGCGCTGATATTGGTGCAAACTGCACCGGCACTTTTTTATTAGCGGAATCTGGACTGTTAGATAATAGAGTCGCCACGACTCACTGGGGCTATGCAGATAAATTCAGTGCAATGTACCCAAGGGTTAATTTACAGCCTGAAAAGATGGTTACGGAAGATGACGCGGTATTTTGCGCAGGTGGCGGTATGGCATGGATCGATCTGTCCATTTTACTGATTGAACGATATTGTGGACATCAGGTTGCCAGTGATACCGCTAAGTCTCATGTACTGGATGTATCAAGAACAACACAGACTATTTACGCCAGTAGCAGACAGCGGCGCGCTCACGGTGATAACGATATAGTGGCGGTACAGTCATATCTTGAAACACAGTTAGGCACAAAGCTCACGCTCAGTGATGTGGCAGCCAAACACAATATGACAGAACGCACGTTGCTCAGGCGTTTTAAGCATGCCTGCGGCATGACCCCTTGGCAGTATTTGCAATCTTTGCGTATTGAGCACGCCAGAAAGCTATTAGAAACCACCCACACTCCCCTAGAGATACTTGTTAATTCAGTGGGTTACGAGGATATGAGCTCATTTACGCGTTTGTTCAAAAAATTAACCGGCATGTCGCCTTCGCAATATCGCGCCAAATTTAAACGTGTGGTGTAAACGTAGCGTTAGTTTCGCCCCTGCTTTTTTCTACTATTCCTATTTTAACGCTTGTTATTTCCACTCTCATTGGCCTTTCTCATGCACCACCTGGTAGCCTTGTAAGTGACACACTGCTTTACTATTGTGCAAAATATGACATTACAGCGGCTAAAATTGACTAAAACTGTGCAAAAATTAAGGAGTAAAGACAAAGTTGCACAATTTTGAAGTTTTTATTTCGAACTTTGTGTAAAATGCGGCGCCAAGCATAGATTGACTTGTCATTATGCTAAATACACTACAAAAGTATAATTTATAAATTTATCTTGGTGAAAACATGAGAACACATAAAATCGCCACACTAGCTCTTGCAGTTAGTGCAGCGTTCAGCTCTTCAGTTCTTGCTCAAGAGGCCGCAACGACAGAAAAAAAAGAAGCCTCACTTGAACAAATTACCGTTACTGCGCAAAAGCGCACTCAGTCAATACAGGAAGTGCCTATTTCTGTTGCGACATTAAGCGGTGAAAAATTCGAAAGCCTTTTCTCAGGCGGTGAAGACATTCTAGCCCTTGCGGTACGCGTACCAGGCTTGTATGCAGAGTCTTCAAATGGTCGTGTGGCGCCCCGTTTCTATATTCGCGGACTCGGTAATACCGATTTTGACCTTGCTGCATCACAACCTGTTTCTATTATCATGGACGAAGTGGTAATGGAAAACGTGGTACTTAAAAGTTTCCCACTATTTGATGTTCAACAAGTAGAAGTACTTCGCGGACCACAAGGTACTCTGTTTGGTCGTAACACCACAGCAGGTATCATTAAGTTCGACACCGTAAAGCCAACTCAAGAAGTTGAAGGCTACGCGAAAGCAGGTTTCGGCTCATTTGGCACCATGAACCTTGAAGGTGCAATTAGCGGCGGTCTTACCGATGACCTATCAGCCCGCCTTTCAGTACTTTCTCAAGAGCGTGACGATTATATCGACAACGCTGCATCTGGCCAAAAAGACGCTTTAGGTGGCTATGACGAGAAAGCGTGGCGCCTACAATTGTTGTGGGAACCATCAGAAGACTTCTCTGCCTTGTTTAACGTACACGGTCGCGACCTTGAAGGTACTGCATCAATTTTCCGCGGTAATGTTTTTGATAAAGGCAGCAATGACCTAAACGATAGCTACGATCGTGAAACGGTATCTTACGATGGCGATCTAGAAGGTAACGGTACTGACAACAACCCACAATCATATGAAGGTTTAGGCGCATCGCTTAAATTAGAATACGATATGGACGAGGTCACGTTCACCTCAATTACGGCGATTGAAACTGCTGAAGGCTCAAGCTTAGGTGATATCGACGGCGATGCGATTGCATCACAAAACTATGTTACTCAAGATAACCTTGACGATCTTGAGCAATATACTCAAGAATTCCGCATTGCAAGCAACACCAGCGATCCACTTAACTGGCAAGTCGGTGCGTTCTACTATGATGCCTCTTTCAATGTAACCAGTATCGATGGATTCTTCGGTGCCACAACCGTTTTTCATGATAACCAGACTTGGGCTGTGTTTGGCCAAACGTCTTATCAAGTTAACGAAAAACTCAATATTACTGGTGGTCTTCGTTATACACACGATAAAAAATCACTGGTTGTAGGCGATCAGAACGTTAACGGTTTTGCGGTTGTGTTAGGTATAGCTGCAATTCAAGATTACGACGATATTAACGTTGATGACGGTCAAACCAGTTATGAACTTAGTGCAAACTACCGTGTAACTGAAGACATGTCTGTGTTCGCTCGCTATGCCAATGGTTTCCGTGCACAAACCATCCAGGGTCGTGACGTAGCATTTGAAGGCGCACCTTCTGTTGCAGACGCTGAAACTATTAATTCATTTGAAGTGGGTATTAAATCAGACCTGCTTGATGATACCTTACGCCTGAATGCGGCTGCCTTCTACTACACTGTAGATGACATGCAGTTCTCTGCTATCGGTGGCGGGAATAACTTTACGGCACTGGTTAATGCCGATAAAGGTGAAGCGTACGGTTTTGAAGTGGATGCACAATGGCTAGCGACAGACGCGCTAACCCTTACAGCAGGTTATAGCTATAACCATACAGAAATCCAAGATGATTCATTAACCGTTGCCCCTTGTGGTACGAATGCAGGTATTGGATTTACTGGAAACTGTACTGTTACAGACCAACGTCCAGACGGTTACAATGCTATTATTGATGGCAACCCGTTCCCTCAGGCACCTGAATCAATTCTGAACTTCACTGCCCGTTACTCCATCCCAATGGGTGACGACGGTGAATTCTTCGTATTCACTGACTGGGCATTTCAAGGTGAAACCAATATCTTCCTTTACGAAGCGGTTGAATTTACTACAGACGATAACTTCGAAGGTGGTTTACGCCTTGGTTACGAAAACTTTGCCCACAATTACAGTGTAGCGTTGTTTGGTCGTAACATTACTAACGAAAACAACGTTAAAGGTGCGATAGACTTTGCAAACCTAACCGGTATTGTGAATGAGCCACGCATTTGGGGTGTTGAGTTTAAGTACACTTACTTCTAAGCGTGATATTAAATAGAAAATACACAGTGTGATTGCTATTCATTGCATTGTGTAATGTCACTGATAAAAACGGTAATGTCCTAAAGGCGTTACCGTTTTTTTATACGCACCTAGCACTTTTATGCAGCCATTTGCATATCCGAGGTCGCCGTTTGTACCCATTGCTGTAATTTCCTGCAAACATTTACCCATCGCGCCACTTTTTGATAATACACTTGTTCTATTAACTCCCCTTTTTCATTAAATAAAAAAGAGGCTAACTTGCCTTTGTGATCAGGCATATAAAAGTGATGAACCGTAAACATACGCGAAAGTGGTGCATTCATTACTTTTTGATACATGCAAAAAGGCAAAGCCTGGGCACGTTCATCGCCACCGGTCAGGCGGCTTCGCCGCTGAAAATCGTCAAATCCTACATCGACCTTTATACCGTGTTTAGCAATAAGCTGATCGACCCCTTTAATCCCCGTCTGCATTGTGTTTCCCCTTATCGCAAGAAAGCAAATTAGTTAGACTCAAAATAAACCATACTGATATTTATACAGTATATGTGTATTTGTTCAAAATGCAAACAAAAAAGCCGCTTCATGAAGCGGCTTTGATCAAACATTGCTTAAGCGGCGAATTATCCCGTTACATCTATCTGATGTTCCGTGGTGTGTGGATTGTGTTGACGGCCTCTAAATATCTTCTTTAAATCATCTAAGATCAAGTAAAGCGCCGGTACCAGTAACAGTGTGATTATGGTTGCGAACAATATGCCAAACGCCAACGAGATAGCCATAGGAATAACAATCTGTGCTTGCAGGCTACGTTCAAACACAATGGGCATTAGTCCCATAAATGTCGTCAACGACGTTAAAATGATAGCTCTGAAGCGCTGAGTACCCGCACTAATGGCAGCATCCATTAATGATAGCCCCTCTTTTCGGGCCCGGTTCACAAAGTCGACCATGATTAAACTGTCGTTTACCACCACACCAGACAGCGCAATAATACCGCAAATTGACAACACACTAACGGCCATGCCCAGCACTAAGTGCCCGATAATAGCGCCGACAATACCAAACGGGATCACCGACATTATAATAAATGGCTGCGTGTATGAGCGCAGTGGAATAGCCAGCAAGGTATAAATCGCAAAGAGCGCGAACAACAACCCTTGCATCAGACTAAACATCGCATCGGCCTGCTCTTTCGAATTACCCTGAAGTTGAAACTCGACGCGTGGGTATCGGTCTAGCAAGTCCGGCATAAGTTTCTCAATAACGTCGTTAGTGACTTCAGAAGGATCCATCAATGCCTTATCTACCGCAGCAGTTACAGTTACCGAACGTTTACCGTCTACACGAATAATAGAATCAAACCCTTGGCCAACCCGAAACGTAGCGACCTGCTCAAATGGAATTTCCTGGCCATTCGGTGCCCTAATACGCATGTTTTCAAGGTGTTCGACGGAACTGCGTTCCGTTTTGGGGTAACGCACCATCACTTTGACTTCTTCGTCATCTCGTTGGATCCGCTGTACTTCGGCACCGTAGAAACCAAAGCGCACCTGTTGACCCAATTGCTGTAGCGTAATACCCAAAGCATCAGCCTGCGGTTTTAACGCCAGTTGAATTTCTTCGCTTCCCCCAGAAAAAGTGTCATTGATATCGGTAACACCTTCATAGGTATCTAAGGCGTCTTTCAATTCCTCGCTTATCGCACGCAGTGCTTTTATATCACTGGAACTAAATTCGAAACTGAGATCCGAACCACCTCCAGGGCCGCCGGGAGAACTGATATTAAACGACTTCACACCGGGAATTTCAGGCAACTCTTCTCGCCACAAGTCCTGGATTTCAAAATCGGTCAAAGCGCGGGTTTCCCCCTTGGTCAATTCAGCAAAAATCTCGCCACCTAAATTGCCATTGTCAAATGCAATGGCGTGCTTAATAACCCGCTCACCGCTTTCTTTTGCAACTTTCTCGTCCATGCGGTGCATAGCCTCACGCAGCGTGGTGAGCACCCGGTCTCGTTGTTCCAACGATGAACCAGGCTCTAGCTCAAAGCTTGCAATCATGAAATCGCTGGGAATATTAGGGAAAAATACAAACCGTACAATACCACCACCAAATAGCCCTACCGTAAGAATAAGCATGGCGGCGAACACTGCAACCGTGGTGTAACGATTGCGTATAGCCTTAGCCAGAAACGGGGCATAGGTATTGTGAATAAAGGTTTTGATACCTTCGCTAAAAAAGTCTCTGAATTTTTGGAAGCGATTAGCCTTTTCTGGATCGTAAGGCTTCAGTTTCATATGAACCAAATGGGCCGGCAATATAAGTTTCGACTCTATTAGTGAAAAGATAAGGCAGACTATCACTACCATACCAATGGTTTTCCATATAATGCCAAATGGCCCTGACACCATAAGCATAGGCGAAAACGCGGCAATAGTAGTCAGTACGCCAAACGTGGCTGGCATAGCAACCTTTTTCACGCCCGCTATAACGTTTTCAGTACTGTGGCCCTTTTTGTCTATTTCAGAATAGGCCGATTCCCCCATAATAATGGCGTCGTCAACGACAATACCCAGAACCAGTATAAAGGCAAATAAGCTGAGCATATTGATAGACACACCCACCATATCCAGTGGCATCACTAACAACGTACCCAAGAAACACACGGGTAGACCCACTATTACCCAAAAAGCGAGCTTTATCTTAAGGAACAAAGACAGAACTAAGAAAACCAGTAACGCACCAAAAAACATGTTTTCTAGCATCATATTCAGGCGGTCGGCCAAATAGAATGAGCTATCGCCCCAAGTATCTGCGGTAATATGGGCAGGAAACTCGGCCTTTTTACTGTCGATGTAGTGATTGACTTGCTCAGAGATTTCCAATGCGTTCTGATCGCCTACCGCTCTCACCCGAAGACTGACAGCTGGCTTGTCATCAAACAGCGCGTATTGGTTGTTTTCGATAAATCCATCATTGATATACGCCACATCGCCCAGCGTCACTCGTGTCCCATTGGGGTTAGTGACCAGTATAATTTGTGAGAAATCCCAACCTGTGTATGCCTGCCCTTTCGTCCTAAGCAAGATGTCACCATTTTCTGTGCGAATAGAACCACCGGGCAGATCCACACTGGTTTGGCTCAAGCGCATAACGACGTCGGCAAATGTCAGATTGTATTTTTGGAGATCCACTTCAGAAAGCTCAACCGATATTTCGTAGTCTCGCGCCCCCACCACCTGAACACTTGAAATACCAGGCAAGTTGGCGATATCGTCTCGTAAGTCTTTCGCGAACTCTTTGAGTTCTCGCTCTGACGCATCACCGTATACCGATAACCAAATCACATCTTGTTGAATTTTTTGGCGGTATATAACGGGTTTCTCAGTATCAGCGGGAAATCGTGGAATAGCATCGACTTGCACTTTCACTTCATCAAGCAGTGATTGAACATCGTAGTCCTCTTCCACTTGAATACTTACTGTACCCATGCCTTCCACCGCGGTGGAAGTCAGCTGTTTGATGCCTTCTAAATCTTTAATAGCTTCTTCTATTTTAAGGATTACGCCTTCTTCAACCTCTTGCGGCGCAGCACCAAGATACGGCACACGAACGTTTATTACGTTAATCTCAAAGCTGGGAAAGACCTGTTTTTTTATGCTAAAAGCACCGAAAAGCCCACCCACTATGAGCAGCCACATCAGCAGGTTTGCTGCCACACTATTGCGTGCAAACCATGCAATTAGTCCTTTTTGAGTATCAATACGACTCATTAGCGACCTCCGCTTGAAGCGTTGCTTTCAATCGCACTGTCGTCGTTCTCTTTATCGGTTTTTGTTTCTTCATTCAGAACGGGTTCGTCACCTGGTAACCGTACTTTCATGCCGTTATAAGGGTTAGGCACCGCACTGGTTACCACCAAATTGCCTTCGTCAAGACCACTTCGAATGAACACCTCTTTCGCGGTAGTGCGAGCAATTTCCACCGGCTTTATTTCAATTTCTCTGTTGTCATTTACGGTTAACACTGTGTTGTCCAAACGCAAAATACTGCGAGGGATCACCATAAGGTTTTCATTTTGACGAGATGTGATTTCTGCTTCCACGAACTGTCCAAACCGCAAAGGAGCGGGATGCGTAGCATTCACATTGTAAGGGTCTGTCACTTCAACCACTGCGTAAACCACGCGGCTTCCCATATCTAGCACGCCTTCAGAACGCACCAATTTGCCTTGCCAATGTCGCTTTACTCCACCGACTGCAGCCGTTAACGAAACACCTGCGCCTTGCTGTGATTGGCCAGCAATATTGATAAACATGAGATCACTGTCAGTGATCGGCAGCCTTACTTCGGCAGTATCCGTTGAATAAATGGTACCAATGGTTGACCCCGTTGCTGCAAATTGCCCTAAGTCAATATTGCGCTCGACAACAATGCCGTTGTAAGGCGCAGTAATATTAGTGCGTGCAAGGTTGCGTTTAGCGCGCTCTAATTTGGCCTCGGCAGCCTTCACATTCGCTTGTTCTTTGGCTAGCTGAGGTTTGCGCAGACCAAGCTCAGGAGGCGCAACGTTATTCACTGAACGCCATTCCTGCTCTGCTACTTTACCCCGGGCAATTTCTTCTTGTAATGCCGCTTGGGCTTGTGCAAGTTCCGCTTCGGCCAATTTCAAATCAGTTTTATAATCATCTTGTTCCAGCGTCGCTAGCACGTCGCCTTTTTTAAACGTACCGCCCGCCATAAAACTGTCAGATAGACTAATTACCTGACCACTCACCTGTGCACTGAGCACCGTTTTATTTCTGGGTACCACATTGCCTTGTGATTTAACAATGAAATTAACCTGCTCGGCGCTTACCGCTTCAGCATCAACAAGAAATGCAGGAATTTCTACGGGTACTTGCTCTGGCGGTTTACGCGCATTGATCATAATTGCTGCTACAACAAATGCTACGATGATAATGATCAGTGGAATACCACTTTTCACCAAGATGGAGTTTTTCATTTACTATCCCTAGGAACACAGTCTGCGCGTGACAACACACTTTTCCTTTTACAGCGCAAAATAGGAAAAGAAAGCCTGCGTTAATCACAAAATCGCTACATGAGTTTGTTTTATTATTGTTTCAATACTAGTGTACTGCGTTTAGTCTTCTCCTGCCCACCTTAGATTGTTAAATTTTGTGAATAAAATGAAATGACCAAGTATGCCGCTTTTAGCGTGATAGCTAATACCAAAAAAATACCAAAAGAATACAAAGTTAGATTGATAAACAGTCAGTTTTCGGTGATTATTTAACCACTCATTAATGATGAGTTGACCTGAGGTTGTTATTTTATGGCCAGCCAAACTAACGCTGTAGCTTGGGGAAATGAAATTTCGCAATGTTGAAGGGAAAACACAATATGAGCTTAAAGAAACAATATTTGAAATCTAAACCTCTGTGCAAAGTGACATTTCGACTAAACGCGGAAGCGGCGTGTGACGCCAAAGAAGCCGCACTTTGTGGCGATTTTACCGATTGGAAAGCACAACCCTTGTCGATGAAGAAGCTTAAAAGTGGCGATTTTACGCTTACCGTAGATCTTGAGAAAGATCACGAATACCAATTCCGCTATTTGCTCGACGGTGAAAAATGGGAGAATGACTGGGAAGCAGATGCCTATATTCCTTCGCCAGTTAGTGTAGAAGACAATTCTGTAGTAAGAGTGTAGCACCCGCCTGTATCAGGTTGATTAATAAACTACCTACACATTACGCTTTGTTGCCCTGTAAAAAAGGCTGCCTTTAGGCAGCCTTTATACTAATCACATCGATTTTTCCATCAAGGTGTATTACAACGCACTTTCAAGCTCAGGCAATACGTCGAATAAGTCACCAACCAAGCCATAATCAGCCACTTGGAAAATAGGCGCTTCTTCGTCTTTGTTGATTGCCACAATCACTTTAGAGTCTTTCATACCTGCAAGGTGCTGGATTGCACCAGAGATACCTACCGCAATATAAAGCTGAGGCGCAACAATCTTACCTGTTTGACCAACCTGCATGTCGTTCGGTACAAAGCCTGCGTCTACCGCTGCGCGCGATGCACCAATAGCAGCGCCCAGCTTGTCAGCAATCCCTTCTAGAAGCTTGAAGTTTTCGCCGTTTTGCATACCGCGACCACCAGAAATAACCACTTCTGCAGCCGTTAGCTCTGGACGTTCAGACTCAGTGAGCTCTGCCGATACGAAATCAGATTTTTCGCTGCCCTTAACAACATCGATAGCAGTAACTTCTGCGCTACCACCTGTTGTGGCTGCATCAAATGAAGCCGCACGAACCGTAATCACCTTTTTGGTATCAGAAGACTGCACTGTGGCAATCGCGTTACCCGCATAGATTGGACGAACAAACGTGTCTTCACTCTCGACACCTATGATGTCAGAGATTTGCGCTACGTCTAATAGCGCCGCCACGCGAGGCATGAAGTTTTTACCTGTTGTTGTCGCAGCAGCAATAACATGACTGTAATCGCTTGCAAGCTCTACTACTAGGTCAGCCGTATTCTCAGCAAGCTGATGCTTGTATGCCGCATTGTCAGCAACAAGTACTTTTGCCACGCCGTCAATTTGAGCCGCTGCCTCGGCAACGGCCTGGCAACCTTCACCCGCCACTAAAACGTGAATATCGCCACCCATTTTCTGCGCGGCGTTGACAAGCTTGTGCGTTTCCGTCTTTAAGCTTGCGTTGTCGTGTTCTGCATATACGAGTACGCTCATGAGATCACCTTTGCTTCATTCTTTAACTTGTCTACCAATTCAGCAACGTCTGCTACCTTTATACCACCCTCTCGTTGAGGCGGAGGCGTAACTTTTAGCACTTTTACGTTTGATTCTAGTGAAACACCAAAATCTGCTGCGGCTTTAACATCAAGCGGCTTACGCTTTGCTTTCATGATATTTGGAAGCGACGCATAACGCGGCTCGTTCAATCGTAGGTCTGTAGTCACTACCGCTGGAAGCGAAAGCGCAACAGTTTGAAGACCACCGTCGATTTCACGGGTCACGTTTACTTTCTCGCCGTCAACAACCACTTCTGACGCGAACGTACCTTGAGGCATGCCAGTTAATGCGGCAAGCATTTGGCCTGTTTGGTTGTTATCAGAGTCAATACTCTGTTTACCAAGAATAACAAGCTGTGGTTGCTCTTCTTCAACCACTTTAGATAAAAGCTTTGCCACTTGAAGTGAATCAAGATTTTGGTCGGTATCGATTTGAATACCACGGTCAGCACCTAGGGCCAGTGCTGTACGTATTTGTTCTTGGCAGCTCTTGTCACCAATTGAAACAACAACGATTTCAGTGGCCACACCTTTTTCTTTTAATCGAACGGCTTCTTCAACCGCAATTTCACAAAAAGGGTTAATGGCCATTTTCGCGTTTGTAAGATCGACGCCAGATTCGTCGGCCTTCACTCTTACCTTAACGTTGTAATCGATCGCGCGTTTGACCGGTACGAGTATTTTCATATTTACCTCAATTGTTGAGTTCGTCGGTGTCTATTACGTTTTACTAATAATTAACTATTAATAATTAAAAACGTATTACTTCACCACGCTTTTTGAAACTTTAACAATGTGCGCTACGTTAATTAAAACCGTGGAACGTACGTTTTATAAAGGCTAGCTCTAAAACGTCGTTAACACCACGTTCGCGAGCAGTTATAATGCATCGCCAGTTAACGTTAACGTAAACTGCTCTGCAATGTACTTACTGTTGACGTAAACGTCAACCTGCATTACCTTTCAGGGCGACATTTAATTTACATGTTTTTGACACAATGCATTATTTGTTTCATCAATAGTGCACTATAAAAATTCGAACATAAGGAGCCTCCCGTGGAACGAGAATCGATGGAGTTTGACGTAGTCATCGTCGGTGCCGGCCCAGCTGGATTATCAACTGCTTGTAAGCTGATGCAGCTTGCAAATGAAAAAGACCAGGAACTCATGGTTTGTGTGGTCGAAAAAGGCTCTGAAGTAGGTGCACACATATTGTCAGGTGCCGTTTTTGAGCCTCGCGCGTTAAATGAACTTTTTCCTGATTGGAAAGACAAAGGCGCACCACTCAATACGCCGGTTACCGAAGACCACATTTACCTGCTAAAAGATGAAACAGGCGCTAAGAAGTTGCCTAATGGCATTACCCCTAAAACGATGCATAATGAAGGCAATTACATTGTATCAATGGGCAACGTTTGCCGCTGGTTAGCAGAGCAAGCCGAGCAGCTTGGCGTAGAAGTATTTCCAGGATTTGCGGCATCTGACGTTATCTATAATGAAGACGGCAGTGTTGGCGGTGTACTTACTGGCGACATGGGCGTGGGTGAAAACGGCGAACCGAAAGATGGCTATATGCCGGGCATGGAACTACGTGCTAAATACACCGTGTTTGCCGAGGGCTGTCGCGGTCATCTGGGCAAAGAACTGATTGCCCACTTCGAATTAGATAAAGACAGCTCTCCACAACATTACGCGATTGGATTTAAAGAGATTTGGGATATCGACCCAGCTAAACATCAGCCCGGTTTGGTGGTTCACAGTGCGGGTTGGCCACTTGATGAAGCCACAGGTGGTAGCTATTTATATCACGCTGAAGATAATCAGGTCTTTGTCGGGCTCATCGTAGACCTTAACTACGACAATCCTTACCTTAGTCCCTTTGATGAATTCCAGCGATTGAAACATCACCCCGTATTTAAGCAATACCTTGAAGGCGGCAAGCGCGTATCATACGGTGCACGTGCCATTGCTAAAGGTGGCTTTAATTCACTACCCAAAATGACCTTCCCCGGTGGCCTATTAGTTGGCTGTGATGCAGGTACGCTGAACTTTGCCAAAATCAAAGGTAATCATACAGCGATGAAATCTGGCATGTTAGCGGCTGAAAGCATTTTTGAAGCCCTCTGTGAAAATGGAGAAACACCTGCCAAAGAATTAACTGGCTTTACTGAAAAGTTCAAATCATCGTGGTTATATGACGAATTATTCCGTTCGCGTAATTTCGGCCCAGCAATTCATAAATTGGGTAATTTCTGGGGCGGTGCATTTAACACCCTAGAGCAAAATTTCTTTAATGGTAATTTATTCTTTACGATGAAAGATGAGCACAAGGATTATGCGCAACTTAAAGAAGCAAATCAGGCTAAAGAGATAACCTATCCCAAACCTGATGGGGTTTTAAGCTTCGACAAGTTGTCTTCGGTATTTTTATCTAATACCAATCATGAAGAAGACCAGCCTTGTCATCTTAAATTAATTGATCCCGCTATTCCTCTTACTGTTAATTTGCCTAAATTCGCAGAGCCAGCGCAGCGATACTGTCCTGCTGGCGTATATGAGGTCATTGAAGAAGAAGGGGAAAAACGTTTTCAAATAAACGCTCAAAATTGTGTGCATTGTAAAACGTGTGATATTAAAGATCCCAGCCAAAATATAAAATGGGTTGTTCCTGAAGGTGCCGGCGGCCCCAATTATCCAAATATGTAAAATAGTTATTTAACTATTTAACTGATTATTTTTAAAAGCGAGCATTGCTCGCTTTTTTTTTGTGCTACTTTTAATTAAAATCAAACTGAAATTCAGTACAACGTATTAAGGTTAATTAATGAGCGAATTTTTAGATATTTTAACCCACGGAAGACGTTTGCAAGGTGCTGTAAAGGAATTAAGCATTGAAGAGCTCGAGTCAGTACAAGAAAAGCTGAGCTCCATAATAGAAAAACGAAAAGAAAAAGCACTTGAAAACGAAAAAGCTGAACAAGAGAAAAAAGAAAAGCTCGCTGCAATAAAAAAACAAATGGAAGAAGCGGGTTTAAATGTTGAAGATTTACAAGCGTTAAATACAGACACCAACAAAAAGGTGGGCAAAAAGCGTCCTGTGAAATACAAATTGATAGATAAAAGCGGAAATGAACACCTTTGGACCGGCATCGGTCGTATGCCTCGCGTATACAAAGATGCGCTAGATAGCGGTAAATCCCTCGACGAATTTTCCGTCAAATAACCTACCCGTTTTTTACTGTGATATATGCGAATAAGGTCTGACTTTCAGGCCTTTTTACTATTACTCAACCATCTCTTATTTAAGTGAAAAATCAAACAAAAGTTAAATTAGGCGAACTGACTAACAACTTGGAATTTTCCGTGGAATTAAACTACAAATTATCCTCACGTGATGCCGAATCTCCCTGGCTAATTTTAATTCATGGTTTGTTCGGCAGTGCAGATAATCTCGCTGGTGTGAAACGCCATTTTGAAAAAAGCCATAACATAATTAGCATTGACTTACCTGACCATGGTGAATCCCCAAGGACAGATGGTTTTAACGTTAATCACGCGGCTGAAGCAGTATACCAGTTAATTAAAAAGCACCATATCAACCAAACTGCAGTACTGGGACATTCCCTAGGGGGCAAAGTGGCGATGCGGTTAGCATTAAATCACGGCGATGTGATTTCACACTTAATTGTGGCTGATATTGCGCCAGTATCTTACAACCACAGTCACCAGTCGGTGTTTGATGGCTTAAAAGCCGTACCACTTGATAAAATTGAAAGCCGAAAAGACGCCGAGGCAGCGATGTCTGTATTTGTCAAAGAGCCTGGGGTAAGCCAATTCCTGTTAAAAAGTCTGTATCAAGACGAAAAAGGTCATTGGGCATGGCGCTTTAATGTGGACGGATTAATTGCCAGTTATAGCCATATTATTGATTGGGAACAAACTGACCAGCAATTTTCGGGTGTAACCTTATTCATTAAAGGGAGTGAATCTGATTACATCACCCCAGCCTACCGCGACGATATTACGCGTTATTTTCCTAAGGCAAAAGCGCATATTATCGAAGGTACTGGTCACTGGCTACATGCAGAAAAACCGGCAGCATTTAATGCTATTGTTGAGCGAACGTTAACAAAATAAGCAGGATTGACGGCATTCTTATCAATACAGATGAGAATAGCAATTATTCCCTACTTTTGAACGTTTTAAGCTCTTACACGCGTATATACTGTGATATAGTTGCGCCAGATTTTTTTAAGTAATAACACTATGCTTGCAGAAAACTACGAACTCATTGAGTCCATCATGCTATACGGCGGTCTGTTTATACTGTTTGTATTAATGGGATTTGCGGTACACGACGTATTGCGTAAAAACGACGTACCACTGATTGGCAAAGTGGTCACCTACGGTGTGCTTGGCTTAGGCGCCTTGGGGTTCCTTGCAAAAGGTATTATCGAATGGTTCTGGTTGAGTACAGGCGTTTAAATAGTAACGATTAATAGAGGTTAGATATGGCGAGCGTTGGCCTATTTTTCGGAAGTGACACGGGTAATACCGAACATGTTGCGAAAATGATCCAGAAGGAATTGGGTAAACAACTTATCGATGTTAAAGATATTGCTAAAAGTAGCAAAGAAGATATTGCTGAGTTTGACTTACTGATTTTTGGTATTCCAACTTGGTATTACGGCGAAGCGCAATGTGATTGGGATGATTTCTTCCCTGAACTTGAACAAATTGACTTCAACGATAAGCTGGTTGCTATATTTGGCTGTGGTGACCAAGAAGATTACGCCGAGTATTTCCTCGACGCTATGGGTATGATCCGCGATATTGTTGAAGCAAAAGGCGCGATTTTAGTCGGTCAATGGCCAACTGAAGGTTATGACTTTGAAGCTTCAAAAGGCATGGCAGATGACAACCATTTTGTGGGTCTGGGTATTGATGAAGACCGTCAACCAGAACTGACAGAATCTCGCGTTAAAGCTTGGTGTAAACAAATTCACGACGAATTATGTCTGGCAGAACTTGCCTAAGGTCAGCTGATCGCGAGACGGTCCTGAAGGCCTAATGATATTATTATAAAAAAACCGCTCGATTGTGAAGTGACCCCATAAAGTTGGACTCATTTCTAAGCGGCTGCCAAGGCCTGATTTCGATATTGTATCGGACTCAGGCCTTTTAGTTTCAGCTTTATGCGCTCGTTGTTGTAATAGTCGATGTATTCTTTTATGTTTTCAATGAGTTCGTCAGCGTCTTTGAACGTCTCGTTGTGATACATCTCCGTTTTTAAGATGCCGAAGAAGTTCTCCGCAACGGCATTGTCTAAACAGTTTCCTTTCCTCGACATACTTTGACGTAACCCGTTTTCCCGAAGGTGATTTTGGTACTGTTTATTCTGATACTGCCAACCCTGATCCGAGTGGATAAGTGGTTTTTCATCTCGTTTTAGCTTACTTGTCGCGGCTTTAAGCATATCGGTGACCAATGGTAATGTAACTGAGGTTCGTACCTCATAACTGACAACTTCCTGATTAAACAGGTCAATTATCGGTGACAGATAAACTTTCTGGTCTTTAATCTTAAACTCTGTCACATCGGTCACCCATTTTTGATTAGGCTTCTCCGCCGTAAATTCCCGATTGAGCGTATTGTCTGCGATTCTGCCGACTTCTCCTTTGTAGGACTTATAACGTTTGGCTCTGACCTTTGACTTTAAACCAAGCTCGTTCATCAAGCGTTGTACGCGCTTGTGATTAATCACAAGCCCCATCGTTCTCAGGGCTGAGGTAATTCTACGATAGCCATATCGCCCTTTATGTTTATGATAAATATTATGTATTTTGGCGCATAAACCAGTATCGGGACACAACCGTTCCAGCGTATTACGATGATAGTAATAAACACTCTTTGGTAGTCCTGTGATTTTCAATAGATTTTGTAAGCTATAAATGGCCTTGAGCTCTTCGACGACTATCGTTTTGTCTTTGCTTTTTTCTTTCTGGCTTGAGCCAAGGCTTCCAACTTTTTTAGAACAGCATTCTCAGCACGTAAATAGTCCAACTCTTCTCTGAGTTCTTTTTCCGTCATTTCAGATGATGGTTTGGGCGTAGAAGAGTCGTTTTTCACGCGGGGTTTTCCTTTTTTCTTTGGTTTCAGACCTGAGATGCCGTCACGAGCATATAGCTTTTGCCATTGAAATAGAATCCCGGGGGACGATAAATCGAAGAAAGCACTGGTATACCCGAGTGACCAGTTGTTAGCTGCCATTATTCTCAACACTTCTATTTTAAATGCTTGATAATAAGGTTTGTGAACAGACCTGAAACTTTCAGCGCCATGAATTCGATAAACAGCGGTCCAGTAACGGACCTGTCGTTCTGTGACATTGAATCTGTCACCTGCGGCCAAAGAGCTTTCAGATAAAGCAAACTCTGCTACTTTGAGCTTAAGAGTTCGATGATGTTTAGACATAAAAAGACCCCCAGTAATTGGAATGTCCAACTATTGGGGGTCACTTCATTGAGCGGTTTTTTTATGTGTTGTGCAACCACAATTGATTTTAAACCAATGGCTGAACTATAGATGAAAGCGTTCTACTGCTTTTCTCAACGTGTCGGTCTGAGCGTCAAGCAGCATAGTAGATTCATTAGACTGACGCGTACTTTGGGCACTGGCGTCTGCCAAAGCAACGATTTTATTGAGACTCTCTGCCACGTCTGCTAACAATACATCCTGCTGCTGTGTATCATCCACTATGTGCTCATTAATGTCGCTTAGGCGCTTGATAATGTGCCTGATACTTTCAACTTGCTGAGATACCTGTTGAGTAATCTCTACGCCCTGCTGTGCTTGTTCTCGACCCGACTTAATGGCCTTAACCGCTTCAGCTGCATCCTTTTGTAAATTGCCAATCATTTGCTCAATTTCTTCAGTGGAGTCGTGCGTTCTGTTGGCCAGTGTTCTTACTTCATCAGCCACCACGGCAAACCCTCTGCCCTGCTCGCCCGCCCGGGCAGCCTCGATAGCGGCATTTAATGCCAACAAATTGGTTTGCTCAGCAATGGTTTTAATAACATCAAGAATGCTCCCGATACTGCGTGAGTTGTCATCGAGACGACCAATAATTTGAGCCGAACTGTCGGCCTGTCTTGCTTGACCTTCTACCTGTTGACGATTGCGTTCAACCAATTGACCAATATCAGCACTTTGCTGTGTAATGTCCCGAAGGGCGTTCATTGCATCGTTTATTTGCGCTAAATTACTCCGACTCTTGTCCTGAACGTCTTTCGTATTTGTCGAGGTAACCGTTACCTGCTCTCTTTGCTTGTCTACTTCAGATAAGCTCTTATTCCCCAGCTCGACACTTTCTTTCGTTATCTCAATTAGTCGTTTTTCTTGTTCTAAGATATTGCCCACCAGCGCTCTTAAACTGTCTGTCAAACTATTTACCTTCGCTGACAGCGCAGAAAACTCATCGCCTCCTTCTTCGGGCAATTTGGTACTCAGATCACCTTGGCTTAACAAACTGAGGCCTTTGTTGATCCGACCCAGGGGTTTAGAAATACTGCGAGTCACGATTACCGCCAAAAATATAGCCGCTATTAACCCTACAACAGCAACGACAATGTTTCGCACCAGGTTGGCTTGTACTGACTCTAAAATTCCATTCTGCCCTTCAAGTGACTGCGCTTGAACCGTGTCAAACAATGAGTTTATATCTGTCAGTGCCGTTTCAAGGGCTTGCTTAGCAAGGCGTTGTGCTTGAGCAGCATTGGCTACCTGATCAAGTTTTTCACGCTGAAGTGCAATCAGGCCATTTTCTCCATTGACTGCCTCGATGAGCAAATCGTATTGAGTATTGAAAGCTTCAACGGTGCCACCTTCGTCTACCCCAGTAGCCAATCGATTAACGTAATCTCTGTCCACTTGTAAGTTACTTAGCTGATAAGCTAAATCGTCTATAATATTTGCGCTTTGTTCAGCATTGTCAGACGCTGCCAATTCGATAAACGAATCATTCATCGTCAATAATTTATTATCGATAGCCGTACCTGCCCCAATCAAAATTTCTATATTGGGGTCGCTGGCGTCCAAATAAGATAAATCCAACATAAGCGCGCTGGCTTCATCTGCCGTCATCAGTACTTTTTCTAATTGGGAAGCAAGCATCTGTTCAATATTCATGCGCTGTTCAATTGCGCTGTACATATCATTGCTACTGCTGACATAGGCCATACTTGCTTGTACCGCGTTAGCCGCAACCTTATTGTTCGGCATTAACCGATTTAACAGTGTCAAATCGTCAGCGAACGCCTGTGAGAGAGTATTGAATGTGCCGCGGTTTGTAGTCAGTTCTTCGCTATTTTCTACGTGATATCCATTAGCTGTTATCACAGAAAGTGAAAGGATCTCCGTCTTTACTTTAACCATGCTGGTCTGTACGGGCATTTTCCGTTCCACAACGTCTTGTGCAGAATCTTTAATTCCGCTAAGACCAAAATAAGAGAGAATACTGGTAAGTAGCAGTAAGCAACCGAAGAGACCGAACCCCAGTGTGATTTTATTTATAATTGTTAACTGCATGGGCATTTCCACCGAAAAACATGCCAAAAAGAATGTGAGTGTTATCTATAGCTCTTTAAGTTTAGTTTAACAGGATGTTAATTCAATGCATCAAAAGTTTTGTTTATTTTACATATTTGTTTTACTTATCTTACACTTACAATCTGGTCAGGCCAGTAAATCCGCGGCCTTGAGCAGTTTAAAAAAATTATTGCACAACCGTGAACGGGCAAAATTTCATCGAGAAAACGAAGTTTCAACGGTTTTACTTTTAAATTGCTTCAAGTTACCTATAATAACCACCCAATACTTATTCACTCGTTCTTAGTAGGTTGTGATGGATCAAAATAAAGAATTGAAAAAAGCAGGGCTAAAAGTCACTCTGCCTCGCCTTAAAATATTACAAATTCTGCAAGAGCCAGAAAACCAACACATAAGCGCTGAAGACGTTTATAAAATATTAATCGAACAGGGTGAAGAAATAGGCTTAGCGACAGTCTATCGCGTACTGAACCAATTCGATGATGCCGGTATCCTTAACCGCCACCATTTTGAAGGCGGTAAATCCGTTTTTGAAATTAGCCACAAGGATCATCACGATCACCTCGTCTGCCTGAAATGCGGTAAAGTGATCGAGTTTGAAGATGATATCATTGAACAGCGTCAAGAAATGATTGCAAAGCAGCACAATATCAAGCTTACCCACCACAGCTTGTACCTTTACGGTGAATGCACTGAAGGCAATTGCGACGAGCCTGCTGAATAAATGGCTAACAAATAGCACAGAAAAAGCCCGCTTCAAGCGGGCTTTTTGCATTATGCGACTTAATTATCTTGGTCAGGCTTCGAATTTGAAAGCGTGATAGGCCTTGATTGCACGTTCCCACACATCGCCTACTTTTCCTGTCCCTATAGTATGGTTATCAACTTCAACAACCGGTGCCAGTTCTTTACTCGACGATGATAACCACACTTCGTCAGCATTAATTAGATCTTCTTTGTTAAACCACACTTCTTTAATGTCAAGGTTCGCTCGGCTAAAGGCTTCAATCGCTATAGCCCGTGTGATCCCAGGTAACAACTGATGATTGAGTGGTGGTGTCATAATTACCCCATCTTTTACGATAAACACGTTGCACGAACTGGCTTCCGTTATTAACCCCTCGCTATTATACAAAATGGTTTCGTTTACCCCGGCATCAACACCAGCTTGAAAGTGCATAACATTGCCTAGCAAAGACGTTGATTTAATGTGACAACGTTGCCAGCGCTTATCTTCTTGTAACGCAACCTTAAACGGCTTAACGTCTTCTCGGCTAGTGGGCTGAGGTGGCGCAATTTCAAAGGCAAAACCAAAAACAGTTGGCGCAATATTTTGAGGGTATGCATGAAAGCGCTTTGTGTCAGTACCACGACTCACGTGGAAATAGATACCAATGTTACCACTTGAAATGCTATCGCGGTTTTTATCCACTAACTGATTAAGAATATCGCGCCATGTTTCACTGTCATATGGATTAGCAATGCCTATAGCACTCAATCCTTGCGCCATACGCGCAGTATGACCTGCAAAACCCACTGGTTTGCCCAAATAAGTGGGGATTACCTCATAAATACCGTCCCCAAACAGAAACCCTCTATCCATGGGAGAAATTTTCGCCTCAGCAAGCGGTAAAAATTCGCCATTTAAAAATGCTATTGTCACATTATTTCTCCTTGTAATCGCCGACGGCGGCTTGTTGCTAATAGCCATTCAGCTCTAGCCGCTTCATCGTTTTGAAATGTAAAAGTCACGGTTTCCCCCGGCACTGCCTGTGCCAATCGATCCAAATCCAGTGGGCTTACACAACCCAGTTTAGGATATCCCCCTAATGTTTGACGGTCTCTCATCATTACAATAGGCTGCCCGTCTGGAGGCACCTGTATGGCGCCAATATGGATCGCTTCAGAGCGCATCTGGGAAATATGAGATGAAATAGGCGCGCCATTTAATCTAAAGCCCATTCTATCTATTGAAGGCGATACTGTATAAGGGCTGGTTTCGAAGATGCGCTTCGCCACTTCACTAAAGTTATCAAATTGATATCCGGGAGTGACGTGAATAGGTGCATCAAAACCATAGGTAAATTGACATTGTGGGGGAAGCGTTCTGGGGTGCCCCATTCGCTGCTGTAAGTCATTTGCGTTTATTTCAAAGCAATTTCCCGTTTCCAGTGCACTGCCTTTTGAATCGAGTCCACCTAGTCGCTCCCTTACCACTATACACGCGCTGCCGACAGCCCTTGGCACATACCAGTTTCCACAAATAGCCAAGTAAGCTTTAGCGCCAAACAGAGCACTACCAAAGGTAATTTCATCACCCGCCTTGATATATTGAGTTTGATAAACACGGCGAGATTCGCCATTAACACTCAACGTCGCTTCTCTGCCAGTGACTGCAATAGCACAGTCACTGTCAACCGTAAGGCGCATATCACCAATTGCTTCAATACAAGGTGTATTGTCTAAATTACACGCTAAAAAATTCGCCCAATTATAAGCGTCACTATCCATGGCTCCCGACTGGCAAAAACCTTCTCTTTGCCACCCTTTGCGACCATGGTCCACAATCAGACTAAAAAGGCCCTTATGGCCTATCTCAACTCTCATGATAGCTGTTAAATTCCTCTTCTGAGATAGGCACAAACTTTACTTTATCACCGGCTTTGAGCAATGACGTACTGCGGTTTGAATCATGCGTTACCATGTTAAGGGGTGTAAGGCCTAGCAGATGCCACCCCCCTGGCGATTCACTCGGATACACCGCAGTTTGTCTATCTGCAATTGCCACTGCCCCTTTCGGCACTCGTTTACGCGGGGTACCAAGACGGGCACAACTCAGCGGTTCAGGTATGTCTCCCATGTAAGCAAAGCCTGGCGCAAAGCCGACGGCATACACCTTGTATTCCATACTGGTATGCAACTGAATAATTTCCTCGACAGAAAGTGAGGTCTTTTCACTAATTACACTTAAATCACTGGCGTCAGGTGCTCCATACCAGACAGGAATGGTGGTGATAGTTTCGCTAATCAGGTGGGCGCCGTTCAGCTCGCCCCGCTCATCAACAAGTGTACGTATTGCAGAATAAACGCCATGCTTATCAATCAGCTCCATATCGAACACAATGAGCAACGAGTCGTAAGAAGGTACGCATTCTACCAACCATTGCCACGTACTATCGCCCTGTTTAATATGCTCATCAATTTGATTGAGTAACCGGTGACATGCACCATTTGCTTCATCGAGTGTTTTACCGTTGAAATACAGCATAAGCGCATCTGCACCTGCAGAAACAATTTTTTCAATATTGCCAAAAGCTTGCATGTACTATCCCAGGTAAATGTGTTCTTAATGAGGCGAAGTTATAGAAATGTTCTGATTTCGCGGGCAATGTCGACGGCCCCCATAGTGTCGCCATGAACACAAAGCGTATCAGCGTCGAGGTTGAGGATATTACCCGAACAAGTGGTGACTGTGCCGTCTTCGATCAGTTGCTTTGCCTGTGCCAACGCCGCCTTTTCGTCGAGCACGGCGCCGGGTTGCAGTCGAGATTGTAATAACCCCTCATCCGTATAACGTCGGTCTGAGAAGGCTTCAAATAGCAACGTTAAACCTAGAGTTTCGGCTTCTTTTTTGAGCTCTGCATTGCGTTCGGTAGCCTGCACCATAAGGGCATATTTTCCATGTCCAAATTCAGCGACTCCCTGAAAAACGGCCTTACGCACGTCAGCGTGTTTCATCATATCATTATAAAGTGCACCGTGAGGTTTAACATAACTGACCTCTGTACCGCACAGCGCCGCCATCCCAGCCAAAGCACTAACCTGGTACTGGATAATAGGGATTAACTCATTTGCGGGTATGCTCATACTACGCCGACCAAACCCTTGTAAATCAGGATAAGACGGATGGGCTCCAACAGCGACGTTATTTGCTTTTGCTTGGCGCAGTGCATGTTTGATCACTACCGGATCGCCCCCGTGAAATCCACACGCTATATTAGCCTGATCAATCAACGCCATAATGTCGTTTTCTACCGGCATTGACCACGCGCCAAAACTTTCACCTAAATCGCAATTTAACTTCATTGTGTTTAACTCTTACTCTCAATACTCAGTGCTAAAACTGTGGCATACATTTTCACAACCAGCCGTGCTGTATACACGCCAGTTTCTCCAAGCCACTTCGCACATGCCTCTGCCCTGATTGCTATCAAAAACCCGCATTGAGGGAATAAAAGTGTACTGCAAAGAGTGGCACGCTTTAGTATCATGTTACCTGTTCTTTTTAAAAAGTCAGTTCTAATGATAAATATTGGAAAAATTAATACATTGCGCGTAGTCGCCCAATACCCTTTTGGGTATGCGCTGGCACCACTTGTCGACACCGATGAAATGGCGGATAACGATTTTACTCGCGACAATGATGAAGAGTCATTGACCGTGACGCTCGCGATTGATGAAGTCGACACTCCTCTTAACGAGGGGCAAACACTAGACGTCTTCGTCACTGCTGATCAACGAGGTGAGCTATATGCCACGTTAAAACGCCCGCTAATTCAAGTGGGTGAAACAAAAGTGCTCAAAGCAGTGTCTGCGACAAATTTTGGTGCATTTTTCGATTGGGGGTTGAGCAATGATTTACTGATCCCCAACGACTATCAAGCTCAACCCGTTAACCCGGGTATGTACTATGTTGTCCATGCGTTTTTTGATGAAAAAACGCAAAGGGTGCTAGGAGCCACTAAACTACACTACTTCCTAAAAGAAGGAAGCCCTTATCTCAATGAGGGCGAAAGCGTTGACTGCCTAGTATACGCCAAGACTGACTTGGGTTTTAAAGTTGTTATAAACGAGCAGTGTTTAGGCCTTATTTTTCACAGCGACGCCTTTAAACCACTTAAAGTAGGACAATCCACTGAAGGGGTTATAAAAACCATTCGCACGGATGGAAAAGTAGATGTGGCATTACAGCGTGTTGATAAAGGTGGTCGTGATGCATTGCAACAGGCCATATTAGATGATTTAGAAGCCCACGGTGGCATTTCTACGCTTACCGACAAAAGTGCGCCTGAAGCGATATATTCACATTTTAACGTCAGCAAAGCAGCCTACAAAAAAGCCTTGGGGGCGCTGTATAAGCAGAAAAAAATCACCTTAAGCCCAGACGCCGTCCGTTTAAACCAAGCGCAATAACTCCTTTTACTTAAGACAATCAGGACAGAATATGAAAGCACGTGTAACGTGGGATCACGACCTTACCTTCTCAGGGGCAACAGACAGCGGTTATAACACCGTAATGGACGGAAATGGGAATGCCATATCACCTATGGAGTCAGTGTTAGTAGCTGTTGGCGCTTGTTCAAGTATCGACGTAGTAGATATTTTGAAGAAAGGCCGTCACGACGTACAAGCTTGCCACTGCGATTTAGAAGCGCAGCGCGCCGAAACTCCCCCGAGGGTCTTCACCAAAATCCATGCCCACTATACCGTTTCAGGCGAAGGGATAAGTGATAAAGCGCTCGCGCGCGCCGTCCAGCTTTCTGCGGAAAAATACTGTTCCGTTATGCTGATGCTGGCTGGCAATGTGACCATTACCACCAGCTATACTTTAGTGTAATAAACCTTAGCTTGGCGAGACTGACCAAGTGATAGTGAAAAAAGCCAACCTTTTAGGTTGGCTTTTCATTTCCACCCTTCCGAAAATATTATAACCACTTGTTTTAATTGATATTTAACATATTTTTACATCTTTGGCATATTAGCTGCTGTATGTGGTCATTATTATATAACGACAACATTGCTAGGGTTTTTAACCATGGATACTTCACTACGCACATCCCCTGTATTTTCTTCTCACGCTTTTCGTCAGCTGGTGTTAGCAAGCAGTATTATCGGCTTTACACTGGCCACAAGCGCGTGTTCCGATGCAGATGCTATTAACGCGAAAGCACAAGCAGAGCAAACAGAAGAAACTGTTTTTGCCATTCCCGTTGAGACACAAAGTATAAGAACTGGCGATATTACCTCTACCTATGACACCACGGCTATTCTAGAGGCCAAAGAAGAAGCATTCGTAGTTGCCAGAGCATCAGGCATTATTGAAGAAATTTTTGTTGAAGAAGGCGATTACGTTGAAAAGGGCCAGGTATTGGCTCAGTTGGACAAGCGCCGCTATGAGTTAAACCTTTCCAAAGCGATAGCCGATTTAACTGGCATCGAAAGTGAGCTGGAGAAGGTCAATAAAGTTTATTCGAAAAAACTTATCAGTGACGATACTTACGACAAGCTAAAAGCACAATTTGAATCTGCAAAAGCATCTGTACGCTTAGCCGAACTGGATTTAAAAGAAACTACGATTACCGCCCCTATCAGCGGATATGTCGCATCGCGCAATGCCAAAGTGGGCAATTTAACCGAATCATTCCAACGTGAACGCATGTTTCACATAGTCCAACAACGCAATTTGCAAGGCGTTGTTTACCTTCCTGAAAACGAACTGCCGAATGTGACCGTTGGTCAAGGTGCCAAACTGACTGTCGCTGCACTGGGTAATCATACTATGACGGCATTTGTACAACGGATAAGCCCAGTTATCGATTCAGCGACAGGCACATTTAAAGTCACCCTTAACGTGCCAAACGAACACAATAAACTCAAAGCAGGCATGTTTACCGATGTTTCTCTAGAGTACGCAACCCACGCCAATGCCACATTATTACCGCGTAGAGCTTTAGTGACCATAGACAATAACCACAGCGTATTTGTAGTCGACAATGGCAAGGTTAAGAAAGTCGATGTATCTACTGGCTTTGAAAACAATGAAGAAGTCGAAATCATCAGTGGTTTAAAAGGCAACGAAGAAGTTGTCACCGCAGGGCATCACAACTTAAAAGACAGTGCCCCTGTTGAAGTAGTGAACGGCTAGTTCGGATCTCACAAGGAGTTATACCTATGCGCATTGTCGATCTTGCTGTTAAGCGCCCCGTGGCAATTAGTATGTTCACCTTTGCCGTTTTGTTGTTCGGCATGGTGTCTTTAGGGAGATTATCGGTCAACTTATTACCCGATTTATCCTACCCTACCCTGACCATTCGCACCGATTACGACGGTGCAGCACCCGGCGAAGTAGAACAGTTAGTTTCTAAACCTATCGAAGAGGCAATCGGCGTTGTTAAGGGTGTCAGAAAAGTTACCTCAACGTCACGTGCAGGACAATCAGATGTCGTTCTCTCCTTCGCATGGGGTACAGATATGGATTTTGCCAGTCTGGAAGTGCGAGAAAAACTCGATGTTTTACAACTTCCACTGGATATTGAAAAACCTCGCTTGTTGCGATTTAACCCCAGCTTAGATCCGGTGATCAAATTAGGGTTAACGGCTCAGGCAGAATCTGCCACCCTATCTGAAGCACAAATGAAACGCCTTCGGTTATACGCAGAGCAGCAAGTAAAGCGCGCGTTAGAGTCTGTTGAAGGAGTAGCGGCTGTGCGTATCGGAGGGGGACTGGAAAATCAAATACACATTTTGATTGATCAGCGCAAAGCCAGTCAGCTCTCACTTCCCATTACCCGTATTATCGAGCGAGTAAGTGCCGAGAACGTCAATGCTGCCGGAGGTCGTATTGATAATGCCGCCCAAGCATTTCTGGTGAGAACCCTTAATCAGTTTGAAAGCTTAAGTGATATCGAAAACCTCTTTATCGGTCGCTTTGAAGGCAAAAACATTCAGCTTAAAGATGTTGCTGTAGTCAAAAGCGCGTTCAAAGATAGAGATGTGGTTACCCGCTTTGATGGTGCTGAGGGCGTTGAGATTGCAATTTATAAAGAAGGCGATGCCAACGCAGTAAACGTCGCCCAAAAGGTCGCTAATCGCCTTCAAGAAGTAGAGCAAAACCTGCCTAGCGGTTATGCCCTTGCGCAAGTGTACGATCAAAGTGTGTTCATCAAACAAGCCATTGATAATGTAAAGTCAGCCGCAATCATGGGCGGTATTCTTGCCATGTTAGTGTTATATCTGTTCTTGAAAGATTTTTGGGCGACCTTGATCATCTCGGTCTCAATCCCGGTCTCTGTCATTGCCACATTTAACTTAATGTATGCTAACGACATTAGCCTAAACATGATGAGCCTAGGTGGGATTGCACTGGCTGTGGGTTTGTTGGTTGATAACAGTATTGTGGTGTTAGAAAACATCGACCGTCACAAGAAACACAAACATGCCCTAAATACGTATCAATCACAAACCATCGCTGCCAGTGAAGGCACGAAAGAGGTTTCCGGCGCCATCGTTGCCTCTACATTGACCACCATGGCCGTATTTATTCCCCTTATTTTCGTAGAAGGGATTGCCGGCCAGCTATTCAGAGATCAGGCTCTGACAGTCTCCTTTGCCCTAGCGGCCTCATTGGTAGTCGCGCTTACCCTCATTCCAGCGATGGCACACAAAAAGAAAAAACAGCAACTCGATCACGAGGAAACCTTTACCTCTGAACCAAAAGCACCGCCTACCACACTACTCGGAAAAATTGTATTTTACCTAACACTCCCAATTCGTCTGGTATTTAAATTTGTCTTTGTCTTTTTGCCTGCCGCATTAGTCACCTTGGTAATTGGTACCTGGTACATTATTAGCAAAGGACTACATTTTGTATTTAAACCACTTATATGGGTGTTTAACAAAGGGTTTATGCTACTGGCATCAAGCTATGAAAAGCTGCTTGCTTTAAGCCTTCGTGCACGAACCACTGTGGTCGCCATCGCCTTTTTACTTGCCGGTGGCGCAGTAATACTTATTCCGAAGTTAGGCATGGAACTTATTCCCACCCTTTCACAGGGCGAATTTTCCGTTGAAGTTACCTTACCTGCTGGTTCTCCGCTTACCCGTACAGATGACATCATGCGCGAGTTGGCCGCAGTGGCCATGTCCCCTATAAGCGATACACCAAGCGGCGAAACTCTGGTAAAGCGCACTTATGCTATGTCTGGTACGGGTAGTCTAATAAGCGCCGCACCCAACCAAGGGGGCGATAATTGGGGCAGACTCAATATCGTTATGAAGCCCGCTGCAACCGAGCAAGACATGTTAAATGTAAAAGCCACCCTGCGCGATTACCTTGCTTTGCAGCCTCATGTACAAGCCACCTTTTCTGAGCCGGAATTATTCAGTTTTGCCTCGCCTATTCAAATAGAAATAGCTGGCTATGATCTAAATCAGCTCCAACAGTATGGGGACGCTATTGCCACTAAGCTTGCTAGCTACCCTAACTTTGCCGATGTCACTACTAGTATTAGAGACGGTAACCCTGAATTAAAAATTGCCTTTCAGCACGCCAAACTCGCCCGTCTAGGACTAGATGCCGCCACCGTTTCTGAGCTTATTGCTGCGAAGGTAGGTGGTCGCATTGCTACCCAGTACAGTGTCGAAGACAGGAAAGTCGATGTGTTGGTACGCACCATTGAAAATCAACGTGATGACATAGCCAGTGTGCGTGCCATTGTAGTCAATCCAGGCGCGTCTCAACCAATCCCTTTAAGTGCAGTGGCCGATGTGTATATGAGCGTAGGACCCAGTGAGATTACCCGTGTGGGTCAACAGCGCGTAGCGTTGGTATCGGCTAACCTAGCCCAAGGCAAGCTGGATGAAGCTGTGGAAGTGGCAAACCTCGTGCTTTCGCAAACACAACTTCCACTTTCACTGAGTGCTTCAGTTACAGGTCAAAGTGAGGATATGCAAAACAGTTTCCGCTCACTGCAGTTTGCCCTCGCTCTGGCAATATTTATGGTGTATTTGGTAATGGCATCGCAATTTGAATCGCTACTACACCCGCTGCTGATTTTATTTGCTGTCCCATTAGCTGGCGCAGGCTCTGTCTATGGCCTGTGGCTCACTAATACACCGCTTAATGTCGTCGTGTTTATCGGTCTTATCATGTTGTGCGGCATTGTGGTGAATAACGCCATTGTACTTGTCGATCGCATAAATCAATTACGCCGTCAGGGCATGGAAAAAGAAGCGGCTATTATCGATGCAGCGAAAACGCGCTTGCGCCCCATTGTGATGACCACCCTCACCACCATTTTGGGATTATTACCGATGGCGTTTGGGTTTGGTGAAGGTGCAGAGATCCGCACCCCCATGGCTATTACTGTCATCTACGGATTACTGTTTGCCAGTTTACTGACACTGGTTCTGCTGCCCGTACTTTACAGTTTGTTCGACAACAAAACTGTCGTGGCCACGGCACAGGACAATGACTTGGCACCTGACAGCCGTGACCAGTACCAAAAAGGAGGTGTGCTATGAGCACCTCCCCTACACCTCCTACAAACAGCCACCATCCGCACATGACTAAAATTGCCGGTATTGGCGCATCGCTGGCTAGGTTTGCATTAGGTAAACCGGTCACAATAGGTATGCTGTTTTTATCCATGCTGCTATTTGGTGTAGTGTCGGGACGCTTGTTACCACTGGAAAAATTTCCGGGTATCGACATCCCAGAAATGGTGGTGCAAATTCCATATCCCGATGCGACGCCGGTTGAAATTGAAACCATGATCACACGTCCTGTAGAAGAAGCCATTGCCACTATGTCTGGGATAAAGCGCTTACGCGCGCGGTCCTATGAAAACATGGCCGAGGTCATTGTAGAGTTTGACTGGGACGAAAATTTAAAAGCCAAAAGTATTGAGGCACGGGAAAAAATTGATGCCATTCGCCACGAACTTCCCGACGATATTGAACGCATAATGGTGTATAAATTTAACACCAATGACATGCCCATCTTTCAGCTTCGGGTATCCAGTGACAGAGATTTATCTAACGCCTACGACTTGTTAGAGCGCAACTTAAAACGCCCACTTGAACGGGTGCCGGGCGTGTCCAAAGTCGAACTTTACGGCACCATGAAGCGCCAGATCACTATTCGCCTTGACCCGCGAAAAATGGCGGCTTATCACATTGACGGCAACAAGCTCGAACAGCAACTTCAAAAAGCAAACTTCTCACTTACCGCTGGCTACATGTACAACAACGGCGAAAAGGTGTTAGTTAACCCAGCCGGTGAATTTACTGATGTAAACGATTTTAAAAACATGTGGGTCAATCGCAGTGTCCGCTTATCAGATATTGCTTCAGTCACCTACGAACTTCCCGAACGCAACGAAGGTCGCCATCTCGATCGTACCTTTGCAGTGGGCTTTAACGTGTTTCGTGAGTCTGGCAGTAATTTGGTTGAAGTCTCTGATGCAGTAATGAAAGTGATTGAAAAGGCAAAAGAAGACCCCGAATTTACTGGCATCAGTTTATTTGTCATGGACGATACGGCGAAAAGTGTCACGTCTTCACTGAGCGACTTACTTAATGCTGGCTTATTAGGCGCCCTGTTGTCCGTCATTGTGCTTTATCTCTTTTTACGCCAACTCACCACCACCCTCATTGTGGTTTTGTCTGTGCCTTTCTCGATATGTATTACATTAGGCGTGATGTACCTTTTAGGTTATACCCTAAATATACTGTCGTTAATGGGATTGATGTTGGCAGTAGGGATGTTGGTAGATAACGCCGTGGTCATCACCGAAAGCGTATTTCAAGAACGTCAGCACAATAGTGACGTGGCTAAAGCAACACAATTGGGTGTTAATAAAGTGAGTTTGGCCGTCATTGCCGGTACCGCTACGACAGCCATTGTTTTTCTACCCAATATCATTGGTGTAAAAATAGATGTGACCATATTTTTGGAACATGTTGCGGTTGCCATTTGTATTTCACTTTTTGCCTCATTGTTCATTGCAAAAACCCTCATCCCACTATTGACCACCAAAGTGCCGATTAAGGTTGTCAAAACTCCTACCACACCAGGTTATATTCGAGGCTATGGAAAAGCGCTTAACTGGATGCTGAAACACCAAGTAGCTACCTGTGTGATAGCCATACTCATCTTGGCATCGACGGTGTTACCCATGCAGGTAGTGACGTCCGATGAAGAAGGGAATGATAATCAGGAGCGGATTTGGCTAAATTACCACATCACGCAAAACTTCACCCTTGAAGAGGTCGAGAAGACCGTGGATAAGATGGAAGCCTATTTATATGACAATCAAGCGCGCTTTCACATCAAACAGGTCTACACCTATTTCACACCTGGCCATGCCGTAAGTGGAATAACGTTAAATGACGATCTGCCTGTGCCGGTGAGTGAGATAAAAAAAGACATTCGCGAAAACATGCCTTCTTTTGTGCGTGCGCGACCCTCTTTCCAATGGGACAGTGGTAATGGCGGCGGCGTCCGCGTCACGCTTTTGGGTGACTCCTCTGAGACTCTGTTGGATATTTCAGAGCAAATCATCCCTATTCTGGCCAATATAGAAGGTTTAGAAGATGTCAAAGCGGACACAGGCTCCACCCGCGATGAAGTGCAAATTCGCATTGACCGGGAAAAAGCCAATCGCTTTGGTATTCAAGTGAATAATGTAGCTAAGCTGATTGCGACTGCGCTTCGCGGCAGTAACTTAAGGACCTTTCGCTACGGCGACGCAGGAGAAGTCGCTGTTCAATTAAAATTTGGTAGCGACATCCAAGCCTCGCTCAGTGAGCTCAAAAACGTCAATATTGGCTTCAACCAAGGTCAGACCATCACGTTGAATATGATTGCCGATTTCACTGTTAAACCTCAGCTATCGCAAATCAATCGCAATTATCGCCAAACCGCCTTAGACATCGGCGCCAATTTAGAAGGTGAAACCACCACTGAACAAGCCCGAGAGCGCATTGAAAAGGTACTGTCGAACATAGAATTACCTACAGGCTATAAGTGGACATTAGACGGTAGCTTCTCCCGTCAGGATGAAGCAAATGCGGTAATGCAAATGAACATGCTGCTTGCACTGTGCATGATTTACGTGGTGATGGCAGCATTGTTTGAATCGCTTATCTTGCCAACCTCGGTGATCACATCGTTGCTATTTTCCTTCACAGGGGTGTTTTGGGCCTTTATGGTAACCGGCACATCCATGTCTATCATGGGCATGATTGGCATGCTTATCCTGATGGGGATCGTAGTTAACAACGGCATTGTGCTGGTCGATAGAATTAATCAGTTAATCAATGAAGGTTTATCCTTATACGATGCTGTTGTTGAAGGCTGTATGACGCGAATTCGCCCAATTTTAATGACCGTCGCCACAACAGTGCTGGGCTTGATACCACTGGCAATGGGCAGCACGCGGATAGGTGGAGATGGCCCGCCCTATTCCCCAATGGCGATAGCCATCATTGGAGGCTTGGTCTTTTCAACCCTGACCAGTTTATTTCTGGTGCCCCTTGCTTATGTACTGTTGCTCAAACTGAGATTTAAAACTCAACGTTTGTTCAGAGCAAGCTCAGCCAGAGTGGGTAAATGGATAAGTATCTAATAAGGCAGAAATAACACCTTGTTAAGTATTAACCGCGACAGTCAAACCTGTATACAGGTTTCACATTAACGTAAAAAGCGGGACGGTTTTCAAATTGAGCCAGCTCAGAGCGGCCAATTCTCAACTATCCCGCTTTTATTCATACGTTGCTAAGAACAATTTCACACTTAGTACGTGTTACACCTTCTAACTACGCGAGGTTAGATATTCATATATTGAGTTTGCATCGCGTTCAACAGAAAACTCAATAAGACTACTCCCATTGCAGGTAAGCCCCTCTTCCGATGTTACTAACCGAAGTACCTCACGTTGACTTGCCCCTATAACGCCTACATTTCGCGACAAAGTAGACCGGAGCACGCGGATATCATCGTTAATAATGGCTTTACAAAAACCTGCAAACTGCGTTTCACCCACAAAACGTACTTCTTTTTGTGGAGCAGCAGCGTTGGCACTAACTGAACATGCCATCACTGCTGTTACTGCTAATGCTTTCACTAATTTCATCTTTCTATCCTCAAGGTGGTTTCCACATTTGTGATTTATGGCAAACACGATTTCTGCATACACCACGGCGGTCCATGCACTTTATTTATGCACTAAGGATAAAAAATTTACTGTTGAAAGATTGTGTAGGTTGGGTAAAAAACCCGTAAATCAGCGTGTTACAAAATCATTAACTCTGTAAGACACTCTTTTTAATTAAGTTTTGCGTTGCACATATTCCAAAACTTAATAGCTAAATACATATATGGAACAAACTAATATAAAAACGCAGACAAAAAAGACGCCCTGAAGCGTCTTTTTTTGTAATTTTAACAAAATTAACGAAGTAAACTCGGTGAAAAACCCTTAATCAACCCGAGCATCACGTAATTAAACTACATAATTACTCATATTTCCGTTCGCGTTTAGTCTCAATAGCATCAATATAAGCATGCCACGAACCGTAACCAATTAAGGGCATCAGTACGATGAAGCCAACGAAGCCAGTAACGAAACCTATCGCCACTGCACTGAAAATGATAGCGCCCCATATCAACATGGGCACTTTATTCAACCAGACTGCATTAACACTGGTCAATACTGCCGTGGCTAAATCGACTTTGCGCTCCATGAGTATGGGCTGAGTAAAGGCGGTAACGAATAACATGGCTAAGGTAAAGCCCGCGCCTACTAATGTACCCAATGCCAAAAAGGGCAATAAGCTCTCTAAGTCATTTTCGATGTACGGAGGGTACAAGGCGTGAATCAAGGAGGCGACTCGTAACCAGAATATCATCATCACCATGAGTAAAATGGCAAATCCCCATTCATTAAACGCATTGCGACGCATTGCACGCAAAGAATGGCGAAGTGTGGGTTTGTGGCCTTTTTCCATTTCCCAGCTCACATCGTAAAGCCCCGCGGCTAAAAAAGGACCCACTAGCATAAAGCACACGATGGCAGGCAGGATCACCAAATGCCACCCTGTCATTTCAACCAGATACATAATAAACCACGGTATCACCGCAAACAGCACCCCGTAAAACACAGTTAATCCAGGTGCTCGCAAAGCGTCTCTTAGCGCAAGTGACAACCATTTGATGGGATCGCCTACGTCTAATTCCTTGCAGGGAATGACACGGGCTATACCGCTCTGTGTAATCGCATTTTCTGGTGTCTCTTTAAAATGGTGCGACATATTTAAATCACCTCTGCTCATAAACCTATTCATTACCAACGCGTTTTTATCGCGCCTTATTACTACGATAGGCACAGAATGAAAAGTTCACAAGATTTTTACAAAGATTTTATATTTAAATCACATTAAAAATATCCATCCTCTTTTGCGGTTAAATTTCACTCGAACAGACAGAAAAGTAAGCAGAAAGTGTCGAAAGTGGGGAAAATACCATCGCATCTATGAGAGCTTTGCGATAATCTCAGGGTATGTAAATCAACCAGATAGACCATGAAAACTGTATCTCGCTCACATAAATTAGATAATGTTTGTTATGACATTAGAGGCCCTATTGCAGCACAAGCGCGCAAAATGGAAGATGAAGGTCACCGAATTCTGAAACTGAATATCGGCAACCCTGCCCCATTTGGATTTGAAGCCCCTGATGATATTGTCAAAGACGTTATCCATAACCTGCCAACGTCCCAAGGATACTCTGACTCGACAGGAATTTATGCCGCCCGCGTGGCCGTGATGCAGTATTACCAACAGCGCAACATCAAAGATATACGCGTCGATGACGTTTACATTGGCAATGGCGTTTCAGAACTTATCATGATGGCGATGCAGGCATTGCTCAACCACGGTGATGAAGTGTTGATCCCCAGCCCAGACTATCCATTGTGGACGGCTGCGGTAAGTTTATCGTCGGGGTCACCGGTCCATTATCGCTGTGACGAACAAGCTGGCTGGTTTCCTGACTTAGACGACATCAAGAGCAAGATCACCAGTAAGACCCGCGCGATTGTTTTAATTAACCCCAATAACCCTACTGGGGCCGTTTACGACGAAGCGTTATTAAAAGAGATTGTTGAAATTGCACGTCAGCATGGGCTGGTGATATTTAGTGACGAAATTTATGACAAAATTTTGTATGACGATGCCAAACACACCAGCATTGCTTCACTTGCTGACGACGTGTTTTTTGTCACTTTTGGTGGGCTAAGCAAAAACTACCGCGTAGCTGGGTTTCGTTCTGGTTGGCTCGTAGTGAGTGGGAATAAACGACTAGCAACTGACTATATAGAAGGATTGAATATTCTTTCTTCAATGCGTATGTGTGCCAATGTGCCCTGTCAGAGTGCCATTCAAACCGCGTTAGGTGGGTATCAAAGTATCGACGACTTGGTCAAAGAAAACGGACGCCTTCGCATTCAACGGGATGTCACCACAGACATGCTGAACGGCATTGACGGAATCCATTGTGTTAAGCCCAAAGGTGCCATGTATTGTTTTGCACGGGTAGATGAGAAGAAGTTCAACATTCAAAATGACGAACAGATGGTATTGGATCTGCTGAGTTCGGAAAAAATCCTGCTGGTACACGGCCGTGCGTTCAACTTAAAAGAAGGGATCTATTTCCGTCTGGTATTCTTACCGCATAGTGATGTACTAGTACCGGCGCTACACCGTATCGGCAACTTTTTCAGAACTTATAAACAAGGGGCATAGTGTGTCAGATAAGAGCCACTTTTTTGCTCACTTGGCGCGTTTAAAGCTAATTAACCGCTGGCCACTGATGCACAATGTAAGAACCGAAAATGTGCAGGAGCACAGTTTGCAAGTGGCTATGGTCGCCCACGCACTGG
The DNA here is from genome assembly GCF_047159385.1 of Alteromonas sp. D210916BOD_24. Classification (GTDB taxonomy): domain Bacteria; phylum Pseudomonadota; class Gammaproteobacteria; order Enterobacterales; family Alteromonadaceae; genus Alteromonas. Next base: position 1,989,014 of record NZ_AP038333.1, read on the forward strand.
CGTTAATCAAAAACAAATTTTTTGGCGGAACATTAAACCCTGATCGCATTGCGACTATGGCAATGTTTCACGATGTATCTGAGGTACTGACTGGGGATCTGCCTACCCCAGTAAAATACTTTAACCCCGCCATCAAAGCAGAATACAAAAAAATTGAGAAGATCGCGGAAAACAAGCTCATTGAAATGGCGCCAGAAGCCTTTCGCGACGACTACGCCGCACTGATTGATTCGCATTACCACAGTGAAGAAGAAGCGTTTCTTGTTAAAGCCGCTGACGTGCTATGCGCCTATTTAAAAACCTTAGAAGAACTCACTGCAGGCAATCAGGAATTTAAACTGGCTAAAAAGCGCCTGGATAAAATATTAAAAGACTATCATTCAGATGAGGTAGATTACTTTTTAACCCGCTATGTACCCAGTTTTTCACTCAGTTTAGACGAGATCACCCAAGACGAAATGTAACAAACGAAGGATGTTGTTGTGACGATAGCGAAATGGGAAGAAGCATTACACGAGCGCCGCTTACCGCGAAGTGTCAGTCGCGATGGCGATCATAGAAACCCTTATCAACGGGACAAGGCTCGGGTATTACACAGTGCGGCATTTAGGCGTTTGCAAGCCAAAACGCAGGTACTCGGTGTGGGACTGAGTGACTTTTACCGTACCAGACTTACCCATTCACTCGAAGCCGCTCAAATTGGTACAGGCATTACTGCACAGTTGTGCGGTAAATTTCCCGATATAGCGAATACCCTTGCGCTCGATCCCACCTTGATAGAAACCTTGTGTCTTGCCCATGATATTGGTCACCCGCCATTCGGTCACGGAGGCGAAATTGCCCTCAATTACATGATGCACGACCACGGCGGATTTGAAGGCAACGGACAGACCTTTCGCATTATTACCCAGCTAGAGCCCTACACTGCTGAGCATGGTATGAACCTCTGCCGACGTAGTGTTTTAGGGCTGGTAAAGTACCCCAATTTTATTGATACATTACACAGTAGCACTGTGCCACCAAAGCGTCCCCTGTCACTACGGCAAGTAAAGGCTGACGAATGGCATCCGCCAAAAGGCCTTTTTCGCTGCGATGAACCACTTTTTGACTGGTTACTCGCACCGTTTAGTCAACGTGATAAAGACAGGTTGATGCAATTCAGCACCAAAGAGAATGGCCACAGCAAAACGCAATTTAAATCCTTTGATTGCTCTATTATGGAATTGTCTGATGACATTGCTTATGGCATTCACGATTTAGAAGACGCCATTGTGATGGATATGGTGCATAAGCATCACTTTGTCGATGATGTCACTTTACCCATTAAGGCGCTTGATGTCCCCTGGCTTTCGCAAAACATTGAAAAATTAACTGACAAACTGTTTAGTGCTAAGCACCACGAAAGAAAGAACGCAATTGGTGCGCTGGTAAACAGCTTTATAACGGCAATAGAAATTCAAGCTGTCGATGGCTTTACACATCCCCTTTTGGCGTTTAACGCCACAATGCCGTTTCATTTTGCACAGGCCCTGGAGCTGTTTAAACGATTTGTGTTTACAAAAGTGATACGCCGCCCCGATGTGCAGCTTTTAGAATACAAAGGCCAGTTGGTTGTGATGGAACTGTTTGAAGCATTTGCGTCTGATCCTTGCCGATTGTTACCGGAAAATACCCAACTTCGTTGGCGCAAAGCGCAAGGATCTGGCAATGGTATGCGTGTGCTGGCTGACTATATTTCTGGCATGACTGATGAATTTGCTTCACGTCTTTACGCCAGCATTTTTTCTCCTAAACAAGGTGGTATTCAAGATAGCTTTCACATGTAGTACTAACGCCCCCGTCTACCATGCATGCTTACACCATATCGCGGCTACAACTTAACTTTCTGAAATAAAAAATATGTGATCTCGGTCTTACTTTAAGCATGCGTTATTTAAAACAAAACCTTATGACGCAGGTTTCGTATTTAAACGTATTTGCTAGAGATAGCAGTAAGCAATGCGGGCTAGTACGTGTCGTGTTGGTAGCCGTTGTAATCTTGTACAGTAAAAAGAGGTAGAGTAATGCCCAAGCCATTTAAGCCCTCAGTAACATTAACTGATAACGACGTAACCGATGAAAGTATTTATTTCAATCGTCGAACCCTGCTCAAATCTATGGGCTTTATTGGCGCATCTACCCTCTTGGCTAATTCAGCCAGCGCAGCGGGGTGGTTTGGGGATGACAAAGAAGATACTCCATCTCGAACCCAGCCTTTGGACTTTACACAACCAGCCAAGTATCAAATTGAAGAAACCAGAACACCTCAGCACAAGGTAACCACATACAATAACTTTTACGAGTTTGGCACGTCCAAAGATGCGCCGGCCAAACGTGCCTCAGAGTTTCAGACTACACCCTGGACATTAACTGTCGATGGAATGGTGAAAAATCCCATCACGCTGGATCACAACGCACTGACCACCCGTTTCCCTCTAGAGGAACGTATTTATCGTCTGCGCTGTGTAGAAGCATGGTCGATGGTGATCCCTTGGGTAGGATTTGAACTTGCGTCGTTAATCAAACAGGCCGACCCTCTGATGTCGGCAAAGTATGTAGCTTTTGAAACGCTTTACGACCCAAAACAGATGCCGGGTCAGCGAAACCGATTTACCGGTGGTGGTATCGACTATCCCTATGTAGAAGGGCTACGATTAGATGAGGCGATGCATCCTTTAACCCTTTTGTCGGTTGGGTTATACGGTAAAACACTCCCTCCCCAAAATGGCGCCCCCATTCGCTTAGTGGTGCCGTGGAAATATGGTTTTAAAAGTATTAAATCCATTGTTCGCATAACGCTGACAGACAAACAGCCTCCCACAACGTGGAACCGTTTGGCGTCAAACGAATATGGCTTTTATGCCAATGTTAACCCAAAGGTTTCTCATCCCAGATGGAGCCAGGCTAGCGAGCGCAGAATTACCTCGGGTGGATTGCTTACCCGTAATCGGATAGCGACCCAAATGTTCAACGGGTATGACGAAGTGGCTCCGCTATATGCCAATATGGATTTAACCCGTTTTTATTAGGGTAACGAGTACAGGACCGTTTGTTGTATGCCACTATGTAGCAAACCACTGCGATTAAATGTATGGCAACGCCGGGCAATAAAAGGGGCTGTCCACGGGTGGGCGCTTGGTTATTTAATGTGGTTATTTTTTGCTGGGATTACTGACACACTCGGGCCAGATCCTGTCAATACCCTGTTAAATCAAACCGGTATCTGGGCTATACATTTACTGCTTATCACGCTGACCCTGAGCCCCTTAGCCAAAGCGTTGCCCAGTCCAGCGCCTATTCAGTTTAGGCGTTTAGTTGGTGTATACAGCTTTGTATATGCTTTCGCCCACCTCTTTACCTATATCACCTTTGAGCTACAACTGGACATGGCACTGGTGATGAACGAGTTGCTCAGCCGCCCCTATATCGTAGTAGGCATGGTAGCTTTCCTCCTATTACTCGCGCTCTCCGTCACGTCGTTTAAGGCAATTCAAGTGCGAATGGGTCAACGCTGGCAACAGCTGCATAATAGCGTCTATCTTATTTTGATTTTGGTTTTAGTTCATTTCAGCTGGTCGCAAAAAACAATATGGCAGGAACCAATTTGGTACTGGTTAGTGGGGTTATTGCTGCTTATACCACGCATCAAACATAAAGTAAGTCGAATTAAGCGCGCCCATCGAGCCAAGGAATGAGCCTTTACACCATGACCCTATCGCTCACGCCTGTTAGTCTTTGCTATACGTTAGTAGCCACCCGTACGCTATATAGACAAAGCAAATGTTAATAGGTATTGAGATCCTAACTTAGTACGTACAACAATATGGCATAGCGCCCTGCTTTACTGATGATCACCGCTACTGTAAAAAAGGCGAAGTGGCTTCTCAAAACACCAGCTACCAAAGTGATAGGATCGCCAATCACAGGCACCCAGGATAAAAACAAACTCCATTTACCCCAGCGAGAGAAAAAAGCCATAGCGCGATTAAATGATGCCTCTTTCACTCGCAACCAACGAGTGGCAGCAACTCTACCGTACTTTCTGCCTAGCGCATAATTCACAAGTGATCCCAACACATTGCCTATTGACGCCACACTCCATAACGCAACAGGGTGAAAACCACCGCCATACAGCCCTGTTAAGACCACTTCAGAACTTAAGGGCAAAATAGTGGCCGCCAAAAAAGACGATATAAACATGCCCACATAACCCAGGCTAAAAAAACTAATCAATCCTGAATCCTATTGATGTAATGAAATTGCTTGCAATGAGCACGCCTAAAAACGATTGAAATATAATACTACTGAGCCAATAAAAAATCTTTATTTTAAAGCACTTACCTTACCTCTCTAGCGTTGAACGAAAAAAACACAATTAATGACTTGCAAAAACCACTAACAAGGAATACTGTACACACATACACACTGTATAAAACAACAGCTTAATTATTTCCGTTAAAAGGGGATGGCAATGAACACATCAACTGTTTCACGAATCAATGCGCTACGTACATCGGTTTCTTCTAAAGCGGTTTCAAATGTTGTACAGCTTCCGCTTCCGTTTGAAGGTTATCCTGGCGAAGGTAATCGCGGTACGGGTAAAGGTTGGAGTTATTTACTTTCCGATACCGTTGGTTTTGCAAAAGGTGTCGACCACGCCATCCGCATTCAGAAGCCTGAGAAAGAAAAAATACCTGAATGGATCAGCAAGCTCATTACCGGTGGCCAATGCCAGACCTTATATGTGGAAAATATTGATTTAGACCTACAACCCACTGACAGTGAAATGATAAGAAAGCTTTGCGAACTTTATTCGGTAAGCTTGGTAAACATTAAAGTTAATAGTGCTTCATTGGGGCAAAACGTAGCCATTGGTCCCTGGTAATACTGAAAGACAATACTGAAATATTTGGGTAGTGCATAAGTTAATACTATACTGAGCCCCTCAGTTTATATACGGTAATATCTTAGTAATGCGTTGTTATTGTTGTTCAACACTTCCCTTTAAATCATGTTGTGAACCCTTTATTAAAATGGACGCACTCCCCCACAGTGCAGAACAACTTATGCGTTCACGCTTTTCGGCCTATGCGTTACAAAACTACGCTTATATTTTAGATACGTATGCTGAAAACGAGCGGCAAGGGTTATCGATCACTGAGTTAAGTGAAAGCGCGAAAGGGGTTCAGTGGTTTGCATTACAAATAAACCATGTATCTACCGATACCAGCTTTACTGCATCTGACGAACCTGACTTAGTGGATTCTGTGGAATTCACCGCTTACTATTTCGAAAATAATCACCTGTACCAACTTCATGAAACCTCTTACTTTGTCAAAGAACAAGGGGCGTGGCGTTACCGTGACGGCGTGCTACATGACGACTGCGGAAAATTAAAGTACGGGAGAAATTTACCCTGTTTGTGCGGTAGCGGTAAAAAATTTAAGCAATGTTGTTCCACCAAAATTCGGTAATCACTTCATTCAGTGTCTCTAGGGCCGGCTGACCTTTGGTGTACAAATGTCGGTCTAAATGGAAGGCTTTTAGTCGCGAAATCCACTTGAATGCTTAGTTAGCGAGGGTCAAAAACCTAGCTTGTTTAGCAATTTTCTATAGCTACCTCTTCCCCACCAAATGACATTAGTGACATTTAAGCTTTTTAGACTAATTATGGATGGGGAGTTTGCTAATTTGACGCTACTATTTAGTTACTGCGATAACAGTAAAGAGGTAATTATGGCGTTAAAACCAAAGCATTTGATGATCCTTTTAAGTGTTGCCATCGCTGTTTCAGCCATGGGCTAACCCTATTCTCTACTTTTTGCAAAGGTATGTGTGCTGTTTAAACAACGTGAATGGTTGAAGGTCCAGAGGGCTAAATCGCAGCCAGTCAAGGCCGTTTAAACAGTATACACACGCTCTGAATACATATCCTTAAAACCCTTGCCTTTACACCAATTTCTGTCCGTTTGTTCGATTTTGTTTTACAAATTTCTCATCGCGTTTCACAATGGAGGCACTCTGTCTCTGTGTATCTCACTCACAACAAAAAAATCACAACAAAGGACACACAATGATTAAGCACAAACGCACGTTACTCGCTGCTCTTGTCAGTATTACCCTATTCGGATGTGGGGATAACGCCCCCCAAACTGATACTTCGGTTACATTAACCGCAGCTGATGCAAAAGCCTTTCTGCAACAAGCGCAAAGTGACATCGAAAAAATGCAGGTACCATCAGCCCACGCTGAATGGAGTTACGCTACTAACATTAACTATGATACGGCTGCAGTAAGTGCCTATTTTAACGAAGTACTGTCAACCAAAGTGGCAACCCTAGCCAAAGAAGCGGCCAAATTTAATGATATAGAAGTGGATGCGGATACTCGACGTCAGCTTGATTTGTTAAAAAATGGCCTGACGATGCCCCCTCCCTCAGATCCGAAACAAGCTGAACGTTTAGCGAAGATCGGTTCTGATCTTAGCGCCATGTATGGTTCGGGTGAATACTGCCGTGAAGATGGCACCTGCAAAAACTTAGTGCAGATGAGCAGTGAAATGGCCACAGAGCGTGACGCCGATTTACTGCTGGAATACTGGAAAGGCTGGCGCGAAGTGGCCAAACCCATGGCACCACTTTATGCAGAACAAGTAACTCTGGCCAATGCTGGTGCCAAAGAACTGGGTTTTGCAAATGTAAGTGAACTATGGCGCGGCAAATACGATATGCCTGCAGATGAGTTTCCTAAAGAGCTCGATCGTTTATGGTCACAAGTTGAACCATTTTACGAGTCGCTCCATTGCCATGTTAGAGCAAAGCTTGGCGAGCACTATGGTGAAGATGTTGTCCCTCAAGACCAACCCATTCCAGCTCACCTGCTTGGTAATATGTGGGCGCAAACCTGGGGCAATGTGTATGACATCGTAAAACCTCAACAAGAAATGCAAGTACCTGACGTGACCGCCGCCTTAAATGCACAAGGTTACAGCGAAATCGATATGGTAAAACAAGCGGAATCTTTCTTTTCCTCATTAGGTTTTGAAGCGCTTCCTGAGACGTTTTGGGAACGTTCTATGTTTGTTAAACCAGAAGGACGAGATGTGCAGTGTCACGCATCAGCCTGGGATCTGGATGACAAAGACGATTTGCGTATCAAGATGTGTATTCAAAAAACTGGGGAAGAATTTAACGTTATTCACCATGAACTTGGCCACAACTATTACCAACGCGCCTATAAAGATCAGCCACTTCTTTATCGCGGATCAGCTAACGACGGCTTCCATGAGGCCATTGGCGATACCATTGCGCTTTCAATAACGCCAAAATACTTAAAGCAGATTGGTCTTATTGACGAAATTCCAGACGCGTCCAATGATATAGGCATGTTAATGCAGGTTGCGTTAGATAAAATTGCCTTTATCCCATTCGGTCTTATGGTTGACCAATGGCGTTGGAAAGTCATGTCAGGTGAAGTTACTCCTGAACAATACAATGATTTATGGTGGGAATTGCGTGAAAAATATCAGGGTGTAAAAGCCCCCGTAGCGCGTGATGCTGACGCCTTCGATCCAGGCGCCAAATATCATGTACCGGCTAACGTACCTTATACGCGCTATTTCCTTGCCCACATTCTGCAGTTCCAATTTCACAAAGCCTTATGTGACATTGCCGGCGATGAAGGTCCGCTAAACCGATGCTCAATTTATGGTAGCGAAGCAGCGGGTAAAGCACTCAATGACATGTTAGAAATGGGAATGAGCCAACCTTGGCAGAATGCGCTGGAAACGCTTACTGGCTCACCTGAGATGGATGCCAGCACGATTGCGGCATACTTTGCACCATTGAAAACTTGGCTGGACGAGCAAAACAGTACACGTCAGTGTGGTTGGTAAATGAATAACTCATTTGCTTTGGCCGTCTGGACAAATAGTAAGTGATGGTAAAGGGCCTCGCACGTGCGAGGTCTTTTTTCTCTAATTTAAACTTTTGTCCGATTGTAAGTCCTGAGGAATGTCGTAACTTAATAAGATAAACTTTTGTAATTATTCCCTTTATTATGCGCGCAACTACATTCATTCACTTCGCAATAGCGATGATACTGGTTATCGTTATGGCGCTCCCATACGCGTACGCGCAATCGTTTGCTCCCACCTTTCAAACGCACAATACTGACAATGGCCTTTCTCATGTCTCCATTGCCGACATCGCTGAGGATAAATACGGCTTTTTATGGTTTGCTTCACAATCAGGCGTAGATAAGTTTGATGGCTATACTTTTCGCAATTTTGGTATGTGGCACGACGACTTATCGACCGGCTTACAAACGCTTACAGCACTTCAGATAGAAGCAAGTAGCGATGGGCAATATTTGTGGATAGGTACATTTAGCGGTCTAAGTCGCATCGATGTGGATACAGAAAAATTTAAGCACTATGCGCTTCCGGCTACCACACCGTTTAACAAATCGTTGATCAATCGTATTAAATTGACCGACGACGACCAATTATGGATTATTTCAGAGCGCCATTTGTATCGCTATGTTAAACAAACCGACAGTATAGAACTCGTGACTTATCTTCCTAGCAGCACAAGTACTATTACTGATGTTGAAGTAATAAAGGGAACTTTGTATGTTGCCTCGACTGCTGGTCTGTACACGCTGGATGCAGAAAACCACTCTCTTCAGTTGTTGGGTTTTAACGATATCAATTTTACGCGGTTGGTAGCAACAACTCAGGGTTTAAAGAAACACTTACTTTGGCTTGGTACGGTCACTCATGGCGCATGCCTTTTTGACCCGAGTGCACCTCCCCAACAACTTGATAGCGTCTGCACACCTTCATCACAAGGCCTATCTGATAATTACATAAACGATATATTGCTTCAGCGAAATGGCGATGTGTGGATTGCTACGGAAAGAGGCATCAATGTGCTAAGGGGCCACACAAACAAACAAGTCTCTCACATAATGATCAATCACAAACACCATTCAGATGAGAGAATTTCAAGTCTTTATGAGACAAATGCGGGACTGATTGTCGTCGGCACTAAAGACGATGGACTTGCCTTGAGCAATCCCCTGCAAAGTCATTTTTATTCATCTGAAGTGGGTGAAGGACGTTTTACTGCTTCTTTAGAACCATACAAAGACAACCTTGTGTGGGTGGCAAATGAAAAAGGCCTCTGGCTATACAACCCACAGGATAAAAGTTACTCAAGACAATCCGAGTTAATAAAGACCGCTGCCAACAACGATACTAAAAGTGACAATGTACTCAGTCTTCACTATGACAACATACAAGATGCACTTTGGGTAACCACCCGTGCAGGCTTAGCGAAACTCAATAAAACTACCCAAGAATTGGAGATTGTTGCCCTGCATGGAAAATCTGGTTACAGCCTAGATATCGATAGTAGTGGAGACATCTGGTATGGCGGTTATAGTGACGGTGTTTTCGTTTACCGTCCCTCCCAAAACACCGTTGTGGCACAATGGCCATTATCGCTAACCACGCGGGTGCTGACAGAAAACGGTGACTATGCTTGGCTTAGTACTGTCGCGGGATTGTATTTAGCAAATAAAACCACCGGCGAGTTGACCAGTATTGCAGAATATACTGACAAACTTTCTCAGAAAACAGTTGTGACATGGATTTCCCGTTCTGAGCGGGGTGGATATTGGGTGGGAACGCAGGCCTCAGGTCTGTATTTTCTGACGTTGGATAAATATGATGCGTCTAGTATCAAAGTCACACAAATTAAATCCGAAAGCCGCCTGAGCGACATTTCCATCGGTGCAATAGTTGAAGATAGTGTCTTGGGTTTGTGGATTTCCACAATAGAGGGCATTGCTTACCTTTCGCCTGATTTCAAAAATCTATCGTATTTTGGTACAGAAAATGGCGCCATAGCCAACGGTTATTACATCGGCTCTGTCGCCGTGACAGGCGATAATACCGTTATGTTTGGTGGTGCAGGCGGGATAACTCAATTTGATCCGCAACAAGTAGGCAATGTCACTTGGGCACCCCAGGTGCACTTTACCGATATCGAAGTAGTGCACAAAGACGAAAATGATGGCACGACATCACAGCAAAAACAGAATTTAGGTAGCGAAATAGTACTGACACCGAATGACATCGCCCTTTCCATCGCGTTTTCTGCCACAGATTTTATGAATGCCAATGAGCTGCGTTACGCATACAAACTGGCTGATTTTGAAAATAGCTGGCGCTACACTGACCATAAAAACCGCGTTGCAACCTATACTAATCTCGCCCCTGGTCATTATCGTTTTACTGTCAGGGCGATTAACAACAAGAACGAATGGAGTAGCGCGCAAGCTCAGTTAGAAGTAACAGTGGTCCCGCCTTGGTATGACAAACCGCTATGGCGAATACTATTTGTTTGGTTAGCCATCCTAGTAGTTTCCACTATTATTTGGCTGCGTTTTGCCACTTTAAAACGACGTTCAGAAGCACTGGCACTTAAAGTTGAGGAAAAGACCAGAGACTTAGAGGCTGTGGTAGAAAAACTCACCCTGCTTTCCACCCAAGATCCCCTTACTGGATTAAAAAACAGGCGCTACTTTACTGAAAGAGCGAAAGCGGCGTGGCAGGGATATAAGCGCCACGGCTACCCCTTTGCTTTGCTGATTATCGATATTGATTTCTTTAAACAAATCAATGACAACTATGGTCATCAAGTGGGTGACATCGTGTTAACTAAAATTGGCAAAGCGTTAGAAGCTAATTTGCGTGAGAGTGATGTCATTGCACGCTGGGGAGGCGAAGAATTCCTTATATTACTGCCTACCCTCAATTTAAGAGAGGCCTATTACGTCGCCGAAAAACTGCGTAAGACTGTTGCTGATTTGGTGATTGATGTTCCACCCTACTCAGTGCAGACAACCATTACCAGTGGCGTTGCCGACATTCGAGACTACGATAGCGTGGAGGCCTGTATTCATGCCGTCGATAAAAAACTGTACCAAGGCAAGGAGTCGGGTCGAAATACCGTGATCACCTGAGACAGTACCCCTCTGCCAGTATAAAAGTGGGGCGCAAAGCTACTTAGCTACTTAGGGAATAACAGACTGACTTATCCAGTTTCCCATAGCGTCCTTTTGATGCCATTCCCGGTATTGAGGATTGCCGCGAAGGCTTAAATAATCGACGGTTTCTATGGTCAGTAAAATGACACAAAAATGTGGGGGCACTTTTTCAAAACTCCCCTCTACATGAAGAGCAGAACCATCGTTTCTGGGTGTTCCCGGCTCTCCCCACAAAAATTGCTTTTTACCGGCATCAGACAATTTACGCCAATGGAACGCCAGTAATTCACTGTCGTTATCCCAAGTAACAAGTGTGGCTTTACAGCCAAACCGATATTGCTCCCGTGACTTGGCGAAATACCAACATACGTGGGCATGACCATTATCTTGCAACTGTTTAAATTTTTCTGAACGGGTGTCAGAAATTATAATTAATTGATTGTCCTCTGTGAGGCCGCGATACACGACCGTGCGGCAAAAAGGTAATCCCTTATCATCCACGGTCGCCAATTGAAAATAACGGCTTTCAGGCATACTACGAGTATGGTGCAGGCTTTTAGTCAATCCTTGTCGCCATTGAGGCATTATATCCTCCGTGCACCTAGCTTTGGGCTGATTTAGCGGCAAGCGAGAACAAGGTGTAAAAGTTGTCAGTGGTGACTTTGGCCAATTCACTGACCGATACACCTTTAAGTTCAGCGATAAACTCTGCTACCTCCACCACATAACCGGGCTGATTCTGTTTACCTCTATGCGGAACAGGTGCAAGCCAAGGTGAATCCGTTTCAATCAAAAGACGATCAAGGGGAATAGCTTTTACCACTTCTCGCAATTCATCAGCAGAATTAAACGTTACTATCCCGGAAATTGAGATATAAAAGCCTAGCTCAATCGCTTCCTGCGCCATTTCCAGACTTTCGGTAAAGCAGTGTAAAACCCCAATGGTGTGTTCTGCTTTGTGTTCGCGTAACAAGTTGATGGTGTCTTCTCTGGCATCGCGAGTATGGATGATCAGTGGCTTTTTGGTTTCATTTGCCACCTTAATATGATCAATAAAGGAGGTAAGCTGCACGTCTTTGCTCTCTGGACTATAGAAATAGTCTAGCCCTGTCTCACCAATGGCAACCACTTCATCCCTACTCGCCTTCGCGAGAAGCTCTTCATAGCTGCACGCTTCATCCTGATGTAACGGATGGACACCACACGACACAGATACATCGTCGTATTGCTCCACTGTTTCTAACATGGCGTCATAATCGTTAACGGACACACACACGCACAAAAAATGCTCTACACCTCGTGCTCGTGCAAATTGGAGTGTTTCACCCAGTGCTTCTGGGCCTTGTTTTAATCTGTCTAAATGACAATGAGAATCTACGAACAAACTACACCTATAAATTTTTTGATACACCAGAGGTATGCAAAGGCGACTCCCCCCTTTGCGAAGCTCACTAGTGCTGAAACTGTTTTAGCAAACCAAATAACACCATGGATTTATTAACTCCTGCGTGCTGCAGCGTTTTGACTGCCTCAATACTTGCCTTATACCTGCTATAATCACGTGGTTGCTGCAATTTCACATAATCATCGTGAGCCATTTTCTGACACCACGATGCAACCTGAGACGCATTGTCTTGCCACTTGTTTGCCAACGTATAAGGTTGGCTATCAACATCACCGGCTAAAAGGGCTTGCATGCCCTCAACAAAAGTTCGGTATGTTAACTCATCCTCACCCCGCAATGCTTCTTCCACCCGTAGTGGCGCATGCCCATATGCTGCTAGCAGAGACTCACTGGCTTCTTCTACGCCATTGCGCGTTAAGTAGTTCAAACTGTCACTTACCGATGGCAGTGGTAAGGCATGCTTCTCACAACGACTTAAAATAGTCGGCATTAACTTGTTAATACGGTCAGTTATAAGGATCAGAAAGGTATTATTTGTGGGCTCTTCCAACGTTTTCAACAACGCGTTCGCTGCCGCTTCGGTCATGCTGTCAGCCTGAGGCAAGAGTAATACTTTATTGCCTCCCATCTGCGCCGTACCTGCTAGTTTAGCAATGCCTTCGCGAATTTTATCCACGCCTAACTGCTTTTCACTTTCTAATATGTGAAAATCAGGGTGATTGCCAGCCAGTCGCAGGCGACAGCTCTGGCATTGTTCACAAGGCCCTTGTGATGAGGGTTGCTTACACAGCAAAGTATTGCTTAACGCAAGTGCCAGAGAGTATTTACCAATACCTTTTGCCCCACTGAACAACAAACCGTGATGAAGCTTTTTGGATAAATAGCGCGAAATTAACTGCGCATACAAGGATTCAAACCAAGGTAACATTAACCCATACTCACTGAAGATGCTGCTGTGACTTTTAGGTATTGGTTGATCACTGTCACCACATCGCTGTGCACGTCTTCCATTGGCTGCATGGCATTGATCACTTTAATGCTGTCATCATTGTCGGCCAATTCCAGATAGCGAGCCCGAGTACGCTCGAAAAACGCCAATCCAGCCTGTTCAATTCTATCAAGCTCACCCCGTCCACGGGCGCGCTCTAACCCTACGGCGGGTTCAACATCAAGGTATAAGGTTAAATCGGGTTTAAAACCTTTTAGTGCAATGTCACTGATAGCTGACATGGTATCTTGGCTCACACCACGTCCCCCACCCTGATAGGCTTGAGACGATAAGTCATGGCGATCCCCCACCACCCACGCGCCAGATTCTAACGAGGGTAAAATTTTGTTCGTCAAAAGCTGAACTCGAGCCGCATACATCAGTAATAGCTCTGTTTCTTCACTGACGGTTTCTTGCCAGTCGTGCTTTACACATTCTCTGATCGCTTCTGCCATGGGTGTTCCCCCGGGCTCACGGGTTTGTTCTACACGCTTACCAGCGGCAACTAAAGACTTAACAATTAGGCCGATTACAGAACTTTTTCCTGCCCCTTCCAGGCCTTCTACTACAATAAACTTTCCGCGCATTATTCTATATCGATCTCAATGTTATGAAGACTAATTCACGCTATGGCGCGCTTAGCCTTAGCGTTTAAGCTGGTATTTTCGCACAGCTGCGTTGTGTGCTTCCAGTGTTGTCGAAAATTCATGACTTCCGTCACCTCTGGCGACAAAGTACAGTGCCTCGGTATCCATCGGATGCAACGCTGCTTCTATCGCGGCTTTCCCCGCCATCGCTATTGGCGTCGGAGGTAACCCCTTAATCATATAGGTATTGTAAGGCGTCGGTGTGCGAAGATGCGCCCGAGTTATATTGCCATCAAACGTCGGACCAATACCATAAATCACAGTAGGGTCGGTTTGTAGCCGCATATTTTTGTTTAGTCTATTTGTGAATACCCCGGCAATAAGGTCCCGCTCACTGGCCACTGCGGTTTCTTTCTCAATAATACTGGCTAGGATCAACGCCTCATAAGGACTGGTTAACGGTAAATCCACTGCCCGTTCATCCCAACTCGCTGAGACAAACGACACCAGCGCGCGATGCGCACGTGCTAAAATTTCACTGGCCTTGGTGCCTCTTGTGAAAAAATAGGTATCAGCAAGGAACAATCCTTCAGCGTGCTGCACGTCCTCACAACACCAGTTCACCCCATTATTAAGTAAGCTTTGTTGTATAGTGCGCTTAAGCACATCGTCATTGAGATCAAAATTTATCTCAGGATGATAGTTAAGTTCACTAATCCACTGTGCAAGGGTTAACCCCTCAACCAGACTAACCGCAAACAAATATTCTTCGCCTTGGGTAAATATTCGAAACGCATCGACCAGCGTATCACCCGGTGAAAGTTGATAGGTACCTGACTTAACCGACGTATTACCTGCAAAGAACTTAAGCCACAATTTAGCTTCAAGTGGGCTAATCTGGCTGTATCCTTCATTGCGCAGGAATTTAACCGTGCGATACGCATTACTGCCACTTTCTATGGTAACTAACGTATCAGTTTTTAGTGTGAGCGGTGCGCTTACTCTATTCGACAGGTAAAAAATGCCTGACACCAACGTTACCGCGACAATTATGCTAAGAAAAAGCAATCCCAATAGGAAACGTCTCATTTTTGCCCTTCGCTTTTCTTATTGTTCAATAAATCCATTTTATCTCTTATTCTCGGTTTTTGCGTTAAGCCAAATGTAGGATTTTCAGTGACTGTTCTGAACGCTAAAGGTTTAGCGATTTTCTGATATTTCGTCGCGCTCTATTATGTATTGGGCGTGCAATAGCGACTGAAGATGAGTGATTGCGTCAGCATTAATGGGATATTCCCTCTCTCTATCATTAGGGAAAAGTATACGACTGACGGGCATGACTCCCATCAGCGCATTGGTAATAACCACGGCATCCGCACTGTATAATAATGCTAACGGGTACTCGCCCACATGCACTTCTGCATTTTCGTCAAACAAGCTATCGACCAGGCATTGGCGTACAACGCCATTCACCCCACTGCCTTTTAGCGAAGGCGTATACCAGGCACTTTCAGTGTAAATAAAAAGGTTTCCAGCACTGGATTCGACCAATTTATCATTGGTGTCGCAGACAATTGCATCGTCCACCTCTGCTTTTTCAATCTCTCGTTTGATGAGTACTTGCTCTAAGCGATTGAGGTGTTTGACACCTGCCAGCAGTGGTTGAATAGCCAGACGGGTATCTGCGCACATTAGCGTCAATCCCTTCTGAGCCAATGCTTCATAATGGGTGGGGTAAGCATGACAGCTAATCCTTGCCAAAGGTGGATACGTGGCACTGCGACCGTAGCCACGGCCTGCCTCCCCCGCTGAAATATGCACTTTGAGTACGTATTTTGACGCACTTGAGTAAGCACTTTTAGCACGTTTATTACGAGCAACTTCCTCAAGTATGGCGTGTTTAATGGCATCAATATCTACGTGAAGACCAATGGCATTAGCGTCGTGAAATAAGCGCGAGAGGTGGATCTTAAGTAATTGAGGCACATGACTGTTTACACATAGCGTGGTAAAAACACCGTCGCCATAATTAAACGCCCTGTCGCTAGGTAAGATAGGCGTATCGCCAGTTAATATTTTCACTACCTTCTCTACACCTGCTCGGTATTGTCACGCTTTTAACTTTTATAAAGTATACCAAGTTGTTGTGGGCAAACAAGAAAGGCAGTGAAATGAAGTTTCCAATTAGGTTGGAATTTCACTGTCACTGCCTCTTTATTAAAGTTTGAAAAGCTTAAATTCGCTTGAAAATTAACGACCCATTCGTGCCGCCAAAACCAAATGAATTACACAGCGCATAATCTTCATTAAACGCCTTCGCTTTATTGGCCACAAAGTCCAGATCACACCCTTCACCTGGTTCGTCCAGGTTGATCGTGGGCGGTGCCATTTTGTCGCGCAACGCTAAAATGGTAAAGATAGCTTCAACAGAGCCAGCAGCCCCTAGCAGGTGTCCTGTCATTGACTTAGTCGAGCTTACCAGTAACTTGTAAGCGTGGTCGTTAAATACGCGTTTTACAGCAGCAACCTCTGCCACATCACCTGCAGGCGTTGAGGTACCATGCGCATTCACATAACCAATTTCACTGGCGTCTAACTTGGCATCTGATAATGCATTTTGCATTGACGCCGCTGCGCCTTCGCCATCTTCCGGTGGCGATGTCATGTGGTACGCATCACCACTCATGCCAAAACCAACCAGTTCGGCATAAATTGTCGCACCACGGGCTTTAGCTGACTCATACTCTTCGAGCATGACTACACCGGCACCTTCACCCATAACAAAACCATCGCGGTCTTTATCCCATGGGCGGCTGGCTGCTTGTGGATTGTCATTGCGAGACGACAATGCACGTGCGGCTGCGAAACCGGCAATACCAAGTGGCGTAATTGAGGCTTCTGCTCCGCCTGCCAGCATCGCGTCTGCATCACCGTAAGCAATGGTTCTTGCGGCAATACCAATATTGTGAACCCCAGTTGTACACGCGGTCACAACGTTTAAATTTGGCCCTTTCAACCCTTCCATGATGGACAGAAAGCCTGAAATCATATTGGTAATGGTTGATGGTACGAAGAATGGCGATACCCGCTTAGGCCCGCTATTGGTTAACTTGGTGTGGTTTTGTTCAATTTGTTCTAAACCACCAATACCAGAACCGATAGAGACACCTACACGGTGTGCATTCTCATTAGTAATCGATAAACCAGAATCAGCTAATGCCTGCTTGCCCGCAGCAATCCCTAATTGGATAAAGCGGTCCATTTTCTTGGTTTCTTTCTTTTCGATGTATTCCTGCGGATCAAAATCATTGATTTGACCTGCGAATCGGGTTGAATAATTACTGCAGTCAAAGTGGGTGATTTCACCTATGCCGCTCTCGCCCGCGAGCAATTTGCGCCATGTGTCTTCGCTATTAAGACCCAATGGTGAAAGCATTCCAAGACCAGTAACCACTACGCGACGTTTTGTCACAAAAAGCCCTCGCTTTGGAACTAAGGTAGGAGATACAAAAACGGCTCTAGAAAAGAGCCGTTTTGTCGCTACTTAAGACTTAAGCGTCTTTGTTCGCGTTAATGTAATCAATTGCTGATTGAACAGTAGTAATTTTTTCTGCTTCTTCGTCAGGAATTTCAGTATCAAATTCTTCTTCCAAAGCCATTACTAGCTCAACCGTGTCAAGTGAATCAGCGCCTAAATCGTCAACGAATGAAGCTTCTGCTTTTACTTCTTCTTCTTTCACGCCAAGTTGTTCAACGATGATTTTCTTAACGCGTTCTTCAATGTTACTCATAATTCTAGGTTTCCCTTAAACGTCACTAGATAATAAAAGTGCCGCTAGTTTATTTTGCAAGGTGCATCCTTGCAAGCACCAGTTTAAACTAATTTTCTGGTCAAACCAGCGACATTCGAAATTCGTAAAATACTATTTTTACATCCAAGTTCGGGTAAATACCACCCCAAACTAAGGAAAATTCGCAATTTTTGCGAATTTACCCCATGTACATTCCACCATTTACGTGGATGGTTTCGCCTGTAATATAGGCAGCACCGTCGCTCACTAAAAAAGCAACAGTGGCGGCAATTTCATCAGGTTCACCTAAACGATTGGCCGGAATATCTTTAAAAATGGCTTCTTTTTGGTCATCGCTTAAGGCTTTTGTCATATCAGTGTCGATAAAACCTGGTGCCACTACGTTAATGGTTATACCACGAGAGGCGACTTCGCGAGCCATAGATTTTGAAAACCCAATAACCCCTGCTTTTGCTGCTGCGTAGTTTGCCTGACCGGCATTACCTGCACTGCCGACTACTGAACCTATGTTTACAATGCGGCCAAAGCGCTTTTTCATCATACCGCGAAGCACCGCTTTTGACAGCGTAAATATAGAGGTTAAGTTGGTATCAATGATATCTTGCCACTCATCGTCTTTCATACGCATAAGCAAATTATCACGTGTAATACCGGCATTATTAACCAAAATATCAATGCCACCGTGCGCTTCATTGATAGCCTTAATGGCAGTATCAACATTTTCTTTTTCGGTTACGTTGAGTGCCATACCTTTACCACCAAACTCACCAAGGTATGTGCTAATTGCCTGAGCACCGTTTTCACTGGTTGCCGTACCAATTACAGTAGCGCCTTGCTGTGCAAGTTGTGTCGCGATGGCTTTGCCTATTCCACGACTTGCACCTGTGACAAGGGCAACTTTACCCTTTAATTGACTCATTGCTGATCCTTATTGTTTTAATGCTTCAACACCCTCAGGCGTATTCACGGCAAGAGACTCAAGACTCTTTTCAATTCGTTTATTCAGGCCGGTTAACACTTTACCAGGCCCAACTTCTATCACGCGTTCAACCCCTGCAGCTGCCAGATACTCTACGGTACGTGTCCACTGTACCGGACAGTACAACTGACGTACTAAAGCGTTTTTAATCGCATCGCCCTGTGTTTCAATGGTGACATCAACATTATTCACAATGTTGATGGCAGGTTGATGAATAGCTAAAGACGCTAATGCATCTTCAAGTTTGTCTGCTGCTGGGCGCATTAATTCACAATGTGAAGGCACGCTTACCGCAAGGGGTAGCGCTCTTTTTGCGCCTGCTTCTTTACACGCATTTGCAGCCTGTTCCGCGGCATTTTTCTCACCGGCTATAACCACTTGTCCGGGCGAATTAAAGTTAACTGGCGCAACTACATCGCCTGTTGCAATGGCAGTTTGCTGACAGATATCGGCAATTGCAGCATCATCTAAGCCTATAATGGCGTACATGGCGCCCGCACCGGCTGGTACGGCTTCTTGCATATACTTACCGCGCGCTTCAACCAGCTTAACTGCATCGGTAAAATCCATCGCACCGCCACACACCAACGCCGAATATTCGCCCAAACTATGACCGGCCAGATAATCTACAGCTATACCTTGCTCGCGAATAACGCGCCAAATGGCCACACTGGCGGTGAGCAAAGCAGGTTGGGTGATATGGGTTTCGTTTAATTTGCCATCTGAATCATTTTGCACTAATTCCCAAAGGTCATAGCCCAATACGTCTGACGCTTCTTTAAACGTCGACTCAATTACTGGATAGCTTTCAGCCAATTCTTTTAGCATGCCCACAGATTGTGAGCCCTGCCCAGGAAATACACAGGCTGTCTTAGTCATGTCGAATCCTTATTATTTTTAATTTACCAGAGACGATAACACGTTTAATAAAGAGGTAGGCGTATGCACCGGTTAGTAGCGTACTAACGCCGATGCCCATGCAAATCCGCCCCCAAAGGCCTCTAATAATAGATGCTGTCCGCGCTGAATACGACCATCGCGGATAGCAGTATCAAGCGCAGTAGGCACGGTCGCTGCTGAGGTATTACCGTAGTTTTCCAGAGTAAGTACTACCTGGTCTAACGACATATTCAGCTTCTTCGCCGTGGCCTTTATAATTCTAAAGTTTGCTTGGTGAGGCACTAGCCAGTCAAGATCAGATTTTTCCATGCCGTTGGCGGCAAGGGTTTGTTCAACCACTTCTGACAATTTCGTCACTGCCACTTTAAACACTTCGTTGCCTCGCATAACCCCCCAATTTTCGTGGACTGATTGCTCGTCACCACGGGTGGGGTTACCAACGTACAGCAAGTCTCCATAGGACCCTGCGGCGTGAATGTGGGTGGAGAGAATACCAGGCTCATCACTGGCTTCGATAATGGTTGCACCAGCAGCATCACCAAATAAGATGACCATCGTTCTGTCAGCCGGATCGATAAGTCGGCTAAGGCAATCTGTTCCCACTACCAAGATACGCTTGGCCATGCCTGATTTAATGTACTGATCGGCAACGCTTAGCGCGTAGCAATACCCTGCACACGCAGCAGCCACATCAAAGGCAGGAATGCCGTCTAATTCGAGAATGCGTTGAATTTCACATGCTGTGCTGGGGAGCGCATAACGACCACTGGTGGTCGCGCACACAATCATGTCAATAGATTTAGGATCTATGCCTGCCATTTCGATGGCTTTTTTACTGGCTTCGGCCCCCATGGTAGCAGCGGTTTCGTCTGCTCCAATAATACGGCGCTCTTTTATGCCTGTGCGATCAGTGATCCATTCGTCACTGGTGTCCACCATTTGTTCCAAATCGGCGTTTGTACGCACGTCGCTGGGATAATAGCTACCTGTTCCTATAAAGCGTGAATATTTGCTCAAAGCTGCTCCAACAATACCGTTTCTATCTTTGTTTTTATCTTTTCCGGCAAATGCATCTTCGCTTCTTTCATCGCCTGTACAATGGCGTAATAAAAGGCGTCTGAATGTGCATTACCATGACTCTTGATAACAATGCCGCGCAATCCTATCAGACTCGCACCGTTATACTGGTCGGGGTTCACACTGTTATAGATAGATTTCAGTAAAGGGAACGCAATTTTAGCTAATAATCGCGTATAGAAATTTTTTCTGGACTGTCTTTTGACTTCGTTGATGACCAATTTAGCCAAGCCTTCGCTCGACTTTAACGCCACGTTGCCGGTAAACCCATCGGTCACGACAACGTCAGCGTGATCGGTAAAGATGTCATCACCTTCAACGTAACCAATGTAATTGATACCAGGGGCATCTCTAAAAAGTTGGTCGGCAGATTTTACCTGCGCGTTGCCTTTTATATCTTCTTCACCCACATTAAGGAGCGCTACCCGTGGAGAAGCAATAGAAGCCACTTCCTGTGCCAATACCGACCCCATTACACCATATTGAAACAGGATTTCCGGCGTGCAATTCACATTTGCCCCTAAATCCAACAGGAATACATTGTGATGACTTGTGGTGGGCATCATATTGATAAGGGCAGGCCTATCAATACCGGGTAAGGTTTTTAACAGATAAAAAGACAAGGTTAATAACGCGCCGGTATTCCCTGCACTCACGCACGCATTTGCCTCGCCACTTTCTACCAATTCGATAGCGCGACGCATAGAAGAATCTTTTTTATTTCTCAGCGCGGATGTAGGTGCTTCGCCCATGTCGACGACTTGTGAACAATGCACAATATTGACACGGCTGCGCTCATTGTCAGTTAGACAACGAATACCTGAGCGGATTATTTCTTCATCGCCACATAATGTGAAACGCACATCGGGATGAAGTTGAATTGCCTTAACGGCTGCGGGAAGGATAACAGGGGGACCATGATCGCCCCCCATGATATCTAACGCGATGGTTAGTCTAGACAAAATGTAGTCGCCGTATTAAGCGCCGATTACTTTCTTGCCTTTGTAATAACCGTCAGCGGTCACGTGGTGACGACGGTGAGTTTCGCCCGACGTTGAATCGACAGACAAAGTCGCGCCTGTCAATGCATCGTGTGAGCGACGCATACCGCGCTTAGAACGCGTTTTACGATTTTGTTGTACTGCCATAACTTACTCCTGGTCTCGCTTAAGTTCTTTCAAAACCGCGAAAGGGTTTTCTCGCTCTTGTTCCGGTTCAATCTTTCCAAACGTCATATCATCTTGCTTCACTGTACACTCCGACTCTGCATGAAGGGGCACAATTGGCAATGATAATAATAGCTCGTCTTCAAAAATTTGAAGCAGATTAACTTCTCCGTGGTCGTTGACCTCTACCGGTTCGTAAGCTTCGGGAATGATGTCATCGCTTTCCTGTTCGTCTCCCTGCACTGGAGTAAAACAGAATTCCGCTTCCACGGGATAATCAAGTTCACCATTACACCTTTGACAGATAAGTGTTACCTGCGTGGCTAAGCGGCCGTGAAAGACAGTAAGACCCTGCGCGTCTTTTTCGAACTGTACTTCTGCGTCCACATAGTCATTGCATCGGACAACTGCCTCGCTCAATCGTTCCATATCTTTAGACGCAATCACACCCCGGTAATCGGAGCGTTTCATGGCACTTTTAGTCGGTTCAACCGAATGAGGGAGTTTCACTTTCTGCATAGGGCGCGCATGATATAGGGTCAACCCCTTTGTGTCAAAGCAAAATTGTGTTTTCTCGCTGAATAAAAGGCTGTTATGCTTTAGCTGTTATATTGTAACATTGTAAAATCAAGCAAAAACATGCAACACATTGATTTTAATACAAAGGATATTTTGTGACGCCGCTTATACTCGCCTCCTCATCACAATACCGTAAAATGCTGTTGGCTAACATTGGCATTGACGTACAGGCATGTGCGCCAGATATTGATGAAACCCCGCTGCCAGGTGAGTCTCCCACATTGCTCAGTGTGCGTTTGGCAGAACAAAAAGCACGAAAAGTTGCAGAGCAACTGAAAGCAATAGATAAGTCTGCCATTATTATTGGCAGCGATCAGGTTGCGTTAGTGAATACACCACTTGGGGATAAGCTGTTAGGCAAGCCCGGCACAATCGAAAAGGCCGTTGAACAACTCAGTACATGCCAGGGACAATGTGTCTCGTTTTACACTGCGCTATGTGTGTACCGCCCTGCTACCGATACCGCTGTCACTCGCGTAGAAGAAACTCGGGTACAGTTTCGCCAAAACACCACAGCGGTACTTCGCGCCTATGTAGAAAAAGAGCGCCCCCTTGACTGCGCAGGAAGCTTCAAAAGCGAAGGCATGGGCGTGTTGTTGTTCGAAAGCATTGAAAGTCGCGACCCCAACAGCCTGATAGGGCTACCTATCATGTTGCTCAACGACTTACTCATAACACATTTTAACGTAGATCTACTTAAGATGGCTGTTGCGAACTAGCAAACCAATAAATTGCGCCATTTACTTATATAGCGTGTGAAAATGGGCTCACATTGGCAACTTCAGGCGCAATGAATTAAACCAACAACGTACTAAGCCAACAGCGCCGTTTCTAATTCAGCAATAGAATGCACAATAGTTTTGGGGTGTAATGCCTCTAAATGCACCTGAGCGTGCACGCCGTATGACACCCCTATTCTGTCCATACCGATGGCCTTCGCCATTTGCATATCATACGTGGTGTCGCCAATCATCACGGCGTCACCGGCACTCACACCTAACTCTGCTAGCAACTGTAGTAACATGTCAGGAGAAGGCTTCGATTCAGCTTCATCGGCAGTACGCGAGGCACTGAAGAATTGCCCTGTATTGGTCTGTTTCCACGCTCTATCTAAACCACGCCTTGCTTTGCCGGTGGCTACCGCCAGTGTGCACCCCATTTCAGTTAAATTCGCTAACATCGCTTCCACCCCATCAAACAAGGGGCAAGGCGTAGTATCTTTGGCAAGAAAAGCTTCTTTATACGCCAACACCAATCGCTCAGCTAAGCCCTCATCACTTATGCCAAACAACTGCTTAATGGCCGGCTTTAAGCTGATGCCAATGATATGCCCTACCTCATCGGCACTGGGAATAGGCATATCACAATGGGCAGCGGCAGTTTGCATACAATTGATAATTTTTGCAGCGGAATCCATCAAGGTGCCATCCCAGTCAAAAATTACTACTTTATAACGGGGCTTCGCCAACGTAGTTGGCGCAGTTAAATCTTGTTGTAATGTCATCTTTTAAAGGGCGTTTAACGTTGCGTTTAAGTTATCGTCCAGGGGAGCGGTAAAAGTTATGCGCTCTTCGGTGGCGGGATGAAGCAATGAAATGCTTTTTGCATGCAAAAACAGGCGATTTAACCCTTTCGCGCGCATTAACGCATCAAATTCGCTGTCACCGTATTTAGGGTCACAGGCGATAGGGTGACCGGCATGGAGGCAGTGAACCCGAATTTGGTGAGTACGACCTGTGATAGGCGATGCTTCTACAAGCGTGGCTCCCGGGTAATTCGCCAATATGCGGTAGCGGGTTTCAGACGGCTTACCGTCGTCACTGACGCTGACCATGCGTTCCCCTGACTGCAATATATTCTTGCGCAATGGAGCCTTAACTTTGAAGCGATTTTGCGGCCACTGGCCAGCTACCAACGCGTGATAACGCTTATCCATCTTCCCTGTACGCAGTTGCTCGTGCATATGCCGCAACGCAGAGCGCTTCTTGGCAATGAGAATACAGCCTGAGGTATCGCGATCCAGCCGATGCACCAGTTCCATAAATTTAGCATCAGGCCTAAGTGCGCGCAGCCCTTCAATTAAACCAAAACTTAAACCACTGCCACCGTGTACCGCCATTCCCGACGGTTTATTAATGACTAACAGACGATCATCTTCAAATAAAATATGCGATTCTAACGTGGCTATCTTTTCCAGCTTTGGCGAAGGTGCAGGCGCCCCTTCCGACACGCGAACAGGTGGAATTCTAATGAGATCGTCGGCTTGTAGTTTGTATTCTGGCTTAACGCGGCCTTTGTTCACTCGCACTTCGCCTTTGCGCAAAATGCGGTAAATCATGCTTTTAGGCACACCTTTTAACTGGGTGCGTAAAAAGTTGTCTATGCGCTGGCCTGCTAAATCAGCCTCGATCGTAACAAAACGTACTTTTTGGGGAGCTTCTTCTTTCATAAGGGCATTATACCCTATTGGGTTGTACGCCACATACTGAAAGTTTAATTTTACGAAAAATTGTATGTTTAGCGCTTTTTTTAAACAAAGAAGGCGTTTTCTTCCACAAGACACCGAATAGTTGACAAATATTAATGCGCTTTTCTTGCTAAAATGCGCATTTTGGTGCGATAATTACCGATGTTTTTTGCACGGTTAAATTCACGTAATGAAAATAAGGCAAAAGCAGGCGCAGAGTCCTCTTGCCTTAACAGTGAAACGCAGCGTTTTAAAAACAACAATAACAAGACCGAAACAGCAGCACTCTCTGACAAAGTGTGTTGTTTTAACTTGTAAACGAAAAAGTATGGTTCGAACGTCGGTGGCATCAGCAATGAAACACTACTTTCATACCGACCCCGCTAGAGAGGCAACGACTACACTGCCGTAATAAAGCGAAACCATGCTTGCGAACATAAAATAAGTTTGCCGTTTAGCTAACAGAATTAAATGACAATCAAGTGATGTCAAAGACGTCACTTGAATATGAAGAATTGAGTAATAAGGGTATTGTCGCTCCCGACATCCTTTGAATATTGTGGCCATAACACGCCGACGAATTGTCAAAATGTTGTAGACAATTCAGTGTGGTGTGTTTTGTAAAAATGCGTGAAAACTCACGTCTGTATAAGGCTACCCTTTCAAGGATAATGCGGCGTTACAACAAGGTCCCCGTCCAGCCGGGAGGTTGCGCGGTGAGGGTTTGCACATGTCACTTTAATTTTGTGTCTTAACGGCTGTACGAAAACAGAGTTAGATACAATGAAAAGAATGTTAATTAATGCAACTCAACAAGAAGAGTTGCGTGTTGCCCTAGTTGATGGGCAACGGTTGTACGATTTAGATATTGAAAGTCCTGGACACGAACAAAAGAAAGCCAATATCTACAAAGGAAAAATTACCCGCGTAGAGCCTAGCCTTGAAGCTGCTTTTGTCGACTACGGCGCAGAGCGCCATGGATTCCTACCCCTTAAAGAAATTGCCCGCACCTACTTCCCCAAAGGTTATAAGTTTGAAGGCCGCCCTAACATCAAAGATGTGATCAAAGAAGGCCAGGAAGTTATTGTTCAAATTGATAAAGAAGAGCGCGGACAGAAAGGCGCTGCCCTCACCACATTTTTGTCTCTTGCGGGCAGCTATTTAGTACTTATGCCAAACAACCCACGTGCAGGCGGTATTTCACGCCGTATCGAGGGTGATGAGCGCACCGAATTAAAAGAATCACTAAGCAAACTTGACCTGCCTGATGGCATGGGTCTGATTGTCCGTACTGCAGGTGTTGGCAAGTCATACGAAGAGTTGGAGTGGGACTTAAAAGTACTACTGACTCATTGGGAAGCCATTTCCGGCGTGGCAGAAGAGCGTGAAGCGCCCTTCCTTATCCATCAGGAAAGTAACGTTATTGTACGTGCCATCCGCGATTATCTACGCCGTGACATTGGTGAAATTCTTATTGATAAAACCAGTATTTACGAACAGGCACTGCAACATATTCAATTGGTACGCCCAGATTTCGCTAGCCGCGTTAAGTTATATCGCGGCGAAGTGCCTTTGTTTAGTCACTATCAAATTGAAAGCCAAATTGAGTCAGCATTCCAGCGTGAAGTACGCTTACCGTCAGGTGGCTCTATTGTTATCGATCCTACAGAAGCATTAACGTCTATCGATATCAACTCTGCTCGCGCGACAAAAGGCGGCGATATTGAAGAAACCGCGCTTAACACTAACTTAGAAGCGGCAGACGAAATTGCACGTCAACTTCGCCTACGTGACCTTGGTGGCTTGGTTGTTATCGACTTTATCGATATGACCCCTGTACGTCATCAGCGCGAGGTAGAAAACCGCATGAAAGACGCAGTACGCAGCGATCGCGCACGTGTTCAGCTGGGTAGAATTTCTCGTTTTGGCCTACTTGAAATGTCACGTCAGCGTCTTCGCCCGTCTTTGGGTGAGTCAGCGCATCACGTGTGCCCACGTTGTTCTGGTCACGGTACAATTCGCGGCACAGAGTCTCTGGCGTTATCTATTCTTCGCATTCTTGAAGAAGAAAGCATTAAAGAAAACACCGGGCAAATTGAGGCACAGTTACCTGTACCTGTCGCCACCTATTTGCTTAACGAAAAGCGCAAGTCAATTCAGCTACTAGAAAAGCGCCACGGGGTAGATTTACTACTTATTCCTAACGCCAATTTAGAAACTCCTCATTATCAGGTACTGCGTCGTCGTCCAGACGATATGGTCTCTGAAGCAAGCTATGACGTTGAATTAATGCCAGCGGTAGAAGCTGAAACAGAAAC
The DNA here is from genome assembly GCF_047159385.1 of Alteromonas sp. D210916BOD_24. Classification (GTDB taxonomy): domain Bacteria; phylum Pseudomonadota; class Gammaproteobacteria; order Enterobacterales; family Alteromonadaceae; genus Alteromonas. The sequence goes on from NZ_AP038333.1 coordinate 2,016,386, forward strand.
CACAACGTCAGCACCGGTAAAACGTGAAGAGCCAGCCTTAAAAGGTTTGGTTGCGCCAACAGCTGCGCCAGTAGTTGCGCCTAAGCAAGAAAAGCCGAAAGCCGATGATGTACCTTCACTTTTCGCCCGTATCGGCAAGTGGATCAGCGACTTATTTGCCAGCGAAGATGATGCGCAGAGTAGCCAGGACAAGAAGTCGTCGGCCAATAAGGGTAAACATCCGCGTAACCGCAATAACGACGATCGCCGTCGCAAGCCACGCAATAAGAACAATCGTCGTAGCAATACATCTCAAAATCGCGATCAAAACAAAGATGGCGAGCAAGTAGATAATCGCAAACCGCGTAATGATCAACGCGCTGAGCAAGACGATAAGCGTAATAATAAAGGCCGTAAGCCACGTAAATCACCACAGTCACGTGATGATCAGCAAAAGGCCAAGCCAGAGCGTCAAGAAGGCGAGCAGCAGGAAACGCAGGCACAGAAGAAGCGTGAAGTCGCAGAGCGCAGAAAGCGTCGTGATAAGCGCCGCAGTGTGCGAGTGAAGAAAGACGACAATGCACAAAATGATGCAGTATTAACAACACAGTCTGAACAGGATGTAGCATCGGCGTCTACGGCAACTCAAGAGCCTAAAGCGAAGCCGCAAAAAGAAGTAAGAAACGACAAGCAAGCTAGCCAGTCACAAGACAAGCCCGTTGCTGACAAGTCAGAGTCTGCCAATGACGATGGTAAAGTAGCCGAGAAGCAAGAAGTTAGCAACCACACTGCCGATCAGGCGCTAGAGTCTGTCGAGTCGTTAGATTCGAATGACACAGCGAATGAAGAAAACGGTCAGAAACGCGAAGGCCGTGGCCGTTCACGTCGTTCACCTCGCCATGTACGCGCAGCGGGACAACGTCGCAAGAAAGAAGCACAGCAAAGTGATGACACTACCGGTGATGATGCTGGGGTGGCAAATGTTGATAACGCAGAAACACAAGTTGAACAACCTGGTACAGTGATGCCACAAGAAGCAACAAGTGTTACTGCTGAAGCACAAGGCACATCTGAAACACCAGCTGTAGAAGAGACTCAGGCTAATGAACCAGGTCTACTAGAAACGCAAACGTCTGCGCCGGAAGCGAAAGCAAAGACGGAAGTGGTACAGGACCAACTTCAGTTTGATGTAGAGCCTTCAGCGAGTGAAGAGCCCTCAGCGGACGAAGAGCCTTCAGCGAGTGAAAAGCCTTCAGCGGTTGAAGACGCACCTGCGGTTGAAAGCGCACCTGTAAAAGCCGTTTCAGACGAAGAGTCTACCGAAGAACAGACCTCATCTGATGACTCTACGACTTCGGGCGACCAAGCGACTTCGACAAAAGCTAAGGCGCCTAAAGCAGCAAAGCCAAAAGCTAAAAAAGTGTCAGACTCGCCAGAGCAAGTTGAAATTAACTTGTCTGAAGCCGACGCTGTAGAAGCCGACGCTATAGAAAAGACTGCAGCACCACAACGTGCAGCTGAAACTGACATTGCTGAAGCGTCTAGCAAAGCAAGTAAAGCGTCGAAAACGACTACTAGCCTGCCCACTGGGCGCCTAGCTGCAAGTGGTCAAGGCCAGCGTCGTGCATCACACCCAATGGCAATGCCAGCTACGGTAAATGATGCATTTGTAGACGTAGCACTTACCGCAAAAGCTGACGATACGCGCCCTACCCTTAAAGTTTCGGGTAAATCGGCTGTAATGTCACAAGTGGCAGCACGAGCATCGGCGCCAATGACACTACCGGCAAGTGTTGAAAGAACTGCAACTGACGCATAACACTGCGCCATAATGCACTTTTGAAAGCCGCTTTTTGAAGCGGCTTTTTTATTGCTTGTGTCCCATCCTGAAATACGTTGACATAAAGAGGACTTCTTTATGACAACATCAAGTAAATCAAATCGTAAGCGCACTCAGCGTGATTACACATTGGCCTTTAAATTAGGTGTAGTGTCTCGTGTTGAAAAAGGCGAATTCACATACAAACAAGCGCAAAAGCATTTCGGTATCCAAGGTCGAAGTACGGTTTTTGTCTGGCTACGAAAGCATGGTAGATTGGACTGGTCGAAACCTTTTCAACATACCCTTATGCCAAGTTCAAAAGAAACGCCAGCCGAGAAGATTAAGCGCTTAGAGAGAGAGTTGGCCGACGAGAAACTCCGTAATCAAATCCTCAACGGCATGGTTGATATCATGGACAAGGAATATGGAGCAGGCCTGAGAAAAAAGTACTTATCCGATACGTCTGGCAAGCCAAAACAAAAAGACAAATAAATTTAGCCGCCGCGTGTCGCGTTTCGGGAATATCCAGACAAAGTGTGTATCAGGCTGTGTCACGTATGGAATCACGTAGAGCTGAATTATCAATCATCAGAGAATGGGTGCAATATTAGCGTGAGTTTATGCCGCGACTGGGCACTCGTAAGCTCTATAAATTGATAAAGCCTCAGTTGATTAAGCAGGATATCAAACTTGGGCGAGATGGATTTTTTACGTATTTACGCAGTGAGGGGTTACTGGTTAAGCCTAGGAAAAGTTATGTGAAAACTACCTTCAGTAAGCATTGGATGAAAAAGTACCCCAACCTATTGAAAGAAGAGGGATTACATCATGCAGGACATGTGTTGGTGAGTGATATTACTTATGTGGAGTCTGACCAAGGAGTACATTATCTGTCACTGGTTACAGATGCTGGGTCACGTAAGATAGTGGGTCATCATCTTAGCTCGGATATGAAATCAGAAAACGTTGTGAAGGCCTTAAAAATGGCGCTAAGGGATAAACGCTATATCAATAATGCAGTCCATCATTCTGACCGTGGATTGCAATATTGCTCAGCGATCTATCAACGCGCACTAAGCTCAAACCACATTCAGCCTTCAATGACAGATGGGTATGATTGTTACCAAAATGCGTTAGCTGAACGAATAAACGGAATATTAAAACAAGAGTTTTTACTTTATCGTTGTAAGACAATGGAGGAGCTAGAGATACTCATCAGAGAATCGATAGCGATATATAACGAAATAAGACCGCATCTAAGTTTGGATATGAGAACACCAAACCAGGTGCACAATAGAAAAGGCCAGCTAATGGAGCTGGCCTAAAAAAACCGTCAACCTATTTTAGGACGGGTCATTGTATGAAAGTAAATGTCAGGTAGGTGTTAACCATAAGCGTAATTGGCTTGCAGAGTTTTGGCGGTCTGCTTCAGACAATCTATAGTCACTCGCATCCTATAAACGATAATTTAGTTTTTAGGATATGTGCTCGGTTCATACGAATCTTAGACAACAACATTCGATGTTTACCGCTTTTTTTTCGATGTTCTGAGTGCGCTCAGTCTTAAACGAATACTCAGGGGTTGTATCTAGAATAGCCGCTATATTTTCTTCGAAAGACTGAGCTGACATATCCAACACGTTAACTGTTGGGAGAGTAACTATGTCTAGAACAAATGATTTCAGCGTTCTTATTGGATTAGATTGGGCTTCATCCAAGCATGATGTTTGTATCCAGTATGCAGATGGTACAAGGGAGTTAGCCGTTGTAAAACATTCAGCTGAAGCTATCGAACAGTGGATTACGAAGCTGCATCAACAGCATCCAGGGCAAATTGCGATTGCGCTTGAGCTGTCAAAGGGGCCAATCGTCTATGCCTTGCAAAAGTATCCTTTTGTCACCTTATTCCCAATTAACCCGACGATGCTGTGCCGATATCGTAGAGCGTTATCACCAAGTGGGGCCAAGGATGATCCAACTGACGCGTCAATCGCACTTGAATTGTTAGTTCGCTATCCAGATAAAATCACACCGCTTAAAATGGCTGACGATAAAATCAGAAAATTAGCCTTTTTGGTCGAGGAACGTCGCCGATTAGTGGATGAAAAGAAACGATATGTAAATCGGCTTATCAATGCGCTCAAGCAATATTACCCGCAACCTCTTGAGTGGTTCACGCACAGAGATTCGCAGTTATTCGTCGAATTCATTACGCGATGGCCGTCGCTGGATAAACTTAAACGCGCAAAAGCCGACACAATCTCTCGCTTCCTAACCTCTCGCGGTAGTTTTGCCAAATTAGTATCACCTCGTTTAGAGGCGATAAAAAGTGCGACACCGTTGACGTACGATAGTGTTGTCATCGAATCGAACAAACTGCTTGCGATAACACTGGCTAATCAGATGCTTCCCATTATCACGGCGATTAAGATATTCGAGCAAGAAATAGAAGCCATCTACCACGACATGCCAGACGCCTCATTGTATGAATCTTTACCTGGTGTTGGAAAGTGCCTGGGCCCGAGATTATTGGTTGCATTTGGAGAAGACAGAAACCTATTTGGAAGCGCTCAAGAAGTACAAAAATATGCAGGCATTGCGCCTGTAACTGAACGCAGCGGAAAAACCGCTTGGGTACACTGGCGATGGGGTTGCTCGATATTTATTCGTCAAACGTTTACCGAATGGTCGGCAAAATCCGTTCTATACTCCTATTGGGCGCAGCTTTACTATGAGCAGCAAAAGAAAAAGGGAAACTCTCATCATCAAGCAGTGCGCTCACTGGCATTCAAATGGATAAGAATTTTATACCGCTGTTGGAAAACTAATACTCCGTACAATGAAACGCAGTATTTGAAGGTTTTAAAGGAAAGGAATTCGCCTTTGCTTGGATAAAAATGGTTGACGAGTGGCTCAGGGCATTAAGCGGACATCCAGCTTCTAGATTTTTAACTCCGATTTTTTACTTGGTCTGAGAATCATTTATGGCTTATCCACCCACTTTTTCAACAATGGATCGTAAGTCGCATTTGGGTTTATGGAGCCATATAATTCCTTTAAATAGGCTTTTGGCTGGTGAGGGATATTTAACATGACATCTCGAAAACGCATTTTCGATTTAGGCTCAATCAAGCTTTTATCAATCGCTTGCCCTGTATTTGTCACTATGTACTCATTATCAAAAGGCCAAGGTAGTTGTATTTGCAAGTCAACCGTTACATGGTGAAAATCAGTTCCTTGATAAAAAGGGTTGGTTCGTGTGTAACTGCCATATTCAGGTAAATACACTTCGATAGTATGGGCAAATGAAGTAACACAACGACAACATACGTGAGGTAATTCCTTAGCAATCCGTTGGCATATTTCATTGAGGCTTTGTGATCCAAGATAACCTTGTGGCTGAATTGCAATATCAAAATCGTCATCGTGCGGTAAAAAAACACCATCCCTAATTACGCCGAGTAACGTGCCTGAATCAACCATCCAGTTGATGTTTAACTTGTTCAAAGCATCGATAACTTTGATCGCAAGTTGCCATCTGTGTTCACCAAATCGTGTATTACTAGAATCAAAGCCAGCTTGATTATCAGCTTCCATTTGTTTGCCCTTGAGCGTCGCGAATTAAGCATAGTGCTTTTATTAATTCAATATCATGAGGGTAAGTTATTTTAGGTGACAGTTCGTTGGTTACCAGCAAACTCACAGGCTGATTCGTGTACTTTTGCACTAAGCTACAGTCGCAAGTCGCATTATGGTCTTGTTGCTTATTCGCTAAATGATGAGCATGGGTTAAAAGGTTACACCTGAACGCTTGTGGCGTTAATCCACGCCAAAGTTGACGCCTGTCTGCTATTCCCAACATTAGCTGACCATCTGAACTCGAAACCATAGTATCAACGCTCGGCGATACTAAGTTCACCGCTCCATAATCAAATGCTTTTTCAACAAGTTGCAGGATAACTTCTTGGCTAACAAACGGACGTGCTCCATCGTGGATAAGCACAATGGCATTAGGATCATCAATTAACTTAATCCCGTTATATGTTGATTGTTGACGTGTTTTTCCGCCATTTACAATATCCATTGGCTTTTTAGAATATTGATACACTTGTACTTGATTAACTTCATGCTGGCAAAGGTCATGATAAGCGTTGTGGCAAACAATAATGATGTTATCTACAACATCAGATCGGCGGAAGCTGGTTAAGATCATTGATAATGCAGAGCAATTATTATCATCTAGCGGTAAAAATTGTTTAGGGACGGAGTCCCCAAAACGGCTCCCCTGCCCGCCTGCTAGAATGACAGCATAAACCTTGGCTTTACGGTACAAGATACCTCCCCCAAATTAATGAGTGCGAATAAAGTGCTGTTGAGAAATGAGTTCTGTTGTCATAGCTATTAACTGAGGAATAACCACAAAGTCCTCATTATCTACGGTTTGTAAATAAGCTTCAGTGACTTTACGGTGAAAATCACTATAAAACTCAAATAAGGTTGCTTTGTTAAAGCGCGTGCATGAATCTTTCACTAACTGAGGATGCGAAGAGATACGTACCATGGTTTCAATAACAAAAGCTTCAATGTCTTGTTCTGAAAACGGCAATCTTTCTTGTTTTACTTTTTCAGCAAACATAATCCAAATATCAAGCGTTAACGATAAAAACAGCGGTGTAAATCGCTTATCTTTCGTAAATAGATCAACCCGTTGACCAATGTAACGATAATAATGTGCCAGTAATGCCGTACTTAAATGTAGTGCGTTTACTACCCATTTCTTACGTTTAACATAAGGGGTTATATCGTCTACAACGGTAAACATTTCATTATACTGAGGATTAAGTTGGGTCAAAATATCGGTAAATTCTGGATCGTCCTCAATGATCCAATCTATGTAATACTCGCACTTTACTATTAGGTTATTGTTGCTAATGCTGGGTTTATTGCAAATTCGGTCAACAACACAGTCAATTGGAATAATCAATTGATCCATCATGCCTTGTTCAAGGGCACTACCTAGTTTTCCACGAACTAATTTATGTAGATCTTTTGAAGAAACAGCATTTTCAGCCGCAATTAAAAAAACCTTTGTGGTAATTTTACTAGCAAGACGTTCACGAACTAAAGCAACCAGCGTATCTAACAAGGCATCGATGCCGGTATTCTTTAAAGCCGAAGTGAGTAACACAGTGTTTGGATCTAAAAAATACTGACGCATCGCCACCGATGGCTCGTTATTTTTGAGAAAAAAGAAATGGTCAAACGCTATATCTTGTTTGTTACTCGATTTACCCGCAGTGGCATTTGGCAGGCGAGTTTCTTGCAGGGTAAAGCTAAGATTTTTATCTAACACATCATAAAAAGATTTGCCCGGCCTGTTAGCAATAGCCAATTCAAAACCGACAAACTTACTGATAAAACCCACTAAACCTAAACCGAGAGCGCCTGCACCAATATGCAAGTGTTTATAATTTTCCATTAAACCACTATTTCCTTATCTATACAGCACATTGATTGATTCAGGTAAACAAATCACCTAAACGCTTTATCATTGCACATTATTTAATCAGAAAAAAGGTATTTAATTTTAGAAAATTAGCAAAAGAAGGGTCACAGCATGTTATGAGTTTTTTATAGGGTATTGCCTAAAAATCACTCATTGTTGCATTGTCATTTAGGTACAAATCTTTATTTTCTTGAATTTCACTAAAAGCTGCTTTTAAGGTAGGATTTTTATTGATAATAGCCAGCAATCGGCCAGACTCAACTTTGCCAAACTCATGGCTAAACAAGGCGAAACGTTCTAATGTTTCGTTATCAATATCGTGCTGATCAATGTACTGTTCTTTATTCGCTAACACCTGTTTAGCTTTATCAACATAAGAGCCTGATTGTAACTCACTAAGAGAAGACTCAAGGCTTTTCGCAGCAAAACCAGCATTAGGCAGGCTATTGTCAAAATGAAGTTGAACTTTCACTTTAGGATGGTTACTCTTCAATAACTTATATGAAGGCACAGATCGTAAACTTTTTTCACCAAGCCCGGTAATTGGACGCATAAAAAACAACCAAAAATTAATAAACAGCAAGCAATCTACAGTATAAGTCAGGATATCGCAATAGCAAGCTGACGCAAAACCAGCAATAAGCGCACAAAAAAGTAACAGCTTATAATATCTCTTATTTATGGAATGCTATGGATATCAAAATAGCTTTTAGCTAGCTCAACAAATGCCTTTCTGAGAAATCCATGCTCAAGCCGACCACACTTTAGAAATTCTGCAAACTCTCTGTCGACATGATGTGGTAACGTCTTTCCTTGATGGGTAAGGTACTCCAGAAAACCTGAATAATATTGCTCAACCAATTGGTATAGCAATGTTTGCTTTGGCCGATGTCGTTTATAGGTATGCGTGTGAGCGGCTAACAATGGTGTCCTTGCCAAGGATTGGTAGCTCAGTGTGCAGATGGTTTTGCTGTTAGTCTACTGTCCTTTGAGATGAAAATTCATTGCTCCAAGGTCCGCTTTACGTACACAGTTAACCTACAACCAGCTTTGGCTGGCATCAAAAGACAAGGAACGGACATTCAATGCATCAAACAATGGCTTGGTGAAGTTGGGGCTTTATTGGAACAATAAAGGTGACAGCTTTACCAGCAATCACTTTGCATATCATTTCTGTAGCCCTGATATTCTGAAATTGCACTTGCTGACCCCTCCAGAATTATAGACATTGTTCCAACCACTTCAGCTAGATTGCGCAAGTTTACCCTTGGAACATCTAATTTTAATGAGTTGTTACTTTCGAAATCTTTAGGGTATCTGAAGGTTGTCGATCGGGGATCAACTTCTTCAAATTGTTCAATTAATGAATCCATTGCCTTAAGGTCTTCACCTTCGTCATTTGGCCAAAGTTCATCTAGTATGCTTCGCACTTTTGGCCACAATTTCGATAGCTGATGTTCTGACTTTTGCTTATGCTCTCTATCTAACAGCCGACTCCCATCATGAAGCAATGATTTGAGCCTAATTTCAACATAATGCCGATACAAAAAAACAATCGGAAAAATTAGGGAATCAGCACTTCCTTTTCGGTTGGCAATAGAATTTACGAGTGAGTCAGCGGCTTCTTTATACCCGACGATATACAACTCGGTTGGATCGTGATACCAGTTCAAACATGCATTCATCCACCAATCTTCTGCCTCAACAAATAGTTTATCATTTAAACTAGGGCTTCTTATTTTTCCATTCAAGAGGTCATCTTCTTCCTTCGACACAATTGCCTCCTAACGCTCGCATTGGCGACTTGTTTGGAGCGCAGCGGAAAACAAGTCCGGCAACATGCGCTTGTTAAATTTATACATGATAACCAGCGCTCCTCATTTCAACTTTTAATTGCTCTTGCCAGCTGCCGGTAGTGTCCATGCTAACGTATAAAACACCGCTAATATCATTAGGTGTTTCAACATCCCCCTTAACAAGGGCTGTAACCCTAGGGCGGCCTAGCTTGCCAATTAGATACCCATGTTCAAATACTACATTTTGACGAGCTCTAAACTTTCCAGATAAAGCGCCAACTTTTGACCCCACATCACAGGGTGTATATAGAACAACTCCAAACCCTACATTTGAGTAGTGTTCAATTTTCTCAATGATTGTCATTCCTGAGCTAGCTTGCTTGTGTAGGATTATTGGTTGTAAACCTAAACTAGTTATAAATTTCTCTACATCAAGCTTTGCAATTTCATCGTGCCCATGAACAATGAAGACTTGCGAGTTATTAAAACCTCCTCCCAATCCTTGAACAGGAGGAATGACTGGTGGTTCTGGCGATCTTATTTGTTGAGCAGCTTCAACTTGCTGCTGTGTTATATATCCATGACGAACTAATATGTCGAATATTGGTTCATCTTTTACTGCCCAATGTGTTCTAGATAACTCCCAATCACCTAAGTCAATATCTACACGCATTGCCTCAATTGCACCAATTGGCAGGGCGGGTAATATCTGGTCAAATTCATAATCCAATACTACAGATTTATTTCTTACCCTTATATTTGTAATGTAGCCAACTCTTGATTCAGTAGCTTCATTTTCTGTGACAAACAAGGTTGGGAATGATTTTAATTCTTCAATCTCATTTTCATCAAAGAACTTGTAACGCTCGCTTATCTCATCAGCAGTGTATTCAACAACAGCACGACTTTTGTCGCATTCATATGGAGATAAGTTCCAGGTTTCAGGGTTATAGGAAATCAATAAATTGAACAAACTTACTCTCCATGTTTATTAGTCTATTTAAATCCAACAACTTATTACTGAGACTTCATAGTAACACTCGTTTCCACTGAAAAACCATGTTGCGCGTGCACATGGGCGAGCTAAATGTCTGCTTCACGTACGATGCTGCCTAACAGTAATCACTGAAAGGCATCAAAAGACAAATTAAGCGGACGTTAAATTTTGAATAGCGGACGAAGGCATGTGAAGCACAATAGAGAAACTGCCCCGCGTGTATGCAACTTAGCGAGCGGGTTTATTAGTTTTTAGGTAGGGTCTTCGATCTCTTCTTCAAAGAATTCATCGTCTATGAGCCATAAATCATCGACATTGTGATTTATTCCACTATTTAATCCGCTAGACAAGGCAAATACTTGTACCATTTTTCCTCTTGACATTATTTCACGTAGTAAAGGAATGTAGTCGCCATCACCAGTCAATAAGACAATTTGTTCAATTGAACTCCCGTATGCGTACCTTAAAGCATCAATAGTAAGATTAATATCGACACTTTTTGTAGTGGCTTTTTTGCTATTTTTTTTAAAAACATAAGGAACTAATGTTCCATACCAATCCCTTTTATCCATCAACTTACATTCGTATTCAGTATTTGATATAAATTCTTTGGTTTCTCTTAACTTAACATCATCACCAACTACAGTAGTGTAATATGCGACTCTTACTACATCTTTTTCGCCTGCTGAAGCAACTAACTTTGGATGCCATACAAAAGTATCTTCTACATGAATCACACCATCGATAGGTTTATATCCATCTTTTAACATTTGCTGATATCGAAGAACTAAATTCTCCCCATCAACTAATACTATTGATCTGTATTGCATCAACTTTCCTTGTGTTACCTAACAAGTTAATAGTGCACAAATTGCGCGTATTTCCCCGAGTTTGTGCTCGTTTCTATCCATAGTGCCATCATTCTGAACTTACTGAAAGTCAAAGAATACAAAGGTTACACATAATTTTAGCTAATTATGTTTAGGACAAAAACGCGCGATTGGGTCGATTTCCTGAATATAGAGAAAAGGTGGCTGCAACTGTATATCCAGATTGTCATCCAACTATCAACAATGATAATACTTTGACCAGCTATGTTACTTAAAGCAGAAGGTTGTTATCAGTCATGAAATGTCAGAAATTCGAGCATTAACGCCATCAAGTAATCAATGCGCCAATGTCCACTTCACGTACTTTTTTGCCCTACAGCCTGCTATTACCGGCTCAAATAGAGAAGGACCGGACGATCAACGCCGCGCCCTGGGCAAACCGGAGCGCAGCGTAGGTTTGTCCCTAGCAGCGCTTTGTTAGCTGCTTACATGGTTATTTATCACTTTATCTAATTCAGTTTCTAGTAGTGAATACATGACCTTTAAGTTATTCAGCCACTCGTGAACCTGTTCGTCACTAGGAATATTCTTTGTTGTAATAGTTTGTATGGACTCATACTTTCTAAGCTTTTCGTTCCATTTTTTCCTAGTTTCCTTGAACTCTCTGTAATACTTTTTACTTATCGCAGTGTCCATACCATTTAAAGAGGAACGAATTTCTTGAGCATTATTTTCTATGGAAGCATCGTATAGCATTGAACGCTGAATGCCTGCTCGTATTTTCTCAGAGTCCTCTTTAGCTTGTCTAACTACCGCAGCCCAATTAGCCTCTGTACGATTATTGAGAAATGATTCCATGGCAGGGAAAAGTAATTCATCTTTCCTGTAAAGGGATGTCCTGATGTCAGCAAGTACATTTTTATATTCTGTTGTTGACTTTGCTTTTAAGTTTGGTAGCCCAAAACTCATTTTCTCTAAAAGAACATCAAATCTTGAAAGCTTTTGCGAGTCTGTCATCTCTGATTCATTTATGACTTCGCAATTCAGAAATAACAGTCTCTCCCATATATACAACTGGTTTGCGTCTGGATACTCTTTCAACGTCTCCCTCCTTACGAGACTATATGCTCCATCTATATCAACCTCTAAACCGACAATTTTTGACATTGCTCCTTTTATCTTTCCATCAATAGAGCCTTTAGTATCCAAATCAATATCTTGCCCGCCTTTAGGCTCTAAAGGAACACAGTTTATTGCATAGAGATTCATGGAAAATATGAGCGCGATAAGAATAGAAATATGTCTGAGCATTTTAATCTCCCTATTACTCCATTTTGTCAGCTAACATTTCAATGAAGCGGACCCTAAGAACCGCTTATCATTATTTATGTAGCACGCTTAAAATAACCTACGGAATAATACAAACTAACCAAAAATAAACTAACTAAATACGCAAATGCAACACGTGAATAGAGATTATCCTGAACACAATATAATTGCTGACGTGAATTAATTATTTGAGAGCAGTCGACATTTGTTGATACCGAATAAGCTAAAAATAAAACTGAAGCCAGCAAAGATAGGATACAAAAGACGACAATTAAAAAACGAATTTGGGTAGCTAGCCAATAGATAAAGCAAGCCCCAGCGACAATTGGAACAGAATCAGCTACAGCAGGCCTAGGGTATTGATAAAAAGATATGCAGCCTATAACGAATAGCATACCTGCAAACCCAATCCATGTACCTAAGAATTCGAAGTCTCGATCACCATGAAAGCTTTTGAGGTTTAGTTTTACTTTGTATCTTTGCATGATTCTTTGCCACAAAACGCCTCAATAACCGGCGCAGTTAATTGACTTGTTAAGCGCCTTGCAGTATCGCACTGATTTTATTCCAGTTGCTTATTGCTAACGAAATGCATGTAGACAAAATAATACTAATTACAGCCCACTTTACCGTAGCCTTTACACCTGAACGGCCTTCTTCCTGGACAGGCCGAATTATATTCTTATATATATCTTCGTAGTTCGATGACACAGCATTAACACTTTGAAAATGATGCCTGATTTCTTTAAGTGGTTTCTCTATAGGCTTTAAAAGTTCATTGCCACCAATATGGGCGGCAACCTCGTCAAGCTTTGCCTGCGTGTCAGAGATCGTTTTTGATAATAACTTTGGATTGAATGTTAGAATTTCTGAAATTCGACTTTCTAGAGCGTTATGTTCTTCGTTTACGGATTCGATGAGGCCTGCCAAATATTCATGTGTATGAGATGACACGCCAGCCATGATAATTGGTTTAAAACCATCCTCACCTATTTCCTCATAGTGAAGAACTCCGGCCTCATTAAGCTTATAGAGCAAGCTGTCAATCCAATTTCCATTCCAAACTATCTTTCCAAGGTCTTCGCCTATATTAGTTTTGTCAAAATTGACTTTACCTTTTTCATCGGCATGCCTTATAAATGCCAACAAAAGCTTTATTTCCTGAAATTTTGATATGTTCTCGTCCATAGACACTCGGTAATGATTGATTGCGCTTAACACTAAGCTAAGGGGCAAAAGCACAGTGTGAAAATAGCGAAGCCGCAATGTGTTTTTGTCCCAGCGACCCGCGCAGCGGGTTGCGACTTAAGCGTTTTGTTATATGCCCTACACAAGCAAGACAACAATAGCAAAGAATAATAATACATAACCTGCTTTTTGAAAGCGTGGCATTTTAAAATAAAAGCCACAAAGTAAGCACCAAACACCCCATAATGTTGTGCCGATTGATGTACCCGGATCTGGACCATAATCAATAATTGCCAGAAAGTAGGTAAGTAAACCAGCAATAATGAATGATGGGATAAGGAACGCTATTGCGATTAATACTTTTTTGAGTTTATCCATAAGTTGAATTCTCCTTGGGCATATAACGCCGCGCTCTGCGGTAAATTTGGAGCGCAGCGGAAAAATTGTCCAACAGCAGCGCCATGTTAAATCTTTACTGACCGACAATCTTTCCATATGTATCAATAAAGTCAGACTTCTTATAATAGATGACACTACTGCCATATAAGAAATGGCCAAGAGTATTTGTAAGTTGCCTTGAGTTAAATGCCAATTGAGCCATCTCATCCAACCCCTTTTTCACCTGTTTTTCAGATGATTCCCCAGAAAAGGCATCTATTACTACGAGCCATATACCTTTCTCTTTAGGATGCCTAACGTGAAATATGTCGTTAACCCATATAGGCTCATTCTTGTAGTTTACGTGCCCAGAAGCCAGATATGCCTTTTTAAAATTACCCTTTAATTCTTTCGCTGACTTTTCTGACTTAGCATGACCAATTACTATGATCCACTCATTAAAGACATCCGACTCACTTTTGCTTGGTACAGATTTTTCTTGCTGCACGATGGCTGAGAGTTTGGTAAATATTTTTGAATATGAATCGGACAGCCCAGCGAAAGCGGGTATTAATATGAATATGGCTACGAGGGGGAAGGTAAGCACTTTCCTTTTGCCTTTAGTGGCAAACCTCCATAGCTTTAATACCTCATCTTCCCATGGCCTAGTGCTTTGCTCTTGAGTATTCAACAAATCAACCAAATAAGCATTTAGATTATTTTCGAAGCGAAGTTTGATTTTTGAGTTTTCAGCCTCCACATCAGGACGTATTCTTTCATATAGCTCTGGCTTTTGAACAAAGGCGGTTATGGCGCTCAGCCTATCATTTGCTAATGGAAGAATTGACGATATACCCTCATCTATTTCTTGGTTTAGGCTTTCTTCCAAAATTGGTGAGGCTTTTAAGGGAAGAGACTTCAGGTGTTCTAGAATATCTGAATAATACGAATCAACAAGGCTATTTATTTCCTCCATAACCCTTTTGATCGTAGCCCCAGATCTCAAAAGCCCCTTGGCAGAATGCTCTGCTTTCATTCTTTCGATATTTTCATCAAGGTTATCAATCAGCTCAATTTTGAGAACATCGATTCTTCCTTGAATATTCTTAATTAAACTCTGGTCCATGTAATTTCTCTCGAGAGATTTAACAATTTAATATGGCTCTATTTGCGCGTTTTTCTGCCAACACATCGCTTACTTTTATATTTTCACTATTATTACCAAACTAGCTATCATATTGCTACATATAGGAAAGCTGGCGATCTGGATAAAATGCTAAAGAGAAAAACAAACGATTGGGTCGTTTTCCTGAATATTGGAGCGACGCAGCTCATCTAGATAAATAATTAGCTTCGCAATACGCTTATGTCGTTGCCCACTCGTTTTGCCACTCAAATGCAATAAGCCAACGGCAGCTTCACGTATGATGCAGTCTGTCTTCGAACCACCTTAGCTGTTCAGCTTAATACATACAGCGGGCTGTTAGGTTAGTATCACAGAATATCTGGCATGAGCCAAAATCGGACCTTTTCACATTTCTAGCTGAAACCAACCTCAGGCCTTTAGAGGAATTACATCGATAAAATTATAAAGCCTCAAGAAAATTAATAATTGAAGATTTTAACTCTTCGTTATCTTGAGCTATTAGCTTCAAAGCATTTTGTCCGTATTTTTTTGCGAGCGTCATTTCTTCACGTTGCCTGTAACCTTTGGCTAAATTAAAATTAACCCACGCAGAGTCTGGGTATAATGCAGCGTTATATTCTAATAGCTTTATACCTTTCTCTGGAGAGTGAACCCCATTGGTCATATAGTCGGCAGCGTAATTGATTGGCTCCATGCGTGGTTTAACTTCATGGTAAAGGTCGGTTGATAGCTTTTCATAGTGTTCAGAAATTGCTTCGGGCCCTCTCTCCATTACATTAAAAGGTAAAACCCAGTTTCTATAAAGTTCGTTAGTTGCATTTACCAAACCGGAAATATTTGTCGCAGCATGAGGAAGGTTTTTTAATATTTCACTTTTCACTCTTAATCCTGGAACACTATTTTCTTTGAAAAAGGTTTGTAACCTTAAAAAAGAAGTGCTCATTGTATTTCTTGATTCATAATCACTTTTTATTATTTCATCCCCTAAATTCATATATATGAATTTCTCAAAAGACTTTCGTGATGAAAGATAAGTAATTATTTTTTCCACTGTTTTATTATCCCCCCAGTGAAGGGATGGGCTGAAAGCATAGTGTGCTGTAAATAACTCAGGCCGAGCTTGAACGGTATATAACGAAAATAAACCACCCAGGGAGTGACCTTCCAAAATTCTAAATTCAGAAGTCTGATAATTCGAGTCTACAAAAGGAATAAGTTCCTTTTCAATGTAGTCTAAGAAAGCATCAGCTTTACCGCTGGGTACATTGGCAGTTGCGTGTGGGCTAGGAGTATAATCTCTGATGCGATTTTCATTATCAATGGTGACAACAATAGTTTCAGGAATTAGCCAGTCACCATAAAAGCGAGCGATGACCGCGCTAACCATTTGTTTATAATACTTGCCGTCCAAAGCATATATTACAGGGTATCTGTGATCAGAATTTTCTCCATACTTCTCAGGAAGGTAAACACTTATTTTTTGTTCTTCATTGAGTATTTTTGAATTTAGCACATGCTCTTCTAAAGTATGCTGTTGCGCTAATATCGAACTTGAACAGTAAAATAATAACAATAAACCAAAAAAGAAATTCCCTATTAAATTCATGATTCCCTATCATTTTCGAGTTAATTTACCGCCACAATATATAAATGTACCTATTAATATTCAAGCTTACAGGTGCTTTAGCAATAATATTGAATATTAATAAGCTCGTTGGCACGCCCTTTGTTTGGCAATACAACATCGAATTCAAAGCGCCATAAAGCTGTTACTACACTGAAACCCCCTTCTGACTCTATTCCTTTATGGCATGAAATGAATTATTACTTGCTCTTATGTATGATAAATTCTGTTACCTATCAGGTAAGTAACCTTGCCGAATGTGTTCCGCAGATAATAAGGATAATAATGAAGCACTATAAGAATTTGCTTGCTGTCGCCCTTGCCACAGTCAGTATTAATGCGACCGCTGCAACCAATAACACCGTACCATTTCAAGACAAAGCATTAGAGTTACTGCGCACGTCTGTTGCCATGCGCACCGCGCCGGGATTCGGTAAAGTACCAGAAATGGCAAACTGGTTAGCAAACGAATTTAAAGCTGGCGGCTTTGATGAGCAAGACATCCATATTATTCCCGTGGAAGACACCGTCGCTCTCGTGGTGCGCTACCGTGGTGATCCAATTTCTGGCAAAAAACCAATTTTATTGTCTGCTCATATGGACGTTGTCGACGCCCTACCGGAAGACTGGGAGCGTGACCCGTTCACGTTAATTGAAGAAAATGGCTATTTTTATGGCCGTGGCACCTCTGACGATAAATTTCCAATTTCCGTCATGAGCGCCACATTATTGCGTTTAAAAGCCGAAGGTTATGTGCCAAATCGCGACATCATTCTCGCCCTAACTGGCGACGAAGAAACCTTAATGCTAACTACTCAAGCTCTGGTCGAGAAACACCGTCATCTGATTGATGCGGAATTTGCCATTGTAGCCGACGGCGGCGGTGGTCAGCTCGACGAAGCAGGTAATCCGGTATCTTTCATGATCGACAGCGCAGAAAAAACCTACGCTTCGTTTGAAGTTAAAGCGGTTAATCCCGGTGGCCACAGCTCTTTGCCTCGCAGCGACAATGCCATTAAAGACTTAATGAGCGCGCTGCAAAACATTTTTAATTATGAGTTTCCAGTGGCTCACAGCAGCATTACCCGCAGTTATTTTGAACAAATAGCCCCCATGATAGGTGGCGAGCTTGGTACTGCTATGAAGCAATTTGCCGAAGATCCAAATGATAAAAAAGCCTTAGCGGTATTGCGTTCGTACCCTGAATACGTTGGCAGTACAGGCACCACTTGTATTCCTACAATGCTGCGCGCAGGACATGCTGATAATGCCCTTCCTCAGTCAGCAGTGGCAACCGTGAACTGTCGTATATTCCCAGGCGAAGGCATAGCAAAAACCTTAGCCACACTTAAGAAAGTCGCGGCTAACGACAAACTTGAATGGCGTATTTACGACGGTCAGAAAGAAAGTGACGCATCACCAATTCGGGAAGATGTGTTTGGTGCGGTGAGCAAAAGCATTCATTCGGTGTATCCGCTACTGCCAATCATTCCGCATATGGCATCTGGCGCATCTGATGCGATGCACTTTCGCTCTGCAGGGATCCCCAGTTATACCTTTACGGGTATTTTCATGAAAGCATCTGACGAATACGCGCATGGCTTAAATGAACGTGTGCCGGTGGCAGCCCTGCCATTTGCAATGAATATGTGGTACTCAATTCTAACCGATTTAACTCAGTAATATTCAGGCCTCGGACCTGCGCTGCAGGTCCGACATTCCCCTCTAGTTTGAAACCTTTAAATACTTTCCATACCAATCTAAATTCTGTTGCATGCGATGTGTTAAGTAGGACGGCACACCAATACCATGATGCTGCTCTGGATAAATCACATAACGCGTATCAACGCGCAGCGACTTTAACGCTTGATACATTTGCGCAGCCCCTAAACACGGCACATTAAAATCTAGCTCGCTGCATTGAAATAAGGTTGGGGTTTTAATTCTATCGGCGTGCAAATATGGATAACTGACCCGCTCATAGGCATCTTTATTGTGCCAAGGCGTACCTAGCTCTAACTCATATTCAATGGGATATTGATCGTAACCGTAAGTGCCCAACATATTGCTGGTACCTGCACCACTCACCGCAGCTTTAAAACGATTGTCACTGGCAATAACGTAATTGGTTAAAATGCTGCCATAACTCCAACCGCCTATGGCCAAGCGATTGGGATCGGCTAGGCCTTGTTCAACCACGTAGTTCATCGCCGTTAATAAGTCGTCTTTGTCGACAGAGCCCCAGTTGGCATAAATAGCTTTCGCATAATCAAAACCCCGTCCCGATGAGCCACGCGGATTAACGGCCACCACGACATACCCCCTCGCTGCATAGAGCTGCCAATCCCACATAAATTCGTGAGAAAACTGATATACCGGTCCGCCATGTACCCGCAGAATCGTCGGGTAGCGTTTTTTCGCATCGTAATTATGCGGTTTAACGATAAGGCCATGAATGTCAGTGCCATCTTTTGCGGTGAAGCTAAAGTCTTCTGATTTAACCAACTGCCGCTCGGCTAAAAAGCCATTGTGATCCACCAGCAAGTTAACCGTCGGCTTAACCATATAGAGGGCAAAGGGTTGGACATCGGTGCTTTGTAATACTACCACCTCACCTTGTGATGACACACTGTAATTGAAGCCGTAAACATCGCCTTTGGTGAGTTGTACAATGCGACCGGTATACATATCGATGTTAACCAGGTAGGTGTTTCGACTCTCTTCTAACAGAGCGTACAGGCTACCATCGGATGCAAATCTCGGTTTGTAAAAACTGCGATCGATGTGCGCCGGATACCATTCATGGCCCGTTTCAATATCGGTAACCACAATTTGGTTCGGATGGTAATACATCCATTTTTGCTCGCCCGAACGCAAATACGCTATTTTTGTGGAATCAGGAGACCACGCCGGACGAGACTCCCAATACAGATCGCTGTCGGGACCATCGAAATGAGACACTTGCTTTATCTCTCGGCTCGCCAAATTCATCAGGTAAATATCAGAATTAATATGACGGTCGGTATCCGGTGGCGTTTTTGAAACAAAGGCTAGCCATTTACCATCGGGAGACGGCGACGGCTGGTGAACATCGTGCTCAAACGTGGCAAGGTGGTTTACGCTACCGTCTTTCGCATCAACCACATACAATTGTTGAGCCGTGGTAATGTACCCTCTTTCATCGTCTTTATAGTGAAACCGATCAATTTCGATTGGCAACGGATTCGGCCCTTGTTTAGCCAAAGTCGCTTCGCCAACGATGACGAAAGATTGGCTATCGGCCAGCCAAACCAAATCGGAAATTGTGCCTTGCCACGCCGTTAACTGCTTGGCATTTTTGCCATTTGCGTCAGCAACAAAAATTTGTACGTCTTCGGTTTTTGTTGCATCACTCAACCACGCCAATTGATTACCATCGGGACTCCAAACCGGATTAAATTCCGATTTATCAGCGGTATGGGTGACCTCCGTTACCTTACCGTTTTTGTCAGTTAGCATGATGTCCGTTTGGTATTGGTCGGTTTCGGCATTTGCTTGAGTTAAGGTATATACAATTCGTTCGCCATCGACCGAGAACGTCGGCGAGCCCACGTCTTTAATGTTATACAAATCGCTTAACATGAATGGCGACAATGGCTGTTGTGGTTGTGCAGTGATATTAGAGGAACTCAGCCCAAGGCAAGTGATAATTATGATGCGCGCAAGTTTATAGCTCATGATTTTAAATAATTTTTTTTAAGTGTCCGTCCGACTATAATTGCATTTTACTAAATTACCTACAGCTAATTTTAGCCAACAGGGACATGATGGGTTATCGATGTTGAAGGACAGAAAGCCTCAAATGTTGATGACTATCAAATGAGTGAAGAACAAAGCACATCTACAGAACTGATGCTCTTGCGTAATCATGATAACAAAAAAAGGGGCGTCGTTTATTCCACAGCGTAATGCGGTGAATATATCGGGCTCGCCCCATGCGTTATCTAAATTTTAAACCCTCTATTACCGTATCGTTTGGCAAAGCGCTCAAGACTGAGACCGTTGCACGCTACTGAATCAACGTTTCCATTAAAAAGATCTTTTTTAACTTTTTCATACTCTTCGTTTGATTTTGCAGCGGCAATGCAAAGTTGAGTTTCACGACTACTCACTGTCTCTTCAAACGTGTAAACGACAACTGGCGTGCCCGATGTATCATCTCGATATTCTTTTGCAAATTCCTTTAACGTCATGCCATTACAAGTAAAGGACTCGAGTTCTTGACTAGAGAACCCAAATTCCTTTGCTTTTGCATCTACGTGTTCATCAGAAGTCGCTGCAGCAATACACATGGCGGTTAAATTAGAGTTATCTCCGCTTACTAGGTCAACAGCGTAAGCATTGAACACACTTACGAATAATAACGCAGCAATTACTTTAGAAGTATTCTTCATAGGTTTTCCCAATAGTTAGATTTATATTATTTTTTGTCGCTAAAACAAGCGACTGTAATAAAATTTAGTCGCTATTGGGCATAAGGCAAATTTCTTATACAAGCCTTGTTATAAATCAATTAATTGTCATTCCTGTTTAAAGACTGAAGTAAACGATGCTACAGTATCTTACTTTTCCCATAATTGTATGCTTACCGTTATATTCCAGCAGCTGAGGATACCCTATGAAATTCCATTTTCCATCTCAGTTTCACTTTGCGGCTACGCTGTTAGTCTTTTTTCTATTGACTGGCTGCTCCGAAAGTTCCCGACCTCTGACGCCTGGAATAACTGCAAGTATTGGCGAACTCAAGACCGTTCTGGCCAGTAAACAAATCGTCACAGAAGAATTAAGTCTTGATGGGACTGTCGAGGCCGTCAATCGCGCAACCGTGTCTGCGCAAACCGCCGGGCGGGTTACCGAACTACCCTATGATGTCGGTGACTATATTGCTAAGGGCGATGTCATTGCCAAAATAACTGCCAACGAACAAAATGCCGGTGTGAAAGCTGCTGAAGCTCAGTTAAAAGAAGCCAATGCTGTTTTTGCAGAAGCAGACGCTCAGTTAAAGCGAATGAAAAATGTGTATGAACAAGGCGTTGTGTCCAAATCACAATATGATCAGGCGCTCGCTGCACAACAAAGCGCGGCGGCGCGAGTCGAGTCGGCCAAAGCAGCCTTAGCGGATGCCCGTCAAAGGCTGGAATATACTACCGTTGTAGCCCCATACAGTGGTGTGATGGTTAGTAGATTAATTGATGTTGGCGCAACGGTAACCGTTGGTACCCCATTACTTGAGGGCGTTTCATTAAACGATTTACGTGTACGGGTAGATATCCCTCAACAATACATACTGCCAATCCGGCAACAGGAGCAAGCACGAGTCATCCTCGACAATGGCAACACTATTCAGGCTGAGCAATTACGTATTTCTCCCAGTGCTAATCCACAAACACAAAGCTTCAACACCTTAGTGGAATTGCCAAACGATCAGCAAGAAAGTGCGTTGTATCCGGGCACGCTGGTAAAAGTGGCTTTTGCATTGGGTGACACAACACACATTACCGTTCCTGATAGTGCCATTGCCCGTCGGGGTGAAGTCAATGGCGTATATGTTATCAAAGAGAATAGTTTGCGGTTTCAGTATGTTCGTTTAGGTCGTTCATTGACAAATGGTAATACGGTTGTGTTATCCGGTGTCCTGGACGGCGATACTGTTGCTGCCGACGTTATTGCAGCCGCCGCAAGCTACAAAAAGCAACATTTCGTTAAACAGGGGTAGAAATCCGTATGTCATCATCATTGGGATTTTCTGGTCGTATAGCAAAAGCCTTCCTGACGTCACAAATTACGCCTCTTCTGGCGCTTGTTGGATTATTACTGGGTATTTTTGCTATTGCAGTAACGCCTCGCGAGGAAGAGCCTCAGATTAACGTTACTTTTGCCAATGTGTTCATTCCATTTCCCGGTGCATCGGCTAAAGAAGTCGAATCGCTGGTCACGACACCCGCTGAACAAGTGGTATCGGAAATAAAAGGGGTGAAACACATCTACTCAACCTCAACACCGGGTATGGCGATCCTCACTGTACGTTTTACCGTAGGTGAACCTCGAACAGATGCAATTGTTCGGTTGTACAACGCTTTCTATTCTAACCAAGATGCTTTGCCCGGTAATCTTGGGGTGTTACAGCCTATTATAAAACCCAAAGGGATTGATGATGTACCCGTGGTAACCGGGACCTTATGGAGTGAAGATCCGCAATTTACCCGAGAGGATCTGTTACGTATTGCACATGTATTGGAAACGGAACTACAACGTGTGCCTGGTACCCGTGACATTGAAACAATTGGTGGTTTGTCACGCATTGTTCGGATTGAAATAGATCCTAACCGACTCGCTTCCTATCAGTTATCGCTGAATGACTTTCGCAACGCACTTGCGTCGGCCAATGCATCGGCTGATGCAGGTTCCCTTGCCACTCAAAATGAGGTTATTCAACTGCAGGTAGGGACCTTCTTAACATCCGTAGATGATGTCAACGCTTTAGTTGTTGGCGTGTATAACAATGCACCTATCTTTGTTCGTGATGTAGCTACCGTAAAACAGAGCACTGTGACACCCGCCAATTATGTTGCTTATGGTGTTGGCACGGCTAATAGCCATAACGCGGCGATGAACTACCCGGCAGTGACAGTGTCAGTAGCGAAAAAACCTGGTGAAAATGCAGTTGATGTTGCCAACGCGGTGACTGAACGGTTTGAACAAATGCGCGGGCTCTATTTTCCTGACGGCGTGGAAGCAACGATTACACGCAACTATGGGGCAACGGCCGAAGAGAAAGCACAGACATTAATTAAAAAGCTTATCTTTGCGACGCTATCTGTAATTGTATTAGTCTTTTTTGCGTTGGGGCTGCGTGAAGCTGTTGTAGTCGGCGTTGCAGTTGTCGTTACCCTTGCTATTACATTATTTGCGTCTTGGGCATGGGGTTTTACGCTCAACCGAGTATCGCTTTTCGCGCTTATCTTTTCTATCGGTATTCTGGTTGATGATGCCATTGTGGTGGTAGAAAATATTCACCGACATATGTCTTTAGGTAACAAGACCCTAAAAGAATCTATACCGATGGCCGTCGAAGAGGTCGGTGGGCCAACAATCCTTGCCACCTTTACCGTTATCGCAGCATTATTGCCCATGGCGTTTGTTACCGGTTTGATGGGGCCTTACATGTTGCCTATCCCTATCAATGCGTCAACCGGTATGTTAATCAGCTTGGCGGTGGCTTTTATTTTAACGCCCTGGTTATTTTTGCGTATGTTTAAACATCATACGCATGACGACGTTACTGACCCGCATGATCAAAAAATCCGGTTTGGTACGTTTTTCACCCGCCTCTTAACACCGTTCCTAAACGCCCGGGCTGGGCGTAATAATCGCGTGTTTTTGCTGATTGGAATTTTTGTGTTAATTACCGTGTCTTTGGCATTGGTAGTCAGCAAAGATGTGATCATGAAAATGCTTCCTTTTGACAATAAAAGTGAGTTTGAGCTGGTTGTTGATATGCCGGAAGGTACAACCGTAGAAGATACTTACGCAACGTTACAGGCACTTGCCAGCGACTTAACTGCCCTTCCTGAACTGGATAATTTCCAATTGTATGCTGGCACAGCTGCACCGATTAATTTTAATGGTCTGGTGAGGCAGTATTATCTGCGTTCACAGCCCAATATGGGGGAAATTCAGGTCAACCTGGTACACAAGGATTTGCGTCACCGCAAGAGTCATGAGATCGCTCTTGAGGCTCGTCGTTTAGTAGCCCCAACCGCGCAGCGCTATAACGCCAGTGTGAAAGTGGTGGAAATGCCGCCCGGCCCACCGGTTCTTTCGCCACTCGTCGCCGAAGTCTATGGGCTGGACTACACACGCCAACAATCGGTTGCACGACAAATCAGAACTATTTTTGAATCAACTGACGAAGTGGTTGATGTTGACGATACGATTGAAGCGCCCCAACAAAAATGGGTGCTGGTAGTCGACCGAGCCAGAGCGGCTAAATTAGGCGTAAGTCAGGCAACGATTGTACAGGACGTCAATGCTGCAATTTATGGCGAAGATGTTTCCTACTTACATGACGAATTTGCAAAAACGCCTTACCCCATACGGCTAACGCTGCCAAGCACTAATAAATACGACTTGTTGGCACTGCAAAACCTACATGTACGATCTCAGTCGGGTGAACTAGTTGCATTATCTGCGGTTACAACCGTTATTGAGACCACTCGTGAACAAAGTATACATCACAAGGACTTATTGCCTGTAGTGTATGTTACCGGTGATGTTGCTGGCGCAACAGATAGCCCGCTTTATGGCCTTTTCACCATTGCAGAGACACTCAATAACACATCGGTGGAAGGTGCCTTTGCTGAACAGTTTTATACCGCTCAACCAGATAATCCATATCAATGGAGTGTTAAGTGGGATGGTGAATGGCAAGTAACTTACGAAACCTTTCGTGACATGGGGATTGCTTACTCCATTGGCCTGATCATGATTTATTTGCTGGTGGTTGCGCAGTTTAGATCTTACTCCGTACCTTTAATCATCATGGCACCGATTCCACTGACTATTATTGGAATCATGCCTGGACATGCGCTACTCGGTCAGCAATTTACTGCCCCCTCGATGATTGGCATGATCGCACTGGCCGGCATCATTGTTCGAAATTCAATTCTTCTGGTGGACTTTATTCAGCAACAGGTTGCTACCGGTAAAGATTTACAAACTGCCACCATTGAAGCTGCAGCAGTTCGCTCAATTCCCATTGCGCTAACTGCTGTCGCAGCCATGATGGGGGGCTTTTTTATCCTCGACGACCCTATTTTCGGAGGACTGGCAGTGTCACTTATTTTTGGTTTACTGGTGTCTACCGTGCTCACTCTGTTGGTTATTCCGGTTGTGTACTATGCCTACAACTATAATGGCACAACGGAAAACTAAAGCTGCCATATTGTTTGCTTTGATTATGCTAGCAGGAACAATGCATGACCAATTAACAGCAAGAGGTGCCAGTGAATAATAGCCACTGTTTTACCTGGTTTTACGTATTACTATTTTTACTTAGGGCTATTTTCGCTTAACATCCTTGCTATTGATGGTCAGTCGCACACCCATTCATGATTTTACAACTACGCCTATCACGGCATACCAATGCCAGCTAACGTCGATAACGCACATTTAGCGTGGCTAAGCCAATTGTGTAACGCTTCAGTCAGTGATGTAAAACTCATCCAATCACTGTGGAGTGGTTACGGCGCGTGTTTTCGTGCGACTCTCACATCCCCCACCCTCGCCTGTGCGCCTAAAGGCGTTCAAGCAAAACACGCTGTCGTCGCGAAATGTGCCACACCTCCTACGGTGTTGAATCACCCTAAAGGCTGGAATGGCGATACCAGTCACCAGCGTAAACTGGCGTCTTTTGCCATAGAAAACAGCTTTTACCAACACCTTCAGCCTTTTACCACTGAAGCATGTAAAGTTCCCCGTTGTATTGCCTCAGACACCCGCGATACAGACAGCTTGTTAGTGATGGAAGATCTCGCCCCCTTAGGCTATACAAAAACACGTGATGCACTTAGCGTCAAACAGGCCGAAGTGGTACTTCAATGGCTTGGCGCATTTCACGGGCAATTTTTAAATGTGACCGACAACATTACTCACCAAGGCATTAACGTGTGGCCAGAAGGTAGCTACTGGCATCTGGCAACCCGACAGGACGAGTTTAATAATATGCCTGAAGGCCCACTTAAAGACGCCGCTGCCTCCATCGCTAATTGCCTTTCATCGGCCACCTACCAAACCCTTATTCACGGTGACGCAAAGGTAGCTAATTTCTGTTTTACACCAGACATGTCATCGTACGCGGCGGTAGATTTTCAATATGTGGGTTTTGGGGTGGGTGTAAAAGACGTAGCTTATTTTTTGGGAAGTGCACTGACCACCCAACAGCGCAGGTTACATGGCGAGGCGTGTTTGGATGTGTATTTTCAGGCGTTAAAGCGGGCACTCATCTATCGACGCCTGTTTTTAATTGACGGCACTACCGAGCATTTCCCCTTATCTGCATCACAGGCTGACGCAGTAGAGGAGCAGTGGCGAAAGCTTTACTGTATGGCCTGCGCCGATTTTCATCGTTTTTTAATCGGCTGGAGCCCCCAGCATTGGAAAATTGACGATGAACTTAACTATCAAACAGAACTCGCACTAGCACACCTGTAACACCAACCAAAAGCGCGGCTGTTTTCGTGTGAAATAAAATTGCTTTGACACTTTATCTATTTTACTTTTACTATATCCGTAATCGGTTACGGATATAGTAAAACATGAAAGCATTTAATCAACTGGGACACATTGCACTAGGCACAGCTCTGCGCCAAATGGCGGCACAAGTGTCGAAAGATGCTGAAAAAACCTATGCCAAATTTGGGTTTAATATTGAACCGAAATGGTTTCCGGTATTTTATTTCTTGGCTTCAAACGGCGCCGAATCAGTGGTCAATATTGCTAAGGAAATCAATCATTCACATGTTTCAGTAAGTAAAATCGTGAAAGAAATGAAAGCCGCCGACTTACTTGATAGTGTTAAATCGAGCGAGGATTCACGGGTCACCTTGGTGGAACTAAATGCACGTGCAAAAGCCATGATACCGGCAATGGAAAAACAATGTGCTGCTATTGACCATGCCATGAACAAACTTAAATCAGAAACAGGCATAGATCTATGGGAAGCACTAACCGTTACCCAGCGGCATTTGCAATTTAGACCCATCAGTACACGGGTATTTGAAGAAGACCGTGATATTAGTGTCGTCGATTACGCGCCTAAATACAAAGCCGCTTTTAAAGCAATGAACGTAGCGTGGATAAGCCAACACTGGCAATTAGAACAACCCGATCACAATGCCTTGGACGACCCCGAAGGCTATATTCTTAACCGCTCAGGCACCATTCTTATAGCATTAGACAAGGGTGAACCCGTGGGTTGTTGCGCCCTGATAAAAATGGATGGCGACACGTATGAGCTGGCTAAAATGGCTGTATCCCCGCACGCTCAGGGCAAAGGGATTGGACTATTATTGGGCACTACTCTTATTGAAAGAGCAAAACTGATGAATGCCAAACGTTTGTATCTGGAAAGCAATAGTGTGTTAACCCCTGCCATCAACCTATACAAAAAACTGGGCTTTGAACATATCAAAGGGGCAACCTCACCCTACGCCCGGTGTGATGTGCAAATGGAATTATTTTTGAAGTAAGTAGGTCCCTTTTGTTTTGGCGAAAATTCTGTCAAAGTGGAACGTTATTGGTAACAGCACTTAGCACAATAAGCGTAGACAACTAAGGATATTTTAGTGAAGCAAATTCTTTTAATTTTATTGGCATACCTAATATCGCTGTCCGCACAAGCCAACAGCCCACTTACTGAAGCAGAATTGATAGCGCTAACGCAGCAATTTATTGAAGCCAAAAATCAGCGACAGCAACCCGATTCAGATGAAAAAGACGTTGAGCATTTTTTATCGTTTTTAGCTGATGAGTTTAAAGATGAACACGTTAAATTTAATGTGACAGTCACAAGCAAAGAAGAGTTAAAAGCTGGAATGATTGCGAAGTTAGACGACAAAATCTACTTCAGTAATATAGACATTCTTGAAATTATGGTGGGCCGAAATGTGACCTTTGTTAAATTTAGCGAACACGCAAAAGGTCAACCAAGCCATATGGATAAACCTATCGAATATACCGCTATCAACATTATGTCACTAGAGTTTAACGATTTAGGTAAAATAACGCATATAAGGCGTCACCATGGTTTGTAATGCTAAATGCCAGTTCCGCTAAACTTTAGTAGTGTGATTACCAAGGAGAACTGACGGTATAAGTACCAAGCGACTTTGTCATAATATCACTTTTTCGTCAGTAAGGTTGCAGTACATACCCTGTGGTACTGAACAGGGTATGTTTTATGTTACTTAGAAGCCGTT
This sequence comes from Alteromonas sp. D210916BOD_24, assembly GCF_047159385.1. Lineage (GTDB taxonomy): Bacteria > Pseudomonadota > Gammaproteobacteria > Enterobacterales > Alteromonadaceae > Alteromonas. The sequence continues at coordinate 2,044,999 of NZ_AP038333.1, forward strand.
TACTAACGTTTGAATTGCTTCAATAACGATTTCGGGCTGTACTTTGTGGATAGAATGCTGGCGCTCTCCCGTAAATATTAATGTGCTATCAGTAGAACGAGAAGCAAGACTTTCTTGCAGACCCGCCCATATATAATGTTTTGTATTTTTATTCTGAATTTCAGAGGACGGTTGATTTCGAGCGATAACCACTAATGGCAAACCACCATAGTTCGGATTTAGTGTGTCTAATTGATTTAGACTCTGAGGGAAATAACTGGCTTCGTCTAAGCTGGTATATTGATGCTTGGTTGTACTTTTTTTGGCTCTCTCTTCTGGAGAAGTGTTGGATAAATATAATCTAGGCAGTCCGAAAGGGGCTGCCAACATGCCAAATTTGAACACGTACTTTTGAAATAAGCCCGTTCTCGGCATTCTATTTATTTGGTCTTCATGGGCAGAGTCTACCAAAACCAATGCCGATATATCTTCGGGGTAAGTAAGGGCATAAAGCTGCATATTTACTCCACCAAACGAATGACCAACTAGAACAATTGGCCCTGTTAAATTCTTTTGCTCTAATATTGAATGAAGTTCCTCTATAATGGCTTTACTGTCTCTTTTTTTCGGACTTTCCTCACTCCAACCTAGGCCAGCCCTGTCGTATGTGATGACTCTCGAAAACTTTGAGACTTTGTTTGCTACCTTGTTCCAAACAGACAAGTCATCGCCCATTCCAGAGTCGAAGATTACGTTTACCTTTCCACTTCCACTATCCTCGACGTAAAGGCTATAGCCTCCAACGTCAAGCATTTCACCAGACTTCTCAAAGGAGGATGAATCGACGTAACTTTTATATGATTGATATACGAACCCAACCAGCAGTAAAAGTATTAGACCGAACGAAAAAAATTTGAAAAAAACTCTCATCTGGAAATTCCTTTTATCTCAATGTTTAAGACGTTCTATTTGTGTTCAGTTTGTTTGATTACTTCTAAAAACTCAAACAATTAATGCACATTGGGATTTCTCAATCCTTAACTGAGTCGTATTAAGTTGATTGCGAAGTCAAATGTTTCGAACACCATTGGCGCTTATATCAATACCGAACTCAGCCTTCATTCTCATTGATACCTTTTGTTGGCCCATATGCGGATTAGATAAAGACACATTGATAACGACTTCCTCAATGGCTCTGTCAGTACGATTTTTGTGATGAAGATCTGGCGCTTCTTGACGTTTTAGCGACTGGATTCCACCTTGTTTAAGCAGTTTTCGGTGGCGATAAATCGTATCGCGAGAGACGCCACTGAGTCGGGATGCTTCTGCTACATTTCCAAGCCTGTCAGCCAACGCTAATACCTCAAGCTTCTTCTGGATCTCATTGTCTTCCGAGGACAGTTTTTCAGGCTCAGTGACTTCTGTTACCTGTAGCTTTCGTCCGGCGAAGCAAGCTTCGAATTGCTTGTTTTTAGCTGTACGAATTTCAATTTTCTGGTTTGCGATTGAATGCTTAAGCGGAGAATCGATAAAGTAGAGTTTTCCGCCGTAGCTAAACGTATGGTCGTTGCGTATTTTTCTGTAGACCTTGGTAATGCAGATATCATCAAGATTGGTGTAGAGTGGTAAAGGTGTATATTCGGTTCCCGATGTTCTTGATTTTACAATCAGTCTCTTACGCCAAAACTGAGGGATGAAGACGTGTTGGAGGTAACTATTCGCACCCGTCATATCACTAATATTATTAAGTCGTAACTCCGGTATCAACCTGTCTTGCAAGGTATCGAAGGCACGTTCAATTCTGCCTTTACCTTGAGGAGAACTGGCGAAGATAATTTCAATGCCCAACTCCTTACAGGCCCTTTGCATCTGGGAGAAGTTGCAGCGTTTAGGGCCACCGAATATTCCGGCACGATCAACGTATAGGGTTTTAAATACACCGTATTTCTCAACGACTGAGCGCATGACTTTCATACAGCCTTCAGTCGTTTCTGAAGGAAAGAACTCAGCATGAATATCGCTATTGGCATCATCAATCATGGCGATTAAACACGACTTCTTATCGCCGAACCAACGATGTGTGCTGCCGTCCATTTGTAGCATTAATCCGGGCGCATCCATTCGTTCTCTGCGTTTGTGAACGCGGCTACGCCTGCGCTTAGCCCGTTTTACATGATGGATATCATGTGCCCATTTACGCAGTGTCTCGCGCTTAACAACAATGTGTTCGTGAGTCTCAAGCATCTCGGCGAGGTGCAACAAGTTCAGGTCATAATATTTCTCGCGGATTAGCGACAGAACTTGCTGCTTAAGGCTATCAGGCGTTTTATTAACTGGCTCGCTGCCTGTGTTTCCGTGAACGATAAACTGTAACCCTTGGCTTCGGTAACCTGTAAATAACGTTCAACAGTACGTCTGGATTTATTGAGGAGCTTAGTGGCATTGGCTATCGTAATTTTATGTTCAGCCACTTTTGCAATGACATCAACTGTCAATTGAGCTTTGGAATTCAACACAATCATCCTTAGCGTTCCTCAAATGCACAAACAAAACATTTAAAGAACACGGTAAAAGATAACCGTCAATTTCCCTTGGTAATTAGCGACTACGACAGAATCGCGTGGTAATTAAAGTACGACAAAATCGCTTGGTGTTCACACAGCTAATTTTAAGAGAGCAGTAAAGAAGTTACATCAGCATCAGAAAAAAGACTTGGATTGATAGCACTTGGCTCTTATGAAAACTTTTACCGCGATGTTAAAAAGTTATTATGACCAATTGCGTATAGCACCCCGCTTAGTGGCGGAAACACATGGGCTACAATGCGAAGCCGTTCATGTGTTTGTGTCCCAGTCCGACTTTAAAACCTTGTTAGGTTTTATTCTACGAGTAAACTTACAGAATATTCTGAACCATCTGCACGCTGTAATGTTAAAGGTAATAACTGACCTCTAAGCTTACTTATTAGTTTTTTACCTTCTTTGGCTGGGCAACCTGGAATTTTACAGCCATCAATTGCGATTAACTTATCACCAACTTTTATGCCGGATTTTTCAGCTGGTGAATTAGCATCAATTTTTTTAACATCTGCACTCACAAGCTCGGGACTAAAGAAACCACTAACGCCTACATCTAAAGTAAAGCCCGTATATCCTTTATCTTCGGCAATAGCTGAAGTAGAAAGTAAAACCAATAATCCAAGAGTTGAAAGTAATCTCATATGCTTTATATCCTTTTAAAACCTAACTTTTAAATGAAGTGGCCCCTAAGAACCGCTTATTAATTTTTATCATACTGGTTAATATCTCGCCATTCCTTTGCGACTGAGCTTTTACGCGCTGGCTACGATATCCGAACTATACAGAAGTTACTGGGGCATACATCTGTGCAAACAACGCAAATATACACGCATGTTGTTAAACAGGGGCCTCATGAAGTGAGAAGCTCACTGGAATAAAAATGCTGCGGGTGACAAATTTATTGTTACCCAACTTCTGCTTTACGTACTCAAGAGACTGTCAGGTCTGGTTCCGCTCTATCACTGCAAGTGTCAGGTTAACTTGTGACCAATCCAGCTAAACGCCCCACGTTTAAATAAACTTGCACATGCCCAAGCCTAAGTCCTGCCCATTGCGCAGTTCAAAACCATGCTTTAGATAGAACGCTTCTTTCCCTTTCGCAGCAAATAGCCCTACGGTTGAGCCCGAAGGACAGTTCGCGGCAATGTACTGATTGATAGACTCCATTATTTTAGAGGCTAACCCCATGTGCTGATAATTTGGGTGAACAATGACATCTTGTACATAAAAATACATTGCCCCGTCACCAATCACGCGCCCACAACCAATTAGTTTGTCTTGCACATACACAGAAACCCAAAACAATGATGAACTTATGCTATCTTGAATTATTGGCAGGGCAGGATTAGTCCACCCGACTAACGCCCTAAGTGACGCAAAATCGGAAGCACTTGGCGCGCGATGAGTAAAAGAAATATGGGATTCCGGCATACCGTTATCCTAATTTCCGTTTGAGCATGCAGTATCGTGAATGCTACTTTTCATTTCAGCCTACTTTTTGAACCATTTTGGGAGGTAATCAGTACTACGGCGTCGCTGACCCGTTTATTTTCATATTTTTTTGTGTTTTCAACTGCCGGACCAATCATTTCAAAATATTGGTTTAGCATTGTGGTCAGGGCTTCACTGTGCATTTTCAATTTCTCGTTATCAGAGATATCGATGTTAAGCAGTCCCTGTTTATGCAGCGCCAGAAGAAAGTCAGACGACGTCGCCCGTTTATTTTGAAAAGATGCTTGTTGCCATTCTAACGCTGTCGAAAAATGTAGCTTACCGTCTTTGCGCCATGACGCTTCACTGTCGTTGGTTGCTCTGAATTGCTGATTTGCCAAAGACGCAAGTTCATCCGACACTGGTGAACATGCTGTAAGAAAAAGCAGAAATATAAAAAATAGTGATCGCATTGTTCATTCCTTGAATATGTGGGTAACTATCCTCTGTCGGTAGTTAGGCGTTTTAAAAAAGCCCCACTTTACACATCAGACTTTGAGTTAATCACTGCACTAGCTTACCCACTTTTGCACGAAATCCTTTATTGATCAATATCATCCTGCCTGCACAGCGTTTTAAATGTTTCATATAGCACACGCGTTTCCCCTTTCTGGCTGCATTTAAGGATGCAGCGTATTATTTTTAAAAAAGGGCTCAATCGGTACGCGAATGCCAGTTAAGTGAAAAGAAGGATGAACTTAACTACAAGTAAAAGCGCACTGCAGAGTTACTAAGCGCGTTTCATATCGATATGGGGAATATCATCTTCAAGGTACATACTTGAAGTGGCACTAAAGCCAAAGCCTTCATAGAAAGTTTGAAGGTATTGTTGTGCGCCAATTTCTATACTTTGATTTGGCCATAAGACTTGGCACTGTTCAATAGCCTTGCTCATTAGCTGCTTACCCGCGCCCTTCCCTCTGAACGACTGTGCTGTTGCTACGCGCCCTATACTTACTGACGGGTAACTCAAGCCAGCGGGTAGTAATCGCGCGCAGGCCACAAGTTCACCATCTTCAAACCCCATAAGGTGATGGGTTTCGGGGTGGCGGTCTTTTTCATCTAACTCGGGATAAGGGCAGTTCTGCTCGACTACAAACACATTTACACGCAACTTCAGTAAATCAAACAATTGGTGGTTCGTCAGTGCGTCAAATGTCAGTGTTTTCCAGGTAACCATGAAACCTCATTAATGCATGTTACTCGTTATTATTGTCAGTGGTGTATTTTTAATGTTGCGTTACGCTTTATATTCATTCCAACGTTTTAACGCGAAATGCTCAGCACGTAACATTGGCATTCATTGGCGTAATAAGTGCGCCTGTCATGATACTGCCTTAGCCTGCTGGAAGTACAATAAAATGTAACTATTAGCAAACACTTACACGCATCTATTTGCGCCCTTTGCTGCGATTGACTCCCCCTATCAGGCTGTTACTTGTCATTGGCATCGCTAAGCGTGGTCAACTGAATAAATTTTTCTGCTAACGCGTCGAGTGACTCACGATAAAGCGGATCCGGCTTGACCACATCAATGGGGCACACGGCAACACAGGTAGGCGCGTCGTAGTGCCCCACGCATTCTGTGCAGCGCGTTGGATCAATTTCAAACACGTGTTCACCCAAACTAATCGCTTGGTTGGGGCATTCGGGTTCACACATATCGCAATTAATGCAGCTACTGAGTATTTTAAGTGCCATAACTTACCCGTTAACAGGATTGCTATTAAGCACTTGGTGGTGTGCAGCAGTAGTGTTAGCAACTTGCTTTGTCTGACTAACGGCATCATCGCTAACGACGTTATTGCCAGAGGTTTTATGGTTGCACGGATCCACAACAATCGGGTCTTGTTTGAAAGGATGGCGAGTATCTGCGCCTTCATCTAGGTGTCTCAGTAATAACGCATAATCCAATGACATATTATCAGGTACAGGAATTCGAACCTGGTGACCTGACCCCTTGGCATCATCAATATTAGCGCCATTTATATCTAACATGTCTTTAAGCACAAAACTGACGTTGCCCTTTGGGGTCATTAATTCCAAAGCGTGCCCCACACAAAACTTGTTTTTAACGTCAATAATGGCATAGCCTGTTTTTTCACAGCGGCCTAAAACTTCGCCAACAAATTGCTGTTTATCGCTTACCGAATGCCCATACTCATAATTTTGATAGGCGTGATGAGCATGGCGACGTAAGAAACCTTCTGTATAACCACGGTGTGCCAATGTCTCTAAACTGCCCATAAGGCTTGGGTCAAAAGGCTTACCCGTCAGCGCGTCGTCAATGGCTTTGCGATACACTTGTGCAGTACGCGCACAGTAATAGTGAGATTTAGTGCGTCCTTCTATTTTCAGGCTATGTATACCCATCTTGGTTAGCCTTTCCACGTGCTGTACTGCGCGCAAATCTTTTGAGTTCATAATGTAGGTGCCGTGCTCGTCTTCAAACGCCGGCATGAACTCTGTCGGGTTTTCTTTTTCAGAGAGTAAAAAAACCTGATTTGAAGGCGCGCCTTCTCCCAATGTGGGCTGCACTACACGGGGTTGGCTTGCATCTTCACACTTGCCATGCGGCTTGTCGGATATGGTTGGTTGTGTCGCAGGGACAATATCGCCTGACTCGTTTTCCGCTGCGTCGGCCATATTATAAGACCAGCGGCACGCATTGGTGCAGGTGCCCTGATTGGGGTCGCGTTTATTCATATAGCCCGACAGCAAACACCGGCCAGAGTAAGCCATGCACAATGCGCCGTGCACAAACACTTCCAGCTCCATGTCGGGCACTTCCTGACGAATGACGTCGATTTCTTCTAACGACAACTCTCTGGATAAAATAACCCGCTCAATGCCCTGCTTTTGCCAAAATTTTACCGTGGCATAATTCACGGCATTTGCCTGCACACTGAGGTGAATAGGCATATGCGGGTATGCCTCGCGCACCAGCATAATTAACCCCGGATCTGACATAATAAGGGCATCTGGCTTCATGGCGATGACAGGCGCAATATCTTTAAGGTAGGTGTTTATTTTGCTGTTATGTGGCGCAATATTGCTTACCACATAAAACTTCTTGCCTTTCGCATGGGCCTCTTCAATGCCTATCGCTAGATTTTCCAAACTAAATTCATTGTTTCTCACGCGCAGTGAATAACGGGGCTGGCCTGCGTAAACCGCGTCAGCGCCGTAGGCAAAAGCGTATCGCATATTACGTAAGCTACCCGCAGGTGCCAATAGCTCAGGCGCATTAACGTTAGATACAGAAGAGGTAAAAGCGTTTGTGTCAGATAAAGCCATGTGAATAGACCACTAAGTAGAACAATAATACAAAGCGGCGGATTCTAGGGTGCCCCCTACTGCCTCGCAAGGCATAGTTTGCAAGGGTTTGATAGAGATCAATGAATTCGTTTTACAGCGGTATTTTTTAGATTTCGATAATAAAGCGACACACGTTCACGTCGCCTAATGAAACAGTCGAATCTAAATAGCCCCCCACTGAGATGATCATATTTTGAGAAGCCACATTGTGCTCATAACAATGCACAAATAACTGCCCTTTTTCGCCAATTCGTCTTTCAGCTGCAACTTCGCATACCCATTTTAGCAACAGCGTGCTTAACCCTTTCCCTCTGGCAGAAGGACGAATACTTAATCCAATATGACCGCCCACATGAGCGATAGCGGTATTTAATCGTTGCCTTAAATTAGCTACGCCAACCAGTTCATCATCTTCAATTAACCAGAAAGTGGCACTGTCTACGTACCCTTCAGGTAAGTTTATGCCCAACCTAAAACATTCAAGTTCAGCCAAATAATCTTGAAAATTTGTCGCATCTAAATCCAGAACAAAGGGGTAGCGTTCTTCATTGCCGAGCTCATTAATATAGGCTCTGAAACTGGACTCAAAATGTGCAGAAGGCGTGATCAATTGGTAATTCACGCCTTCCTTTTGTACTGATTTTACTATCTTCATAGTTGCTACTATGCAAATAAGCTGAAAATAGATGACCTACCAAGTGAGATCATCTGGAATTTCGTAATCTGCGTACCAATCATCTTCATTTTCATCGACACCGTCGTTGCCGCTTTTATCCAGATCGGCACGGTAAATAACCGACGCGGCATCCCGCTGGGCAATTTTGTCAGCCACAGGAGTCGGTACAAGTTCATAAGCATCATCAAGTAACACCACGGCTAATCGCCCTTTTGTGACTTGTTTGTGCATTTCGTCACTGACATACAATCGCTTTACTACATTGTCGTGAGTGAAGTTTAATACGGTGTCACCCTTGCGCGCCTGTTTATTCACGGTGATCAATTGACGTACCTGTGCAACCACCGAGCGCTTTTCACGTTCTTGTTGCTGAAGCTGGTTTAACTCGCGAGAGCGCGCTTTTTTCTCTTCTGCTGCTTGTTGTGCGGCCAATGTTGCTTCATCAACAACAGGCTGATTTTGCTTGTTTTTCTGTTTCTGTTTTTTGCGCTTGTCTACGCGCGCTTGCTTAGCTGACGCTTTATTTGCCAAGCCAGCTTTCAATAATTGGTCCTGTAATGAGGCCATGTGCTGTACTAACCCTTTAGTGATCATGTGCGCGTCGCTATGACGCAAGCAATGCGAATTACACGGGTGACAAGCCCCGATACGCCATATTTAAAAGACAGTCTGAAGTGTAATATGGCAAAAAGCCCGAGTCTACCCGGGCTTTTTGTTAACTTGGGCTAAAAACCAAAGTAGTTATTTTTTCTTGGCTTTAGCGGGGGCTTTTTTGGCCGCTTGTTCCTGCCATTTACCGTCGTCATACCACGCTGACCAGCCCGTTGCTTTGCCGCTTTCATTTTCCGACATCACGTATTGCTGTTTGGTCTTTCTGCTGTAGCGGACAATGGCCGGATTGCCGTCTGGATCTTGCTGTGGCGCATCGGCAAGATAATAGAATTTCGGCGAAATTCTATCTCTAAAGCGCGCAAGTTCTTCGACTTTCGGCGCACGGGTCTCCCGAGACTTAGGAAAGTTATGAGCGGCTAAGAAGATACCCGATGCGCCATCACGCAACATAAAGTGCGCATCTGACTTTTCACAGGGTAATTCAGGCAAATCAACCGGATCTTCCTTCGGTGGCGCGGCTTCACCGTTTCTTAGCAGTTTACGTGTGTTTTTACATTCGTCGTTAGTGCAACCGAAATATTTTCCGAAACGGCCATTTTTAAGCTCCATATCACTGCCACACTTATCGCACTCGATAATGGGGCCGTCATACCCTTTAATTTTAAAGGTTCCGGTTTCAACCAAGGTGCCATCACAAGTAGGCGTATTACCACACACATGTAATTTGCGGGTTTCGTCCACTAAATAGCTGTCCATGGCGGTACCGCATTTAGGGCAGCGCTTTTTCGAACGCAATGCTTCGGTTTCTAATTCTTCCTCGTCATCTACTTTTACCACTTCATCACCAGGGGTTAAATTCATGGTATTGGTGCAACGTTCTTTAGGCGGCAGGTTATAACCCGAGCAGCCCAAAAACACACCGGTAGACGCGGTGCGCACATTCATCTCTCGACCGCACTTATCGCAATTTATTCCCGCTGGTACTGCCTGATTCAGACGCATACCGCCTTCTTCAGGATCTTTCTCAGCGTTTAACAGTTTGCCGTAAAAGCCACTGTAAAATTCGTTGAGCACGTCTTTCCAGTCTTTGTTGCCTTCGGCAATGTCATCCAGCCGTTGTTCCATGTTGGCTGTAAAGTCGTAACTCATTAAATCGTCAAAGTTTTCCATCAAGCGATCGTTAACGATTTCACCCATTTTTTCAGCGTAAAAACGCTTATTTTCCAGCCTGACGTAACCGCGATCCTGGATGGTTGAAATAATGCTGGCGTAAGTGGAAGGACGTCCAATGCCACGCTTTTCCAGTTCTTTAACCAAAGACGCTTCATTAAAACGGGCAACCGGCTTAGTAAAGTGCTGTTTAGGATCGAGTCCCTTAAGGTCAAGCACATCGCCTTGCTGCACATCGGGTAACATCAGTTCTTCTTCGCCTTTCTTGCGAAGCTGTGGCTGAACCCGTGTCCACCCGTCAAATTTTAACACCCGACCTTTGGCGGTTAATTCGTAATCGCCCGCCGCGACTTTAATGGTAGTGGCATCATACTTGGCAGGTGTCATCTGACACGCCACAAACTGGCGCCAAATGAGTTCGTATAAGCGCTGCGCATCTCTTTCCATATCGCCAAGGCTAGCTGCGCTGATATTCACGTTAGAAGGACGAATTGCTTCGTGCGCTTCTTGTGCCCCATCTTTGCTACCGTAGCGAATAGGCGACTCCGGCAGATACTTTTTACCAAAGTTATCAGAGATATAGTCACGGGCACTGTCTAGGGCTTCCTGACTCAAATTGGTCGAGTCTGTACGCATATAGGTGATATAGCCAGCTTCGTATAAACGCTGAGCCATCATCATGGTCTTCTTCACACCAAAGCCCAATCGCGTGCTGGCTGCTTGTTGTAGTGTAGAGGTGATAAAGGGTGCTGACGGTCGACTTTGCGTAGGCTTAGACTCACGGCTTTCAACCGTGTAGTTGGCCCCTTCAAGCGCGGCAAGTGCCTGATCAGTTTCGGCTTTGTTTTTTGGCTTAAACGCATTGCCCTGATATTTGGCCACCAACATGCGAAGCGCATCTTTTGCTCGGCTGGTGAGGTCAGCGTGAACATCCCAAAACTCTTCAGGCACAAAGGCTTTGATTTCCCGTTCGCGCTCAACAACAAGTCGCACCGCGACTGACTGCACACGCCCAGCCGATAAACCACGGGCTATCTTTTTCCACAGCAGTGGCGATACCATAAAGCCCACAACGCGATCTAAGAAGCGACGCGCTTGCTGTGCATTAACCCGAGATATATTCAGCTCACCGGGATGGGAAAATGCATCTTGAATGGCATTTTTAGTAATTTCGTTAAATACGACCCGTTGGTAAGTCTTATCTTTTTTGCCCAGCAACTCCTGTAGGTGCCACGCAATGGCCTCACCCTCTCTATCCAAATCGGTTGCGAGATAGATAGTGTCGGCATCTTTGGCAAGCTTTTTAAGCTCGTTGACTACTTTTTCTTTACCTTGTAGCACCTGATAGTGCGCTTTCCAGTCTTGTTCTGGATCGACACCCATGCGATCTACTAGTTTTAAATATTCGTGTCGGCGAAGGTACTCTTGTCTTTCCTCTTCGCTTAAAGTTTTGAGTTCTTTTGCCGGTTTTTTAGGCTCAACTTTGCCTAACGCCTTCGTTGGAAGATCCCGTACGTGGCCAACCGAACTTTTTACGATAAAATTTTTACCGAGATATTTATTTATCGTTTTCGCTTTGGCTGGTGACTCGACTATGACCAGTGATTTTGCCATATGATTGAACTAAACCTATTGATTTTTAATGACTTATTTCGTCAAATACTGAAAATTGGAGCAACCTCGTACGCACTATCAGGTACTCTCTCTTTTTTAACATATATCTACAAAGTGAATGGAAAACAAGATCTTCTTCATACTTATTCTTTTCATTGCTTTAAACGCACACAAAAACTGTACACTTTATAACCACCCTGATTGGCATTGCCCTTAAAAGACGTATAATGCGAGCCATTCGAAGTAAGCCTGCTTGCAAAATCACAGGCAGAAAAAGTGCAGCGTTTGTTGTCGAGACCGACTAGCCAGTCATAGCGAGCAAACGTAAAAACACCAAGAATGAGGGAAACTATGAAGCAGTTTGAAGTTAATTTTGACGGTCTGGTTGGGCCTACTCATAACTATGCCGGTTTGTCTTTCGGCAATGTTGCTTCACTGAATAATGCCAACGCCAAAAGCAGTCCCAAACAAGCAGCCAAACAAGGGCTAGCCAAAGCCAAAGCGTTAGCGGATATGGGCATGAAACAAGGTGTTCTAGCGCCGCAAGAACGCCCAGATATTGCTGCGCTTCGTCGCTTAGGTTTTACTGGCTCAGATGCCAGAGTGCTAGAAAGCGCTGCAAAGCAATCTCGCGAGATTTTTCTCGCTTGTTGCTCTGCCAGTAGTATGTGGACGGCTAATGCCGCCACGGTGTCTCCCAGCGCCGATACGGCAGACGGACGGGTGCATTTTACCCCTGCTAATCTGACCAATAAGTTTCACCGCTCGCTTGAGCCCCGTGTCACGGGCAATATTTTGCGTGGTACGTTTGCTAACGAAAAGCACTTTGCTCACCACGAACACCTGCCCGACAACGAGCATTTCGGAGACGAAGGTGCAGCGAATCACACCCGTTTGTGCAGTGATTATGGACAAGCTGGCGTTGAACTTTTTGTGTATGGCCGTTATGCGTTTGATACCAGCAAGCCAGCGCCTAAAAAGTACCCTGCGCGTCAAACGTTAGAAGCCTGTCAGGCGGTAGCCCGTTTACACGGCCTCGATGACGACGGTGTGGTGTACATGCAGCAAAACCCTGATGTCATCGATCAAGGGGTATTCCACAACGACGTTATTGCAGTGGGTAATCAAAATGTATTGTTCTTCCACGAACAAGCGTTTTATCAAAAAGACGCGGGCTTTGCAGAATTACAACGCAAGTTTGGTGAGCAACCGCTTCATTTTATCGAAGTCCCCACTAACGAAGTGTCAGTGCTTGATGCCGTAAAGACCTACTTGTTCAACACGCAGATCATCACCTTACCAAGCGGTGAAATGACCATTATTGCGCCCACTGAGTGTCAGGAAAACGCCTCAGTAAAACGCTATTTAGACAAGTTGGTTACCTTAGGTACACCAATAAAATCGGTAAATTACTTTGATGTAAAACAAAGTATGCGCAACGGTGGTGGTCCGGCGTGCCTGCGATTACGCGTAGCCATGAACGATCAGGAATTAGCCGCCGTTAACCAAAACACACTAATCGACGATACGCAATTTGCACGATTAAACGCGTGGGTAGATAAACACTACCGCGATGAACTTTGTGAAGACGATTTACGCGACCCACAACTACTGATTGAATCGCGTACCGCGTTAGACGAACTAACCCAGTTACTTAAACTTGGCTCGGTTTATCCGTTCCAGCAGGGTTAGCTAAAAAGCACTGTCAAACAGTATTAAAATAGCCGGCTGATGAAGCCGGCTTTTTTATCAGTCAATTATTGAAAGTTATTACAACTGGTTGACATACCAAATGGGTTCGCAGGTAGACTCGCGCCTTCATCGGTGAGATCACCAGAACTAATGCCTAATCGGTAGTAATGATCGGCACTTGACTCGCTGCCATTAGACTGACCAAATACGGTGATGACCATGTCATACCAAAAGCCATAATCAGCGGGGTATCGATATACCAACTCAGCCTGCCCATTCTCATCAGTTACCCCATTACCCGAAACGGATAACGTACCTACAATACCGGGAGTGAGGAAGTTGTCACCATTGGTATCTTCACCTGCATCTAAAATTCCGTTACTGTTTAAGTCTTCATTTAAACATTCTGCGGTAACCGTCGCTTCCCACACACCCAGTATGTCATTCCAGGTCCAGTACCCCTTGTAGTATGTACCAGGGTTAACTGCGGTGCGCTTAACTGGCGTTGCTGAGGCGGTCAAAGTAACGCCACTTACCGGTCTACCCACTGAATCAGAAACAAATACTGCAAATCTCTTCAAGTAAGTTTCTGAGTCTGGCTCTTCAATAGTATTTCCTGTTCCGATTGATATATCGAAGGGTCGGTTGCCAACTGTCATTGCAACTGTGTCGCGAATTGAAGTATTGCTGGCGACTTCTGCGGTTATTATTACACTGTCTTCACTTGAGGTAGAGCCTGAAGTAAATATCGTCGACGCAACGCCATTGCTATCCGTTTTGGACTGAGAGGGCGAAATAGAGCCCGTAGATGTGTCATTAACATTAAAGTTAACAATTTGATCTTTAACTAAGTTACCATTGGGGTCTCTGACTATTGCTGTGATAGTACTTGTTTGACCATCTGGCCCCACGATATCCGGTGTCGCATCCGCAATCAGGGTAGCTGGCTCAACAGCGATAAACTCCACCTCACCGGATGCGCTTACCACAGAGCCGTTAGTGTTAGCGCCAGTAGCAGTCAGTGAAGCAACGCCAGCGTTATTTGCCTGAATATTGACTGCCGCTATACCATTAGCATCCGTTAGGACTGTACTGCTGCCTATAATTTCGCCCCTTGAAATACTAAACGTGACTTCTGCGCTTATTACTGGACTGTTGTCCTTTAACCACTCAACGGCGACTTCTGTAGGTGTATTCAGTTCGATATCTGATGAAGGTAAGTTAGTAAAATCGAATTCATCTTGCTGAACCTGAACGTCAACAAACGCACTTGCGCCTAACGCTTTCACTTCAAAGGTATCGAGGCCTGAGATTAAAGCCGTATACTCTACTGTGGCCTGTCCATTTGCGGCGGTGGTTACGCTGGTCTGATTGAAAGTACCGTTTCCAGGAACAATCGTAATTTCTTGATTTGGTAATGCATTACCATCAGAGTCCTGTACCCGTAAAACAAAATCAACGGTATTATTTAGAATAACCGAAGAGGGCCCGTTCACTGTCACTTCAGTACCACTAACCTCTATTTCTATTTTTTCCGGGTCTAAATCTCCCGCTTGGGCAAACACTTCGACTTTGCGATTCTTCGCGTTATTGGTAGTAGAAACAAATGCTCTTGCTGTTCCATCCTCAGCGGTAACTGGCTGACTCAGTTGCAATTGTAAACCCGCTTCGTTCACAGCAGAAAAGGTCACGTTCACCCCTTCCATCAACACGCTTTGCGCATTTTTAACCAGTGCAATTAATTCTATTTTATCGTTGCCACTGGACGGAAGTTGGATACTACTGGCAAACAACTCCAATGAAGCAGGCTTTGCTACCGCGCCTGTACTACCTTGTGCACTGAATGTCGTTGAATCACCTTCACCAGAGGAAAGCACGGCAGTCACTACACCATCACCAGATATAGTTCCAGCGGTCATGCCAAGCGTAGCAATCCCATTTTCATCAGTAAGCGCCGTCGCCGTATCATTAGAAAAAATAGCCAAGTCATCATTACTTAACGAAAACGTTAGCAAGCGATCGGCTTGCGGCTCACCCAGTGAATTAGTCACCGTCGCCACCGCGCTCAAACCGTTGTCTGAGGTTAAATTATTGTCTGGCTCGCCGTTGGCGTTTTGTAACACTAGCGACACTGTCAGTTCATTTGTAACGGGGTCAATCGCCGTCGCCGAAAAAGTGGTGCTGCCTGTTTCTCCCGAACTTAAGCTAGCAGTAATTTCACCATCGCCTGATGCATTACTTGCTAATAACCCCAGTCGAGCCACGCCATCGGCATTAGTGCTGGCCGTACCCGTATCGTTGGCAAACTCAGCCAAAGAGGGATCGCTAAGGGTAAATGTCAGTAATGCATCGGAATGCGGATTGCCGTTCTGATCTTTTACTGTGGCGACCACAAACAGATTATTGTCTTGCGATAAGTTTTTATCATCACTTCCTGTCGCGTTCTCCATCGACAGCGAAATAGTATAAGTAGGGCTAGACGTACCACCGTCACTTCCCCCATTGTCGGTATTATCTCGAGAGACAGATGAACCGCCTCCCCCACATGCTGTAAGCATAAATATTGCGCTAAATACGCTCAGCGTCTTCGCTAATGTCGACATAATTCGTTCCTGAACCTCTTTTATTGACCATTGCGTCGTTTTTTATGTTTAAAAATCAACTGAATCTGGCACACTACGGGAGAGTAAAAAAAATATAAAAATGCACAGGGAACATTCATGTCTTCATCTGCACATAAATACAGTTTAACCACCCGAATTTTTATCGGTATGGCCGCCGGGATATTGTCTGGCGTCTTTCTCCAATTCCTGTTTGATGATAGCGGAGATTTTACCTTTTCGATATTTGGTTTAGAGTTCTCCACGTATAACATTCTTGTCGAAGGTATATTTTCGACCCTTGGGCAAATATTTATCTCCAGTTTGAAAATGCTGGTTGTGCCACTTGTGTTTGTGTCTCTGATCTGTGGTACCAGCACCTTATCTGATCCCAGTAAACTAGGCCGTTTGGGCGCAAAATCGGTAGGGCTTTATGTTGTCACAACCGCTATAGCGATAACACTGGCCATGAGCATAGCATTGATTGTGTCACCCGGTGACGGCCTGAATATGACCACCGATACGGCGTTCCAGGCAAAAGAAGCACCAAGTTTGTCAGATGTCATTGTGAACATGTTCCCAAGTAACCCTATCAACTCCATGGCTCAGGGAAACATGTTACAAATCATTGTCTTTGCAGTGTTATTTGGTATTGCCATGGCTATGACAGGTGACGCAGGCAAACGATTGACCGCGGTGTTTGAAGATATCAACACCGTCATTATGCGCTTAGTCACTATTATTATGAACCTCGCCCCGTATGGTGTGTATGTTCTGATGGCCAAGCTGTTCTCTACCATTGGTGGTGACACTATTTTAAGTTTAGCCAAGTACTTCTTCTTAGTGTTCGGCGTATTGATACTGCACGGTGTTGTCACTTATTCCGTGCTATTGAAATTATTGTCTGGTCTTAACCCAATTATCCTTCTAAAGAAAATGCGTGACGCTGCCCTGTTTGCCTTCAGCACGTCAAGCAGTAGTGCGACACTCCCTGTGACAATGGAAACGGCAAAAAACAAACTGGGTATCGGAAACTCTGTGTCGTCTTTTACCCTTCCACTGGGTGCCACTATTAACATGGATGGCACGGCTATCATGCAGGGCGTGGCCACGGTATTTATTGCCCAGGTTTACGCTGTAGACCTCAGCATGAGCGATTATATGATGGTGGTGCTCACCGCTACGTTGGCGTCTATTGGCACCGCGGGTGTACCGGGTGTCGGCCTTATTATGCTGGCCATGGTATTGCAGCAAGTGAATTTACCAGTAGAAGGCATCGCCCTCATTATCGGTGTTGACCGTTTATTGGATATGACCCGCACAGCCGTGAATATTACCGGTGACTGTATGGTGTCGTGCGTGGTTGCCAAAAGTGAAGGCGCATTGAACGAAGCGGTATACAACGATCCTAAAGCTGGGCTTAAACAAGAAGACGTTGATTTCGAACACTTCGAGAGAAATAGATAAGCCTATAGCAATTAGGCCGGGTTAAATGAAAAAAGGTAGCTGATTGGCTACCTTTTTTCTATGTGACACCAAAGGTCAAACACGCTAATGAAGTGCTTTCGAAGGAGACACTTTTGTGGCTTTGTGCGCAGGATACAGCGTGGCGCCTACACTAAGCAGCACGGCAACGACCATGGTAACCACGACGTCTTGCCAATGTAATTGAGAAGGTAAAAAGTCGATAAAGTATATATCACCGGATAAAATCTCCACCCCTATCAACTTTTCCACCGCACTGACAATTTCTGATAAATTAGGCGCCACCAGAAGGGCTAACAACACACCAATACTCATGCCAAGCACGCCATTTATAACCCCTTGCAAGACAAAGGTATGACGAATAAGTCTGTCTGTAGCACCCATGGTTTTTAAAATCGCGATGGCTGATTGCTTATCTCTGACGGCCATTACTAAAGAAGAGACAATATTAAAACACGCCACCGCAATCACTAGGATAAGGGCAATATAAACCACACTTCTGACCAGTTGAATATCGTTATACAAATGGCCCTGCGTGCGCGTCCAATCTGACATGTACACCGCTTGAGGGTAGCTGTAACCAATATCACGCATGGTTTGATACGCGCTAAAAGGATCATGCAAAGTAAACTGAAACCCTTGGGCTTTTTCCTTAATACCCAGTGCGTCAGAAGCCACTGGTAAATGCATAAGGCCAATTTGGTTATCTAACTCCCCACCCACCGACATCACGCCACTTACTACTAATGTTACCGTGCGGGGTGCCTTAAACGAAAGATCGTCAGTAGATTGGGGGATAAGTACCTGTACCTTGTCTCCTTGCGTCAATTGCAATGACGATGCAATTCCTTTGCCCACCAACAGCCCCTGAGTATTTTGAAAAAAGCGTTGCCAATCTTCGCGAGAGACCCTATCGCTAAACTTGCCTTGCACATCGGCCACATCAATCCCAGTTATATTGATCGCTTTCAGATCACCCTTGTACTGCAACATGCCCGTTAGCCCGGTAAACGGGATGACTTTTGCGATACGTTCATCCTGTTGAAAGCGGTAAAGCTGAGCGTCGATATTTTCTATTCCCCGCCCATCCGCGCTGTATATTTCGCCATGAGGGACCACACTGAGAATTCGACCAGTCAGCTCTTTTTCAAAGCCGTTCATTACACTTAGCAGCACAATTAAAACAAAACAGCCCAGCGCAATACCTACAGTAGACGACATAGAAATAAAAGAAATGAAACGTTGCTGCGCGCGATTTTTACGAAATCGCTTGGCGAGTTCCAGCGCTAGCATTGAGACTGCTCCTTCATTTCTCCCATCAGTTTGCCGTCTTTTATACGCATTACCCTATCCATTTTCTGGGCAAGGGCAATGTCATGCGTAACCACAATAAAAGCGGTGCCTTTTTTGTCGCTTAACGCAGTCAGTAATTGATAAATTTGTTCGCCTGTGGAGTCATCAAGATTCCCAGTCGGCTCATCTGCAAGTACTACAGATGGCTCAGTCACTAGTGCTCTGGCAATAGCAACACGCTGTCGCTCTCCCCCTGACATGGCAGAAGGTAAGTAGTTGGCACGATGGGATAGACCCACTTCTTCTAGCATTGCTTGTGCTTTCGCGTGAGCGGCTTTTACCGACATTCCCCTGATTCGAAGCGGCATCGCGACATTTTCAACGGCAGTAAATTCACCAAGTAAATGGTGGAACTGGTATATGAACCCCATTTCTTCATTGCGAAGTCTGGCTAACTCATTAGCACCTAATTGATGTAGTGGTTTACCTTTAAATTCTACTTCACCATGCGTAGGCGTATCTAACCCACCGAGAATATGTAACAGGGTGCTTTTTCCGGAACCTGAACTACCCAGAATGGCAACGTGTTCACCACTTTTTATCGAAAAGGAAATATTGTGAAGAACCGGGGTGGCGTTGTTGCCATCGAAATACGTTTTATCAATGTTTCGGCACAGTAGCACATCTTGCATGCGAAATTTCTTCTCTTGATTCTCAAGCCATAAATGGTAGCGCTAAACCGTACCAACACCAACCTAAATATTATACCAATCCGCATAGATCATTACCCACTCAGCGAGAGTTAAAATGTTCGTAATCGCGGCGTGTTACCGCAGGTATAGTGGTTCTACATCAAGGTGACACAACAAAGATAAAGCTTGAGTCATCGCGCAATGAGCAAATAGGTGATAACTATTGAGGAGAAGGATGAATAAATCTGTGTTTCGGATAAAAACCGCGTTCGCGATTGACGATTGAATCGCGAAATAGATACTTTTAAAGCATGAAATGGCGGAGCGGACGGGACTCGAACCCGCGACCCCCGGCGTGACAGGCCGGTATTCTAACCAACTGAACTACCGCTCCGCATAATGGGAAGCGCGCTTTTATCGATTAATGGCGGAGCGGACGGGACTCGAACCCGCGACCCCCGGCGTGACAGGCCGGTATTCTAACCAACTGAACTACCGCTCCACATAATCGAGATTGCGCTGTATAACTAAATGGCGGAGCGGACGGGACTCGAACCCGCGACCCCCGGCGTGACAGGCCGGTATTCTAACCAACTGAACTACCGCTCCGAAGACCTTTTAGTTATACCATTGAAAGAGTGGCGGAGCGGACGGGACTCGAACCCGCGACCCCCGGCGTGACAGGCCGGTATTCTAACCAACTGAACTACCGCTCCACATCTTCAATGTTATCAGACAGTTGACTTGGCTGTTGTTGCCCTGTCCCCTGACTGCGGCGCAGATAATACGTATTCCCCCATGTGGAGTCAACGCTTTTTATTAATAAAATTGTCATCTGCGGTTTGTTTGCTTGCTATTTAGTCACAATGTCCAAATATAATCCAAAGTGATCAAAATAACGACGCAACAATTGACACTGCATCCTATAGACAGCTTGGCTGACTACTTACCCTTTTTCTTAAACTTGGCAAACAACTTTTTAATGCCCTTGGGCTCCTGCTCCATCGTCAATCCCGCATCGCTGGGCTGTTCTTTAGCAGCAGGGCTTTTTGCTGGCGCTTTGGGGGTTTTAGGTTTGTTGGCTCTTTTACGGCGCCAAATAATAAAGACTGCAACCCCAGCCCCTATCAGCACAATTGAGCCATTCACGGCCACCAATATGAGGGTTAAGGTGCCGCTATCCAGCTGCTCATCCTCTGCCAGCTCGGGCGTTGATGAAAACGACAGCTCATCCGATGTCGTCGTCATTTCATCTTGCGATTGAGGATCTTCATCTACCAACGGATCATCTATAACAATTTCATTGTTTTGCTCTGATAAGAAGCTGTATTCAGGTACGTCTAGAATGAAATCCCGACCGTCAGAGGTCGTGCCATAGGCGGTGAGTTTGACCCTAAAGATACCGGGCTCATACGCTAAAATAAGGTGCTCACGCGCTTCGCTGCCCCCTTCAGTTAGCGAGAAATTTTGCATATCAGCATTTGGAAAACGCACTTTACCGTCAATTAACAGCGACTCGATGTCTACTACGTCGCGGTTCACATCAATAATGATTTTGTGGTAACCCTCACCGCCACCGCTTAGCTCCACGCTAACATTAACAGGGTTTTCATGCAGTATGATTAACTGTCCTTCCTGCTCTCTGGTGAACATAGGTGTTTTCACCCTAAATACGGGTTTCCACTCACCTGGTGCTACTTTCAGATTAAACTGTCCGGTAAACACACCGTCGGTAGGTCGTTCATCCATGCCACGTCCATCATCCTGAAAAGTGGCAATATCCTGATCCCCTGCGCCAAAATTGTCAAAATTGGGATTGTTAGTACTTTTAAATTCAATATCCAGTTCAACCACATCTCTAAACAGCTTGTTTTGGATGGGTTTACCGTTATTCGTAAGATAAGCCGTAGATTTTAAAATCTCGCCAGAGAAGAGAAGCTGGGGCAAGGGTTCAGCGTGTAGTTCAAGGTTCGACAGCACCATGACACGGCTGCCTTCAAGTACCTGCCCTACCGCTTGCCAAGGCCCAGGCATTGGATTTTTAATCTTGATCATGTCGAAGGTCTCAGAATCATACCATTCGACCTGCTTGTCGCCGGTTCTATCTAAAAACAGTTTCGAACCATCAGGACGCACTAGAACAACGGGCGCAGAGCCATATTCGCGAAAGAACACCATCGTCACTTCTTCTACGTTGTAATCAACCCGAAAACGGTTGCGTAACAACTCGATAGAATTGGTGTATTCGTCGCCTAATTCGGTCAACGGCGATTTTTCACTCGTTTGCGATTGCTGTTGCGTCTGCTTTAGGGCCCCATCAGCAACTTGCAACGCCGCATCTTGCTGCTCAGCCTGAGACTGTGCAACTGCACTTAGGTGTACCAGAGATAAAAAAGTAACTACGCTTAAAAGCCACACTTTCACACTACATTGCTCCCGCAATCTCATTCATTAACACAACTGTTGTTCGATGTAGGAGGCGTGATACTTATGACACGTCTTCTTGCTCAGCACGCCATAAACACTTTCCTCCGGCGTTTTGTACTATGTCCAAACGCGCTTCATGTTGTGTTAATTCATCGGCGCTAGCGTTGATAACCTTTAATTTATTTGTTTTTCGCTCAATTCGGCGTATCGCAGTTGAGTCTGCATCAGAGCTGCCACTTGAAGCTAATTTCAATTTGGTCTGCCCACCTGTCATTAACAGGTAAACATCAGCCAGGATTTCCGCATCCAGCAAAGCCCCGTGTAATGTACGGTGGCTGTTGTCTATGCCGTAGCGCCGACACAACGCATCAAGGTTATTTTTTTGACCCGGGTGCATCTGTCTGGCCAGCATCAGAGTATCCAACACATCGCAAATGTCGTGGGTGATCACGCCTCGAGTGGACGATTCCATTGCGAACTCGTGATCCATAAAACCCACGTCAAAGGGCGCATTGTGAATGACCAGTTGTGCGCCTTTTATAAAACTCACAAATTCCTGTGCGACTTGTGAAAAGGTTGGTTTATCCGCGAGAAATTCATTAGTGATACCGTGTACTTCAATGGCTTCTTGCTCAATATGGCGACCAGGATTGATATACACATGAAAATGATTACCAGTAAGGCGTCGATTAACCACCTCTACGCAACCAATTTCAATAATGCGATGGCCCTCTTTGGGTTCAATACCTGTGGTTTCGGTATCTAGAACAATTTGACGCATGGAACCTCTACTATTATTACACTTTCATTTTTTGATAGTATATCAACCCCTTTGCCAGACGCTAAGGGAAAAGCACGATAAATGCTTATCCGGTCTTACACAAACACTGGCTTGAGTATAAAAACACCCCTCCTCCACAATTTGCGATGAAATAAAGGAAGCACAGTGACTCAGAAAACCATACATATTTACACCGACGGCTCATGCCTGGGAAACCCCGGCCCCGGCGGTTATGGTGCAGTACTGATTTACAAGCAACATCGAAAAGAACTCAGCGACGGTTTTGCCCATACCACCAACAATCGCATGGAATTACTGGCGCCAATAGCCGCGTTGAACAGTTTAACCGAGCCCTGCAACGTTGAACTCACCACGGACAGCCAGTACGTCAAAAACGGTATCAATCAATGGATCCACAATTGGCGGAAAAACGGCTGGCGTACCGCGGATAAAAAACCCGTTAAAAATGCAGATTTATGGCAACAACTTGATGACGCGGTTAAAAAGCACAAGATCAATTGGCACTGGGTTAAAGGCCATTCGGGTCACCCGGAAAATGAGCGGTGTGACGAACTAGCCCGCAGTGCTGCTGAAGCTAAGCCTACCCAAATAGATGAAGGGTTTGCGGGCTAATTAATTCAAACTACAGGGAGTTCTTATTCCCAAGACACCACTAGTTTGCCGTGTGTTTGGTTGTTCTCCAACCGCACATGAGGCTTATCAATATCACTAATGGTGTAATGGGTATCGATATTCACTTTTAGCGCTTTACGTTCAAAGGCTGGTAAACATACTGTGGCAAAATCTCGGATGAGTTCTGCTTTGTACTCATCACTGCGATTTCGCAATGTAGTACCGATAATGGATGCGCGTTTCCCTAATAGCATTGCCATATCAAGATTATCTGCGTAGCGACCCGCTAACATGGCGAGATAGACTACCTTACCGTCCTGCTTCAGGACTTTTAAATTGCGGTTAAGGTAGTCTCCACCCACCATGTCCAGAACCATGTCTACGCCTTCAGGCCACACTTCTTTAAGTACATCGTCGAATTGTTGCTCTCTGTAGTTAATTAGGTGTTCTGCACCATTGTGTTCGCACAAGGCAAGTTTTTCCTGACTGGAAGCCGTGACAGCACTATGCACACCCCAATAGCGACACAACTGAATAGCTGCAAGCCCGACACCACTTGCGCCACCGTGGATAAGTGCCCGTTGTGCTGGTTTTAAGTGAGCGATGGTACGCAGACATTGAAACGCAGTCAGAAACACTTCTGCAAGCCCCGCCGCTTCAAAATAAGGCATGCCCTCGGGTATGCGCATCAAATGGGCAGGATTGACCAATACTTCAGTGGCATACCCACCACCGGCGACCAAACCAAATACCTTGTCACCTTCCTTAAAAGTGTGTACGTCTTTGGGAACCTTGGCTATCACACCGGCAACTTCCAAGCCTAAAATATCACTTTCCCCGGCGGGGGGTGGATAATTGCCTTGTCTTTGCAATGTGTCAGCACGGTTAATACCAAACGCCTTTACATCTACGTTAACCTTACCCGGTACGGTTGAATAACAAGCTCGCTCTTTTACAATTAACTCACTAGGCTTGCATCCTTTAGTGAAGTCAACATATTGCATGGTTTGATGTGGCATAGCGCTCGGCGTCCCCCTTTCCTCTTTTTGGTAAATACAAGTCGATACGGGTTGTCTACAATATCAGTTTGAGTTTCTTTCGTTTTTAATCCACACAGAACAAACGAATGTGCGTATAATCGCGCCCATCTGCTATACCGTTTAACTTAACACGAGATCTTCCATGTCAGCACAGGTTATATTGCATCCCTCAAGAGATAAATCACTACGTCGCAAACACCCTTGGGTATTTGAAAGTGCTGTGGCTGAAGTGAAAGGGCGCGCAAGAACAGGCGATACCGTCGATGTCTATGATGCCGAGGGCGACTGGTTAGGACGCGGAGCCTATTCACCTAACTCAAAAATTCGTGTTCGGATGTGGACATTTAAACAAGACGAAAGCGTGGATAACGGCTTTTTTCTGCGCCGTTTAGAATCAGCACTGGCCTTGCGCCAGCGTTTATTTGACCCTGCTCAAACCAATGCGTTTCGTTGGATTGCGTCGGAAAGCGATGGCTTACCCGGTGTCACTATTGATGTGTACGACAACGTTGCCGTGGTTCAGTTACTCAGTGCAGGCGCGGAAAAGCACCGCAGTAAAATCGTCTGGGCAATAACCAAATTATTACCCCATATGCACGTTTATGAGCGAAGCGACGTTGATGTGCGTAAAAAAGAAGGCTTAGAGCCAGTGACAGGGGTATTGCATGGTGAACCGCCAATGCAGGTCACGGTAAAAGAAAACGGCCTCAATATTGTGGTGGATATCGAAAACGGCCACAAAACTGGTTTTTATCTGGATCAACGCGACAGTCGTGCTGCCGCCGCTCACTACGCTAAAGACGCGGATGTTTTAAACTGCTTCAGCTACACGGGTACGTTCTCTTGCTATGCACTAGCAGGTGGCGCTAAATCTGTCACCAATGTGGATGTGTCTCAGCCCGCTCTCGATTTAGCCAAACACCACGTGACTATTAACGGTTTCGACGAAACAAAAGCCAATTACGTTAATCAGGACGTATTTAAGGCGTTACGCGAATACCACGAAACACAAAAGCAGTTCGACATGGTGATCCTTGACCCACCTAAGTTTGTTGATAGCAAAGCGTCGCTAAATCGGGCCGCGCGGGGCTACAAGGATATTAATATGTACGGCATCCACGCTGTAAAATCAGGTGGACTGCTACTGACGTTTAGCTGTTCTGGGCTTATGCCTGCAGATTTATTCCAAAAAGTCGTGGCTGATGCCGCACTTGATGCGGGACGGACTATCAAGATAATCGCACGGCTCAATCAGGCTTCTGACCACCCCATTATTGGCAGCTACCCTGAAGGGTACTACTTAAAGGGGTTAGTGTGTGAGGTGACTGACCTGTAGCGTTTTTTATTAGAGGCAATAGCCTGCGCTACTGCCTCTGACCCAACCCAGTTTCACTCGCCATTGTATCTGATGCCGTTTTTAGTCTTTTAATTACGACATAAGTACTGATGTAGACGTTGAACCGTGGGAAGTAATGGCGTTGCCATACTGGTGCTGTTGTCGCTCTAGTTGTTTCCACACCCGCTCATGAAAATAAAACGCCACTGTATTAATGGCAGGCTCAACAAGAGCAACCGCTCCTCCTACGACTATGCTTCCTGTAAGAAGGTAAGCAACAGTAAAGGCAACACAAAAGTGCATAACCGCAAAAGAGATTGTCTTTTTCATGATAAATACCCTCATTAATGAAATCATACGGACTCAACACGACAGTCCTAAAACACAATAATGAGAATTATTATCAATTAATAAGTGAGATTAAAATAAATAAAATCGAACGTTTTATTCAATTAAAATGATTAGAGTATGTAAGCAGAACATGAATAAAAGGCGAACAGTTTATTCGCCTCAATCGAAAACCGTGGGTTTATTTCATCTGCGAAATTTCAACGCCAATAATACAACTCGATTCGGACTCAGGTTCACATCGCACTACGGTCGCTAACGCCGCAAGAGAAGGAATTTGAGAACTCGAAGATTCGATTGCCACACTCACTTGCGTACCAACTTCAATGGACGGTTCATCAACTTCCAACGACATTCCCGTAGCACTGATGTCTTTACACAACGCTTGCATGGTCCGGCTCGACTCATCATCAGTTACTTGCAACTGACAAGGCGAATTAACCATCATCCTGAAAAAGTTTCGCTTATCGTCGTATCCCAACATGTCTACTTCTCCTGATTTTTAGCACAACACTTACGACTACACATGATGTTATAGGGCGCAGTCAATCACTTGTCAATCGAAGTGATGATTATTTATTCAATAAAGCTTAATTGTCTACTTTGGTATAATAACGCCTCTATTTCAGAGGCAAAACAAACCCGCTTAAAATTCATTTAACTGCAAGGTAATGCGCTTAGCAGAAATGGGATACGCCGTACCCAATTGCTGAGCAAACAACGACACCCGTAACTCTTCTATCATCCAACGCACGTCTAAAAGTTTAGCAGGCACTTTGCCTTTTGGATATTTTCCGCACACTTTTTCCCATTCTGCAATGGACTTTTCAACCGTAACCTGGTGCATTCTGTCTTTGTTCGGATCAATCGGTAATTTTTCCAAACGGCGCGCCAAGCCCTTAATGTAGCGGTTCCAGTCATCTAACCTAGCTTCACCTAGTTCGGTGACAAATCCAGGGAACACTAAAGACGCTAAATGGGCTTTACAGTCACCCAACGCATTGATCATGTTAAGGGGAACATTGCCTTTCATTTGTTTTTGACACTGATGCGCCAAGGTTAGCCCCTGCTCTACCCGCTGAGCAATATCCAGTACTTTGTCGTTGATATTAGCGCGAACCACATCCAGACAAGCTTCAAAATCTGCTTTACTCCGAACATCTGAGCCATGCGCCTGACAGTACGCATTAACTAAAGCGTCTATCCCGGCAAAAATACAATCGTCAATCAGCGCTTTAACTTGTCCAAATGGGTTAAAATACAAACCCAGTTTGGCCTTGTTTGGCAATTTATTCTGTAGATAATTAAGTGGAGAAGGCATGGCATTTTTTATTAGCACATTGACACCTAGACGATGCAAAGTGGCTGCTTTGTCTGCCTCTTCAATCAGTGCGATATCGACCTTATCACCGTGAGGGCCGCCTTTTCTGACAAGCGCAGGAAAAGCCTGCACCTCAAAACCGCCCACTTTTTGCACGAAGGTTTCAGGAAGCTTGTCAAAGTCCCACTCACTGATATCACTGCGCTCTAGTTCCGGCGTAGCAGCCTTTTCAAAGGTTTGCTTTACCTGCCCTGCACATTGCCCTTTGAGTTGGTGTAAATCATCACCAGTAGCAATATCCTCGCCTTTGTCATTCACCACTGCAAAATGTATTTTTAAATGTTTATCAAGCTGATCAAGATTCCATTCATCTTCATCAATGGTCACGCCCGTCATCTTGCGTAACTTATGACTCACCGCCTCTACAATAGACACCGGACGGTTATTTTTATCGGTTTCGCTAATATCCGCCAAACACGCTTCGGCAAAGTTAGGGGCTGGCACAAAATTACGTCTCAAACGCTTTGGCAAGGTTTTAATCATTCCCACTATCAGATCATGCCTTAGGCCGGGCACGAGCCAATCAAACCCCACCTCTTCTACCTGATTAAGCACAGGTAAGGGAATGACAACAGTCACACCGTCGTCGTGTGCATTGGGTTCAAAGTGATACCTAAGCGGTAAGGTGATATTGCCCTGTCGCCAAACGTCTGGAAATG
The DNA here is from genome assembly GCF_047159385.1 of Alteromonas sp. D210916BOD_24. GTDB lineage: Bacteria > Pseudomonadota > Gammaproteobacteria > Enterobacterales > Alteromonadaceae > Alteromonas. The sequence goes on from NZ_AP038333.1 coordinate 2,072,805, forward strand.
CATTCGCCACTCCCTGAGCTGGCTGCTGGCGATAAACGTCTTGCTCGGTAAATGTCAGCTGAGACTCGCTGCCATGCTGCTTAAACCATTTTTTAAATGCGGCATCATTATTTGCTTCTACGGGGATCCGCTTAGCGTAAAAGCTCACTAACTCTTCGTCATCAACAAGCAAATCCCGTCGTCGGGTTTTCTTTTCAAACTCATCAGCCTGTTCAAGCAAGGCCTGATTTTCCTGTAAGAAGCGGTAATTCAGCTTGGTATTACCCGCCACCAAGGCTTCCCGTAAGAACAGTTCGTGGCAAATGGGCGGATCGATAAGGCTATAAACTTTGGCGCGCTTTAATACAATGGGCAAACCAAACAACGTGACTTTTTCAAAGGCAATGACAGCGCCCCGTTTTTTCGACCAATGGGGTTCGCTGTAGCTGCGCTGCACCACGTGTTCGGCTAACGGCTCTATCCATGTGGGGTCAATTTTCGCGACCATACGCGCAAATAGCTTAGAGGTTTCAACCAATTCTGCCGCCATCACCCATTTTGGCTGAGATTTCGACAAGCCCGAGCCAGGAAAAATAAGGAATCGCGTGTTGCGCGACCCCATATACTCACGCTCTTTATCTTTAAAGCCCAAGTGAGATAACAAGCCACTTGCGATTGCTTGATGTACACTTTGATAATCTGCCGCTTGCTTTGATATACCGAACCCCAGCTCAGCAATGGACTTTTTCAATTGGCTGACAATGTCTTGCCACTCCCGCATGCGCAGGTAATTGATAAACTGCTGTTTACACCACTTGCGCAGTTGATTCTGACTTAGCGCATTCTGCTGATCTCTAAATGCGGTCCACAGATTGAACAGGCTGATAAAATCAGAGTCTTTATCGGCGTATTCACTGTGCTTTTCGTCTGCTTGCTGACGCTTTTCCTGCGGGCGCTCGCGGGGATCTTGTATCGACAAGCCCGCAGCGATAACCATGACTTCATTAAGCGCATTGGTGCGTTGCGCTTCAATCACCATACGCGCATAGCGCGGGTCGATAGGCAATCGCGCCACTTGCCTGCCAAGCTCGGTCAGTTGCATCTTACCCTGACGCTTGCCTTTGCCCTTGGTAATAGCCTGAATTTCCTCTAACAGGCGGAAGCCGTCATTAATATTACGGCTATCGGGTGGCTGAACAAACGGAAACGCTTCAATGTCGCCTAACCCCAATGCCAGCATCTGCAAAATAACAGAGGCTAAATTAGTCCGCAAAATTTCTGGATCTGTGAACTCTGGTCGCCCTAAATAATCCTCTTCACTGTACAGGCGAATGCATATACCGTCTGATACGCGCCCACAGCGGCCAGCACGTTGGTTTGCCGAGGCCTGTGAAATAGGCTCAATTGGAAGGCGCTGTACTTTACTGCGTGCACTGTAACGTGAGATTCGGGCAAAACCGGGGTCGATAACGTATTTAATACCCGGTACCGTCAAAGAGGTTTCGGCCACATTGGTCGCCAATACAATTCGACGGCCACTGTGCGACTGAAATATACGGTTTTGTTCCGCTGCTGACAGCCTCGCATACAAAGGTACAATTTCGGTATTGCGATAATGTTGTTTACTCAGCGCATCCTGTGTATCACGGATTTCCCGCTCGCCACTTAGAAACACCAGAATATCACCGGGCGCTTCGCGCATTAGCTCATCCACGGCATTAACGATGGCGTCGCTTTGGTCGATATCGTCGTCATTGTCTTCTGGGTTGTGATAGCGTATTTCAACCGGATACGTCCGGCCACTTACCTCAATAATAGGCGCGTTGTTGAAGTGTTTTGAAAAGCGCTCAGGATCGATAGTCGCTGAGGTAATAATAAGTTTAAGATCCGGTCGCTTGTCCAGTAACTGACGTAAATACCCCAATAGAAAATCGATATTCAGGCTGCGCTCATGGGCTTCGTCAATAATAATGGTGTCGTACTGATTTAAATACCGATCTTGCTGCATTTCTGCCAGTAGCATACCGTCAGTCATCAGTTTGACGTAACTGCGCTCACTGACCTGATCGCTAAAACGAATTTTAAAGCCGACTTTTTCGCCCAACGGCGTGTTGAGTTCTTCGGCAATGCGCGTAGCAACGCTTCGAGCAGCTAAACGGCGCGGTTGGGTGTGCGCAATCATGCCATCTACACCCCGGCCCAACTCTAGACATATTTTTGGCAACTGGGTGGTTTTACCTGATCCCGTTTCACCCGCTACGATGACCACCTGATGATTAGCAATAGCCGCTTTAATATCGTCTTTTTTATCGCTGACAGGAAGAGGCGGATAACTCACTTTAGGCAGATTTTCACTGCGCCATGCACGTTTCTCTATAGATGTGGCAATATCCCGTTCAAGCTTTTCAAACTTGCCTTCAAGGCTTTGTTCACTTGCCCCGCTTCCCTGTGATTGCCCCCCCGTTGACTGCTTTACGCCTTTTCCCGTATCGGCTTGCCCTTTTGCACTTTGTGCAAGCTGGGTAATACGACGCTTTAAACGGAACTTATCCGCACTTAAGCATTCATCAAGTCTGTTATAAAGGGATTTAATAGCATTGGGTGAAGACAAGGTTACATCCTAGAGAACAATTTAAATCATCAATAAAATTTGGGCGGTGATCCTAGAAGATACCGCCCCAAAAAGCCAGTGTATTGCGGCACGATTAGCGCATTTCCCGCTTTTTACGGGCGCTTAAGAGGTTTGGGTTAATTCGTCATCTTGCGGCTCGAGAAAACGGGGGAAGCCGAACCAAATGGCGGCCAATCCAAACACAAAAATCAACATGGGGTACCAGCAATAAGGCGTAATAGACAAAGGTGAAATACCTACCACCGCAGCAGCACTGAGAAGTTGTGCTCCGTATGGCACTAGTCCCTGGAAACTACACGAAAAAATATCTAATAAAGACGCTGTACGACGAGGATCCACACCGTATTTATCATTCAAATCTTTCGCAATAGGCCCCGCGGTAACTATGGCAATGGTATTGTTTGCCGTAGTTATATCTAGAAAGCTCACTAAGCCAGCAATGCTGAACTCTGCCCCCTTTTTAGATGTCACTCTGCGCGTTAAACGCTCAATAAGCCAGGTGATCCCGCCGTTAGCGTGCATCAACGCCACAATGCCACCTATGGTAATGGCTATCATCGCGAGGTCTTGCATCCAACCCATTCCTTTTTGGATACTGTGCATCATTGATAAGGGGGTGAAACTGCCTTGAATGAGACCAACTGCACAAGCGCTGGCAATACCCACGGCTAAGACGCTAATAACATTAAACCCCGTCAGCGCAAAAGCGATAATGCACACGTAAGGCAATATACGCCAGAAATCATAATCGCCGCCGTCAACAATACCTGAGGTATCGACATCCACCATCAAAAGCAGTGCCATAGTGACAATACAGGCGGGCATAGCGACCATTAAATTTGCGCGAAATTTATCTTTAAGCTGGACACCCTGAGTACGCGTAGCCGCGATAGTAGTGTCAGACACAAACGACAAATTATCACCAAACATCGCACCGCCCACCACTATACCCAGTGCCATTTCCACGGGCAGACCAAGACTGGTCGCTAGCCCTGCACCAATGGGCGAGAGCGCAGTAATCGTGCCCATCGACGTGCCCATCGAAAAGGAGATAAAACAACAAATCAAAAACAACCCGGGTAATATCAAAGACGTAGGCACAAATTGCAGCGCCAAATTGACCGTGGCATCACGGGCGCCAATATCAATGGTTACCGCGTAAAAGGCACCGGCTAATAAAAAAATAAGCACTAACAGAATAATGTTTTTATCACCCCCGCCTTTACAAAAGGTCTGCACTTTTTCTGAAAAGCTGACCTTTTTGCCTTTGGGGTTTAAACACAAGCCATAACCCGCACTGATAAAAAACGCCACCAGTATTGGCATTGCAGTAATATCATTGGAGGTGATCCCCGTAACAACCACCAGAATAACGAACAGCAAAATGGGGGTAAGACCCATTGGGTTTGGAGCAATAGCATTGGTTTGAGGCACGAAAATCTCTCTATATTATTACGGTGCTGACGGCCACAGTGTGTTTGTCACTGATATGCAAAAGGTAAAACACGAAAGGATAAAAGGTTTTATCGCCAATGCAAAGCAAATTAAAGGTCTGAAAAAATAAGTGCGCGCAGTTCACTTGGGGTATTGCCAGTCAGCCGTTTAATCACTCGACGGAAATTGGGCAAGTCAGACATCGCCATTGCCCCCGCAGTTTGTTCATTAGTCATTTTATTGAGCGACAACAATACTATGGCCTGATTGCGTTTCACTTCTTCGGATAACTGTCGATAGCTTACCCCGAACTCATTCAATTTTCTTTTTAACGTAGCAACGCTTAAGTTCAGGTGTTCTGCGACAAGAGTAAGGCCATTGTGATGAGGCGAGAGTGCGCACTGCCTTACGTAATCGGGCAGCGAAATACGGGAAACTATCTCCCTCTGCGGCCATTGGGTGGTGATTGATTGGTCTACAAAATGATGTTGTGCTGGCTTGCTCTTGCCGCTAACGGCCAAGTGATCACTCCCCGATTCAATTGGCCTAAGCAGGTCATTTTTGGCGATAGTCATCCCATTAATCGGGCTTGAAAACCGTGTTTTAAGGCCAAGGTGAATTTCATAGTCTGCTACATTTCTCGGTCGTTGACATTGAAATGAAAAGGTCATAGCTGGTCGCCGTCCTGTGACCATTTTGCACAACGCCATCACTGTAGAAAAACCAATTTCTAACGCAAACTGATTGATTTTGGCATTGCGTATGGTTAACTCTGGGATCCACAATGTGTACGATGCAAAATCATAGGCCCTGAACGATAAAAGTGGATGAGCACACCACCTAAGCTGGTGCTGGCTCAACAACTGCTGGGTTAAATCTTCTAAACACTCACTTTTTGCAAGCACGCTTAATGGGCTCGATGCCCAATAAGACGCCAATGCATTGCCAATCAGAAAACTGACATCTTTGCCCTTCGTGTAATGCTGAACATTGACCAATAACGCCGTGTATTGCTTAACACTTATCATCAAATGCGAAGTAATTGCATCTTCAAAAATACCTGTGCCCCTGAGCAATTTATCTATATTGGCACCTCGAGGAAGTGCGACCTCCATTGTGGCTTTTACCAACCAGTACCCTGCTATCACTTTATCACTCAATGTAGTGATATTCTGTGACAAGGTTGGTGTGGCAATACCACTAATCACATTGGGTGCACTCGTTGAGGCGAGGTTTACTGACACCATGGTGCGTTAAGCCACCTGCTGTTCCGTATTGTCCAATTGCATTAACAAGTTGCTAAGCACACTTGAGAGTCTGTCTTGTGGCAATAGCGAGGCTAAGCTACTGCGGGTTGTCATGTAGGTTGCAGTGGTTTGATCACTACACCTAAATGCCACATGACCAATACTTATTTTCACCTCATCGATAATCGCTCTCGCCTGCTCAACGGTCACATTGGGAAGTAAAATCGCAAATCTATCGCCCGCGTAGCGACAGGCCAGATCCCGGTGGCGTAGATTCATCACAATGAGCTGCGCGACTTCGTGCAAATACCTATCACCCTCAGCATGGCCGTGGCGTAGGTTGAATGTAGAGAAGTTGTTGATGTCAATAAGCGCAATAACCGCGGATGTATTTTCTTTTTGCAGCTTAGTAATTTGCTGTTGCCAATAGTGAGCGCGATATAACTGGGTGATACCATCAATTTCGTGATGATCCCGATAATCCCATTCTCTGCGGCGTAACTGTAAATTCAAGGCACGTTGCTCTAAATGCCATTGATATAGAGCCCCAGTCATAATCACCATACCTACCGCTGCAGGATAGGACTCAATCATGCTTATCCAGTGTGCCGTTGCGGGATAGCGAAAAAATTCATCAAGTAAGTCCAGGGTGACTGACAACAGGAAAAAGCCTAAACCAGTAATCAATAAGCTGGTCACAGTGCCAGGTGGTCTGCTAGCCAGTGCCGCTACCATCCATGCCAGTGTCAGTAAGACAATACTTCCCTCTCCCACAATATCGAGACTGGATATTTCCCCCACGGTTTTGCTATTACCATTAGCCAGAGCAAGACATATGGCACCTGTTACGATAATGAAGGTGAAAATCAGCCACCCAGTGTGATGTTTAAATTGCGTAGCATGATTAAGGGTAAACATAGTTTTCTCTCGTAGTCTGCGTGCTGCCAACACGTCTTCTAGCTAACGCCAGGGCCAAGGCGAGCAGTCTTGCCGATATTTGGCAGATTTGTCGAGGGTCACTTTAGCTCAATAATGTGACAGCTTAATGGCAAAAAATAAGCATGCTCCAACAGACGTAGTAAAAATTTATATTTTTCAACGTTTTATTTAGGGGTCAATTGAGCTCACTCAATCGCAGATAGCTGTTAAATCCGCTAACACCTTCATCTAGATAAAAAAATTGTCACATAACTGTCATGGGTTCTGCCTAGTGTGATTTGCCAATTGGACATCACACAGACTTAATTGGGACAACAAATAATATGAAAACGGCATACTCCACTGTAGCAATCGCCTGTCTCACAGCCCTTGGGCTTTGCATGACACCTTCGGTTCACGCGGCAGACGGGATCATCATTGGGTCCGTCAAAGATGCTGCCAAGGCACGCAGCTATACCGGAGCTAAAATACAAATCAAAGAATTGAATTTAGTTACCGAGGCTGGAAGCGACGGCAGTTTCCGATTTCCTGCAATACCCGCAGGCTCGTACACCTTAGAGATAAGCTATTTAGGGGAAGAGTCCGTAACACAAAAAATTGAAGTCAATGACAATGATATTGCCCGAGCCGTGGTAATCCTAGGTAAAGGCGCTACTATCGATGAAATACTCGTGCGCGGCCAAAGAAGTGGTCAAGCCAGTGCAATAAATCAACAGCGCGTTTCAGACCGTATATCTTCCGTTGTCTCTGCCGATGCAATTGGTCAGTTTCCCGATCAGAACGCTGCTGAATCATTGCAGCGGTTACCAGGCTTATCCATTGAACGGGATCAGGGGGAAGGTCGCTTTGTTGGCATTCGCGGGATAGATCCCAATCTCAACAATGTCACCATAAATGGTCTTAATATCCCCTCACCAGAATCTGGCGTGCGCTCTGTTGCCCTTGACGTCATTCCTTCTGAACTCATTCAAACTTTGGAAGTGTCAAAATCAGTTACACCTGACATGGACGGCGATGCCATAGGTGGTTCAGTTGCAGTAAAAAGTGTCAGTGCCTTTGACAAGCCAAAAGACACCGCCAGTGTCACCGTGCAAGCAAGCCAGAACACGCTGCGTGATGAGACCAGCCCAAAGCTATCTGGTACGTTTACCAAAAAGCTGTCTAACCAATGGGGAGTGGCTGGCGCCGTTTCGTATTTCGATAGAAGTTTTGGTTCAGACAACGTGGAAAGTAACGGCGATGATGAGTTAGAGCAACGTCATTACACGATTACCAGAGAGCGCTTAGGCAGTGCACTCAATATCGACTTTCGCCCAGACTTTAACAATCAATTTTTCCTGCGAACGCTTTATAGTGAGTTCTCAGACGATGAATATCGTCAGGCAAATATTTTTACATTTGACGGTGAAGACTCTGAAATTGAGCGCGAAAGTAAAGACCGTTACGAAAGCCAAAGCATCTTTACAGTGGCATTCGGCGGCGACCACCAACTGTCAAAGTGGCAGGCAAATTGGCAATTAGGGTATGCAAAATCAGACGAAGATGAGCCTAACGCACTGTATTACGTGTTCAAAACAGACAATGCCAGTATTGATGCTGATCTAAACACGCAACGACCAGAGATAACACAAAATGCCGATGCCATGGATTTGGCAAACTATGAAGTCGATGAAATTAGCATTGAGGATAACTACGCAAAAGATACCGAAACCAGTATCAAGTTTGACTTATCGCGACCGGTCAATATTGGTGGGTACTTAGGCGAGCTAAAACTGGGCTCGAAGTACCGCAGCCGAGAAAAGCAGCGCGATAGTCAAATTACCCTTTTTGACGGTGATTTTGACAACTTAGACGCAGCCCAATTCGGTGCGCCCAGCCCAGCATATAAGTTGGGAGATTTTGGTTCAGGGTTAGATCGCAAAGCAATGCGTACTTTCTTTAACGCCAACCGCAATTCACTTGAAATTGATCAATTGAATTCAAAGGTCGAGTCTCAAGGTGCCACTTACGTTAACGAAGAAGATATATTTGCCGCTTACATTATGGGTAGTATTGATATCGAAAAACTTCACGTGGTTGCGGGGGTACGTTATGAACAGACCGACTTTGCCACTTCGGGTATGCGTGTCGAGCTCGTTGAGAACGCGCAAACTGATGTAGAGGACGTCATCAATACTCCCTGGCAAGCGAGCAGAGATTATCACCACTGGTTACCTAGCCTAAATGCCCGTTACAGCTTCTCTGATAAACTTCAGTTACGGGCTGCCTATACCCAGACTCTCTCGCGGCCCAAGTTTGAAGATGTAGCAGCATTTCAAATTATTGAGAGCAAAACAGAAGAGGACGACGGCAGCTTTGTTACCGAGCGCGAAGCCGAAGTTGGAAACCCACAACTCAAACCTTACGAAGCACAAAATATTGATGTTACGTTGGAATACTACCCAGGCGATATAGGTGTAATTTCTGCTGGCTTATTCTACAAAAACATCGATAACTTTGTTGTGTTAGCCGACGTAGCCGGAACCCCAGGCTGGGAAGGGTTTGACGAAGTGGTACAACCCATCAATGGTGAATCAGCCGACCTTAGCGGGTTAGAGCTATCATGGGTTAAAGCGTTCAACAACGGTTTTATCATAGCGGCCAATGCCACTTTTACCGATTCCGATGCAACGACCCTATTGGATGGTGAAGAATATAAAACGTCATTGCCCAACCAATCCGATCGTATCGGCAATTTAACTTTAGGTTACGAAGCTGACGCTTTTAGTGTTCGACTGGCCACCACTTACAAAAGTGAAAACTTCGAAGAGCTAGATGGCGATATACTAAGAATGGAAGATGATCATGTACAGGTTGACTTGATGGCGCGCTATTACCTAAGCGATACCATGCAAGTGTATTTTAACGGCGTCAACCTCTCCGATGAGCCCTTTTATCACTATTTCGACCAGCCTAATCGCAATGCGCAATACGAGACTTATGGCCGTACTTTTGAGCTAGGCTTTACCTGGCAGTTGAACTAACCGGTTTCTTCATTGTTTTTATAACGGTGCCCGTTGAGTTTGAAACTTGTCCTACTCAGCGCGTACCGTATGAGAGAGTTTTTCATGCAAGTTTTATGTAACATTAACGTAGTGCGGTGGGCAGGCCTTTGTATTGCATTGGCAGTACTAGGGTTGCTACCGCCGCTTAAAGCCAATTCCCAGCCATTACTCAGTGAACCCGTTTATTCCCAACGCTACTACGATGAGACTCAAATAAAGGGGTTAGTGGCCCCTGATAATGCCGTAAGTTTTCTTACCCTGGGCGACTGGGGCAGAAACGGCCACTTTTATCAAAAAGCGGTGGCGCGGTGGCTGGATCTAGCCAGTTATCAGCTAGACGCTGAATTCGTAGCAACCACTGGCGATAATTTTTATAGCAACGGTATCGCCTCAATTGATGATCCATATTGGCAGTCATCCTTTGAATCAATCTACCACCAACCTCACCTGTTCATCGACTGGCACCCTGTGCTCGGTAACCATGATTATCGCGGTAATTGGCAAGCGCAAATTGATTACAGTGACAAGAGTCGTCGCTGGCAAATGCCCGCTCAGTACTATCACAAGACCCTAGCATTAGCGAACGGCGAAACCGCATTAGTCCTGTTTATCGATACTTCTCCACTTAACCCCGATTATGCCAACGAAGATAAGTATCAAAACGCCGTAGCGCAAGGAAGCAAAGCGCAGCTTGTATGGATTGATAAGATGCTTTCTGATAACACGCATAAGTGGAAAATTGTGATTGGTCATCACCCACTTTACTCCAGTGGCAAGCGGTATGGCACCACTGACACAATCAAAAATGTCCTAGAGCCGTTATTTCATAAACACCACGTAGATGCCTATATAGCCGGGCATGAACACGACTTACAACACAACCAATTTGAGAACGATAAACTGGTTCACATTGTTTCGGGGGGAGGCTCGGAAGTGCGCCCAGTAGGGCATTACTCCTTTACCCGATTTGCTAAATCGACAGGTGGGTTTGTCACGGTCAGTCTGACACAGGACACGCTACTCTTTCACTTTGTTGATCATCTGGGTCAAGTTATCTATAGCCATCGTGTTCACAAAAGCGACAACGGAGGTAATCAAGCACACAATAAGGAACCAAAGCTATGACTTACCGCACAGTATCCTGTATTGCCCAAAAGGTAATTTTCGCTTTTATCTGCTTAACCTTAGTGATTGATAAAAGCTGTGCTGAGGTCACTATCGAACCTGCGTCCGAAAACGCTGTACAACAGCATGAGTTAACCTCCATGCCTTTGATGCTTAGTCAGTTCGCGCACGGGTTTAACCGTCAACTACCAAGTAATAGTGTAGATGGGGAAAACCGCTTGGTAACTGTTTCGGTCAATGAAGGGCAAGGTATTACTCTGACTCAGGGCAATGTTTCCCAACATCTTCTCAAAGGCAATTTTTCGCTGGCTTATGCTGACACTGTAACAGTTTCTGTTTCTACTGAAGATGCTGATAGTAGTAAGGCGACACACCACGCTTTGATTTTGACTGCGTTTAATCACGATACGCAAGCCATCACACACGTTGAGGTTTCTCCTGAAACGCTTAAAAAGAAAGCCTCCGTTAACATACTGACTGACGGCTCGGAAGCCTTGTGTGCCCAAAGCTTTTTTCAACCAGAGACGCAACCAGGGACGCTACAAGAAACGCACATCGTGAATATTGATGCTAAGGGTATCTTCCATCAATACCTTGTACGAGACAATGTTGCTGTATCGCTGCGCAGTTTTGCTATTGGCCCGGGTGTAAAAAGCTGTGCGTTAAACAAAGACGCAACCACTGTCTATCTTGCGGACGAAAACGCCGGTGTATGGGAAATTGATACCAACATTGAAAGTGAAGTGGCAAGAACACTGCTGTTTCACCAACCGGGCATAGCTGTAGAAGGAATTGACACTATTGATATTCCTCAAGGCAACACAATCACGGAGCTGTTGGCATGGGTGAGTCCCGACAAAAGTGGCTTCTGGCTTAAATCGCCCTGTAATGTAAATTATATCGATGTAAAGTGGTTAAACAACCAGCAAAAGGCCGCCATCAAGCCAGAGAACATTGCGTTGGCGTTGACTCAAAATGCAAACGAACCGTCTTTATCCATTGTAGTAGACGATGACGATAGCGACGCCTTCTTTACAGCTTCAGTGCCTTTAACCACGCTATATCGGTTGTGTCCCATTGCCTCTGCCAACGAGCCGACATCGTTGAAAGTAATGCGTGTGACTCCAGATAGAGAAACGCAACCTGTCAATCACTTTGGAGACGCAGCAGATGATCCTGCCATTTGGGTGAACCAGCGTGAACCTGAAAATAGTCGTATTTTAGGCACGGATAAAAAAGGCGCGCTAAACAACTATACCTTGTCAGGTGAGCTTGTTCAGTCACTTGCCATTGGAAGAGTCAACAATGTAGATGTGGGTCTGAATGTTAAGCGCCTCGCCCTGTCACAGACAGAGAGTTCACGTATAGACATCGCTGTGGCGTCTAACCGTAGTCAAAATAGTCTATCGGTAATGTTGATCGATTCAGACGGGTTACTGGAACACCGTGGTGAGATAAGCACGGGTTTGAATGATATCTATGGCATGTGCTTATTTGTTGTTGATGGAACAGCGCACGTCATTGCTAATGACACCAGTGGTCAGTTTGAACACCATGTATTGACCTTCAGTGAGAGCGCCGCCGTTCGCGCAACCTTAACCCAAACATTTGCCCTACCCTCTCAGCCTGAAGGATGTGTCGTCGACCCGAAGACACTTACCGCTTACTTAGGCGAAGAAGGCGTGGGTATATGGATGCTTGATGTTAGCACAACTCGCAGTACTCCCCGCCTGGTTGCGCCAATTAATGCCCCTGTCGAAGCAGATATTGAAGGTCTTGCTTTATACGATGTCGACGGTATACGTTATTTAATTGCGTCAAGCCAAGGGAATAATCGCTATGCTATTTATGACACCACCGCATTGCCTGGCGCTAACGCCCGCACTTCAACCTTGTCCTTTGTTGGGCTTATTCAAATCGATGCAGACCTTGATAATCGTATTGATGGCGTGTCCGAGACCGATGGTTTAGAAGCGTCTAATGTGAATTTTGGTGGCATTTTTAGCGAAGGCCTGTGGGTAGTGCAGGATGGTCGAAATGTAATGCCTAGTGAAACGCAAAATTTTAAATTTGTATCAGGAAGTAAGTTGAGTGAAGCTATAAGAACGCTGCGAGAAAACCTTCCCTCAGGACAAAAATAAACCAGACTGTTTATAAGCTGCTACAGACTTTAATATCAAAATGACTTGTACCGATACGACATACCCGTCTACTTTAGAATACTGGCGGGCATGTCGTTTTTACGGAAAACCCACGCTTGCACCTGACAAGGCGGGAAAAGCGACTGTAACTGAGTGAATTCCAGTATCAACTAACCCGCTCGGCGGTAACCGTCATTGAGTTGTACATCGATGGCACGCAAAACTGCGGTACGATTGATGCACCCCAGCAATACACCGTCATCATCCACAATAGGGTATACCCGTGGTTTTTCTTTCAGCAGCATTTGCGCTAATTCAATGACCGACATATAAGGCTTGATACTCAGAACCGGGGTTTTCATTATTTCCCCCACTCGGCATATCTGCTCTCTGTAATAGCTAGACGCTATCATTTGCGCGATACAGTCCTGCTCAGATAAAAAGCCGACTACTCGCCCTTTACTATCCAGTACTGGCCCACCGCTTTGACCACTTGAAAGCAATGCTTCAACGGCCTGCGCGACGGGCATATCAACATTAAGCTTAACCGGGTGAGTATTCATATAGTCACTGACTTGCAACGATTCCATTTTACATTCTCCAGCCGTGGCACCTATTGTGGCCGATACTGCTAGCGTTTGGCGTTACGGCACTTCAATATATCTATTCCACGTGTGAAAGTTATCCCTCACACCTGAGCCTATTGCTCATTAATAAGACTAGACTGAGAAAGGTCGGCAAGCCAGCACTTTTTAACATTAAAATTACATTTAATCTTGGTAGATGGCGACTGTCACGTGGCCATCGGTGTCAACACTGGCGCGATACATCCCCTTGGAATTAAACGGCATGGCAATATTGCCCTGACCATCGATAGCGATAACACCTCCATCGCCTTTAGCCTTAACCAATACGCCATTAACCACGCTGTCTGCTGCTTCGGCAAGACTGATACCAAGATACTTCATGCGGGCGCATATATCCGCCGCCACATTGTAGCGAATAAAATACTCGCCGTGACCCGTTGCTGATACGGCGCAACTTTCGTTGTCGGCATAGGTACCGGCTCCAATCACCGGGGAATCCCCAATACGCCCATAACGCTTGGCTGTCATACCACCGGTTGAAGTGCCTGCGACAATGTTACCCTCACTATCTAGCACAACGGCACCAACCGTACCAAAGCGCTCGGTTCCCTGCTGAGTACCGTATCCATTGGATGCCTGTGCCATTCGCGCTTTCGCTTTATCCAGCGCCTGCTTGCGAAACTCGGTGTCAAATATGCGATTATCAACCTGTTCCAATCCATTTTCAGCGGCGTACGCTTCTGCCCCCTTACCTGACAGCATGACATGTGGCGACGCGTTCATGACCAAAAGCGCCGCTTCGATTGGACTTCTGATGGTCTTCACCCCAGCGACTGCACCCGCGTTTTTAGTGCCTCCGTGCATAATTGATGCATCCAGTTCGTGCTCGCCGTCAAAGGTATACACAGCGCCGATACCCGCATTAAAAAGCGGTGACGTCTCTAATATTTTAATGGCTTCAACCACGGCAACTTCACCTTTTTCTCCTGCTTTTAATAAGGCATATCCATGTTCTACTGCCTGTTTCAGCGTTGATGTATAGGCCGCTTCTTTTTCCGGAGTCATTGACGATTTAACAATAGTGCCCGCACCGCCATGGATGGCAATGGCCACTTTGGCAGAATGATTATCTTCAGACTCTGCGAATGCAGCTGCATTCAAGCAAAATAGACTTACCCCGGTAATCGCCAATTTTTTTAGTGATGTAAAACGATACTTAAACAAGGTGCTCTCCCAATTTTTATTGTTGTTAATTGTGAATTGTGCATGAAAAAGCGTTGGTGCAGCTCGCCTCATAATGTCGTCCCAATGCACGTATAGAAGCGCGATTGGGGAATTGACTGAATGAAGTATGCCTGCCGCTCGACGTGTTATAAACCTATCACTTTGGCAAGGGTAAACATAGCCAGAAGCGATAAAGTCCCTAATTGGTCACCTTAACGTCCATCGTGCTCATGCCTCTTAAGTGAATAAAAGATCAATTAGCCCACGCCGTTTGGTATTCAAATCCGTGCAGTGTAAACTACCCGCCAATTAGAATTTCAAACACGCTTCGGTAGTTATGCATACTCCTACATTCCTTTGGTACGACTTCGAAACATTCGGTACCAGTGCGCAAAAAGATCTCCCATGTCAATTCGCCGCCATTCGGACAGATTTAGATCTCAATGTAATCGGCAAGCCGATCAATATCATCAGTGCCATTGCTAATGACTACCTTCCCCATCCAGAAGCCTGTTTAGTGACCGGTATTACCCCACAGCAAACTTTGCGTGATGGCTCAAATGAAGCTGATTTTGCAGCTAAAATATTTCAGGAAATGGCCGCGCCCAACACCTGTAGCGTGGGGTTTAACAGTATTCGATTTGACGATGAAGTCGCGCGATACCTGTTTTATCGGAATTTTTACGACCCTTATACGAGAGAATGGCGCAATGGTAATAGTCGCTGGGATATTATTGATCTCGCCCGCGCCTGTTACGCACTGAGACCGGAAGGGATAAACTGGCCTACTCGCGAAGATGGCGCACCTTCTTTTAAGTTAGAAGCACTTACAGGTGCCAATAATATTGGTCATGACAATGCACATGATGCGTTAAGTGATGTTTATGCCACTATCGCACTGGCAAAGTTAATAAAAGAAACACAACCCAGACTGTTTGACTATGCCTATTCGCTGCGCAGCAAACAAGTCGTCATGCAACAGATTGATCTTTCAAAGCCATCAGTTCTGCTACATATATCTTCGAAACTTCCCGCAGCCCAAGGCTGTTGCACGTGGGTTATGCCAATTGCAAAACACCCCACCAATAACAATGCCTTTATCGCGATAGATTTAAGTCATAACATTGACACCCTGCTCTATGACTCAGCAGAAGAAATCAAACAGGCATTATATGCACCTTCAGATGATTACGACTCCCCGTTAGAGCGCCCTGGTTTAAAGCTTATTCATGCTAACCGCTCGCCTTTTATTACTTCGGCAAAAGCGATGACCGAGGAGAACGCCAAGCGGTTAGGTCTAGACCGAGAAACCTGTCTGGACAACTACCGTAAGCTTGCGAGCACCGATGGCTTGGCAGATAAATTGCGACAAGTGTATGAGCATGAAACCTATGACAATGAATTAGATATTGATCACGCACTTTACAGCGGTGGTTTTTTAAGTGACGAAGATAAGCGTTGGTGTGAGCAAGTGATTAACTCCTCCCCAGATGATTTAGCTACGCTTGCCCATGCTACCCAAAACGAGAACCTAAGGCGCTTGTTATTTCGCTATCGCGCACGGAATTTCCCCAACACGTTGACCGCAGATGAAATGCAGAAATGGCAACATCATCGCCAAGCGCGATTGACCGATAGTGCATTTCATGGCTCTATCACCATTGAACCTTACATGATGAAGCTGGAGCAACTGGCTCACCAACACCATGATGATCCAGCAAAGCAGGCGATTTTACGAGCCTTATATCAATACGCCGAAAATCTTTGACGGATGAGGCAGATAAGCATAGATTATAGGTGCCTTTCGCGGTAACGTTGAGCGATTCCACGAATGTATCTTCTCTGTGCCATTCGCCTTACATTTATTCAACGTTAAACAATCGATAGGCGCCGCCGATAACAAAACTACAAGTGCGCAAGGAAATAGAAGTTATGAATGGCGTAGAAATTAGTTTCGACAAGTCAAGAACCTACATAAATTTAGTATTAAAGCCTGCAGAATTTTCCTCGGAAGTCAGTGTAAGCGCAATCAAAGAAAAACTCGCTACTGGTGAAACAAAGAATCTTTACGTGTCAGAAAAGGCGCTAAAATCAGCCTGTGATACCGCCAACCACTATTTTAAAACCAGTGACAAAACTGAAGTACAAGAGCGAATTGGGGAACGCAAAAATGCCGAAGTTGAATTCCGCATCCCTGAAGACGCCATGCATGCAAACCTGGTAATTACTACCCCCTTCGGCGGTAAATTACCGTCTCTCGCAACCATCAAATCACTAGCAATAAAAAACAACGTCAAACGTGGCCTAAGTACTAAAATCATCACGACTATGCTTAAAAAGGCTCAGCAATTAGCGCCGGGTAGCATTATTGAAGAAACCGTAGCCAAAGGCCTTCCTGCCAGAAACGGTAAAAACTCTAGATTTGTGCCGCTTGTACCCAATGCACTGGAACGGGTGTTAAAGCCCCAAACAGGAAAAGGCGAACGGGTAGACATGCGCAATTTAGGTGAAGTGATTTGTGTAAAAATCAACACGCCTGTATTACGCAGAACTCAGCCCACTAAGGGCCGCAATGGTTTCGACGTCAAAGGTAATAGCCTACCCTCAACGGCTGGTGAATGGGTCGATTTTAAAATGGGTGGCGGCACTCTACTTGCCGACAATGACGAAAACCTGTTAATCGCCGCCATATCTGGCATGCCTAAATATCGCGATCAAATCATGACCGTTGATGACACCTTTATCTGCACGGGCGTAAACGTGGGGTCAGGTCACGTAAATTATGAAGGCGCGGTACTGGTAAACGGTGATGTAACTGAAAAAATGGAAATTAAAGCAGCCGGTGATGTCACCATTAATGGTTTCGTAGAGTCTGCTTACATTGAATCAGGTGGCGATATTATCATCACCGAAGGTGCAATGGGTAAAGTGAATGATGCTGAAGGTGAATTTCAATGCCGTTTAGTTGCTGCGGGCAGCGTACACGTTCAACATGGACAAGGTATTGATATCCAGTGTAATGGCAATGTTACTGTTGGCCGTCAGTTGGCCTACAGCAGATTGCGTTGCGGTGGTGCTGTAATTGTAGGGCAAATAGACAAGCCCATGGGTAACTTGTTTGCCTGCGATATTGTTAGTCAGGACAAAGTAGAAGCAGGCACATTAGGAGCGGTATCGGGCAGTACATTGAAAGTCGATTTCAGCCCAGGGTTTAATCTGCTGCTTGAACGCAAAGACTCACTTGATGATTTGTTAAAACAGATCCGAGAGAACAACTTAAAACACCGCGAAAAGATTAACTTAATACAAAATAAGAAAGTGCCTAAAGAGCTTCAACGCAAAGTGGCAGAGGCACTGGAGTTGTTCAAAAATGAAAGTGCCTTGCTGGAATGGCTTGAAAACAAAGCCAATGACGTTCAGCGGGCAAAAGAAAATTACCAGTCTGATATCAAGTTGATTGCCAACAAACGCCTTTACCCTGGTGTGTCGGCTAAGCTAAACAACCGCAACTGGCGTTCTGAGCGTGAATACGACAGAGCATACATTCACTACGACTCTCACCAGTGGCATTACGAACCATTGATTTAAGAGGGGCCTCGTCACGGTCCCTACCCTGCTAACATTTTGTTACCCTTCGGCAACAGATACCACACCGTACCCAAGGCGCTTTGATTGAAAAAGTGCCTTATTGGTGCGTTCAAACCAGTCGGTAAATTCTTCGTCTTCACGCAATTCAGACATACCCATGGCAATTTTGAAAGTTGTTGAGAGCAGTCGATGCCCTAGCATACAAGCCATCAACCTGTCCGCTAAATGTTTAGAAGACGCCAGTTCTGTTTGCGGGCACAAAATAATAAATTGCTCGCCGGTGAAGCGCGACACTACGTCGACTTCCCGTACCGTGTCTAAACAACTTGCCGCAACCGCTTTTAATGCCTCTTCTTTACCTACTAATGATGAAGCAACGTCGTTGTTAATACTTGTCAGCTCAATCACAATTAATGATGCGGTGGTATGAAACCGGTGGAAGCGCGAAATTTCTTCTTCTGCGCGCTGTATCATGTGATTGCGGTTGTACAGACCAGTGACTTTATCGTGTGCCGATAAAAAGGCGAGGGTTTTATTTTTCTCAAGCAAATTTGCTTGAAGCGAACCAATTTCGTCATTCTTTTGTTTTATGATTCGGTTGTATCGGACAATACAGCGCTTACGCGCTATAAGCCAGAAAAGTACCAAAAGCACGATTACCACTGACAATAACATCACGGTATAATTTCGCGCATAGCGGATCTGTACATTGTTCCACTTTTTGTAAATTTCTACTTTTTGCCGCTCAGGAATATGCTCTATCGCGTAATTGAGCTTGTCTACTAAATGCCCATAAGACTTATTCACCCCGAATGCCAGCGAATCAAAGGGTTCGGCATAACCCACAATAACCAAATCCTTTAAATTAAGGTTATTGATGTGCATGTTGACACTCATTATTGAGCCTACTAATACATCAAACTCGCCCTTGGCAAGTTGCTGTAACCCCTCTTCTTCAGAGGCTACCAGTTTCAGGCGTAAACTCGGGTAATAACGCGAGATATATTCTACCTGGCGATAGCCTTGTACTATCCCAACAGTGCGGTTACCTATCCCAGCATACCCCTGCAACATTGGCATGCCTGTTTTAGCCACTAACACGTTGGGCGCTTCAAAATAAGGTAAACTGAAATCGAGAAATTGTTTGCGGTAGTCTGAAGTATTGAGCATGGGGATCACTTGACATTTTCCCTGCTGCACATAAGAAAGACTTTGTTGCCAGCTGTCGGTAGGCACCAACGAAAATTTCAGTGATGCTAGCTCTTCAATCAAAGCCATATACTGAGCAGAAATGCCAATATGCTTACCGTTGTGAATCGACTCATAAGGAGCCCAATTCGGGTCGATACAATACGTCACCTCTTCGAGCTGCCCGTTAATCACGGTGTTTTCGTTGTACGCGTACGCAGGGGCAATGACAAGTAGCGCAGCCCAGCTAGCTATGATGGTTAACCAACGGTTTCTCACTCGTTTCAACCGATCCTCTATTACTTTCGTGACAATCATGACAAACGGCAAGTATTTATCTTAATCCCCTAAATTGCAATATTTTTACGTTAACTTTCAACAATTTGCCCAAGTTACACGCTATTTATATTGAAATATCATTATTTACAGTGGAATTTCACACCATGTAAACACAAGTGGCACCGTAATAGGCGCCACTTTGATCACTATCAATAGTAATGATTAGAGCATTTCTACGGCCAATGCTACCCCTTCGCCGCCACCAATGCACAAAGAAGCAATGCCTTTTTTGCCACCCCGTTGTTTCAATGCATGAAGCAGAGTCACTAGAATTCGCGCACCCGATGCACCAATGGGGTGACCCAACGCACAGGCGCCACCTTTTACGTTAACTTTGCTCTCATCGAGCCCAAGCTTTTTAATTGCCAGCATGGTCACCATAGCAAAGGCTTCATTGATTTCGAATAAATCTACGTCGTCTTTTGACCAACCCGCTTTATCAAGCACTTTTTCCATTGCCCCTACTGGCGCGACAGTAAATTGCTCAGGCGCAATAGAGTGCGTTGCATGCGCGACTACACGTGCAAGAGGCGCTAAACCCAATTCATTAGCCTTACTTTCACTCATTACCACCAGTGCGGCGGCACCATCAGAAATAGAGCTTGAATTTGCCGCCGTCACCGTACCGTCCTTTTTGAAGGCAGGGCGCAGAGTAGGAATTTTTTCAGGACGCGCAGTACCGGGCCCTTCATCAGTGTCTACCACTACATCGCCTTTTCGGCTTGCCACAGTTACCGGTACGACTTCGTCGTTAAACGTACCACTGTTTATTGCTTCATGGGCTTTGGAAAGTGAACTCAAGGCGAACTCGTCCATTTCACCTCGGGAAATATTTTCTTCATCGGCAGTGTCTTGGGCAAAACACCCCATCGCTTTGCCATCATAAGCATTCTCAAGGCCATCTAGCATCATGTGATCAAGCACTTGGCCGTGCCCCATCCGATATCCACTGCGCGCTTTAGGTAGCATATAAGGCGCATTACTCATGCTTTCCATACCACCTGCTACCACGGAGCTGGCACTGCCTGCCTTAATCAAATCATGAGCCAACATTACCGCTTTTAAGCCTGAACCGCACACTTTATTGATAGTGGTCACGCCCGCACTTAGTGGTAGTCCCGCGCCCAAGGCGGCTTGACGAGCCGGTGATTGTCCCAAGCCAGCTGGCAGTACACACCCCATGATGACTTCATCAATCACAGACACATCAACATCTTCACAAGCGGCTTTGATCGCCACCTCACCAAGTTGCGTGGCCGTCATGGCTGAAAGACTGCCATTGAAGCCGCCCATAGGCGTGCGTTTTGCCGCGACGATAACTACTGATTCATTGTTCATATTGTGCCCTTAAATCTTATAAATAATTAAATACCCACGTGCTGAACCTGCACTGGTTGTATACAAAAGTAAACACCCATTATGGTGACAACTCGACACTGACACCATGAAAAATTGACGTTAGTAAAATGTTACTTTACCTTAACGTAAATTGTAATTAACGTTAACGTAAACCTGCACTGATAATGTGTCAACTACACGCTGTGTTTTAGTTTAGCGTCTGTGTACACACTGGTTGAATAACACCAAAGTGCTAGACACGTTATTTACTGAATTAATTACAACCGCCCCGTTAACAACATGAGGTGGCAATAAAGAGCTTAGCAACAAGGTACATGTAATGAACAAGTACGACGATGAAACGACTTATGCAATTGGCGAGCTTGCTCGAGAATTCGATATTACACCTCGCTCAATTCGATTTTACGAAGAGCAAGGTTTAATGTCCCCTTCGAGAACTGGACAGAACCGCGTTTATTTGAACAAGGACAGAGTAAGACTAAAACTTATTCTGCGCGGTAAACGGTTGGGTTTTTCCCTTGCAGAAGTGAAGACGTTGTTCGACATGTACGACAGTAACCCCAATTCAGCGGTTCAGTTAGAAGCCATGCTGGAAATGACAGAACAAAAACGCGCAGTGCTCCGTCAACAACTTGAAGATATTCAAATGTTAATGACAGAACTTGACGATGTAGAGGCGCGTTGCCGCGAAGAACTCGCAGAACTCAAACGAGGAAAAATTGCATGAACACTGTTTACCCTACCCTAAACTTTGGCCTTGGCGAAGACATCGATATGTTGCGCGATCAGGTATATCAATTTGCGCAAAACGAAATTGCCCCGCTTGCCGAAAAAGCCGATACAGACAATCAGTTCCCTAATGCCCTATGGCCAAAACTGGGAGAGATGGGTTTGCTTGGCGTGACGGTGTCAGAGCAATACGGCGGGTCTGAAATGGGCTATCTTGCCCATACCATCGCCATGGAAGAAGTAAGTCGTGCGTCAGCAGGTATCGGCCTGAGTTACGGCGCCCATTCCAATTTGTGTGTTAATCAAATATTTAAAAACGGTAACGACGCGCAAAGGGAAAAATACCTACCTAAACTCGTGTCAGGTGAACACATTGGAGCCTTGGCCATGAGCGAACCCAATGCAGGTTCTGACGTGGTCAGTATGAAACTCAAAGCGGAAAAACGCGGGGATAAGTACATCTTAAACGGCAACAAGATGTGGATCACTAACGGGCCTGATGCACACACTTTTGTCATTTACGCAAAAACCGACCCAAATGCGGGCCCTCGTGGCATCACCGCCTTTATTGTTGAACGGGATTTCCCCGGTTTCAGCCGCGCCCAAAAACTGGATAAATTAGGTATGCGTTCATCAAATACCTGTGAGTTGGTATTTGAGGACTGCGAAGTGCCGGCAGAAAATGTTATCGGCAAAGAAGGTGAAGGGGTACGTGTGCTGATGAGCGGCCTCGATTACGAACGCCTCGTGTTATCAGGTGGCCCACTTGGCATTATGCAGGCTTGCATGGACATTGTTGTGCCCTACATTCACGACCGTGAACAGTTTGGTCAATCAATAGGTCAATTCCAGTTGGTTCAGGGAAAAGTGGCAGATATGTACACCCAAATGAATGCTGCTCGTGCCTATGTTTACGCAGTCGCCAAGTCATGTGATCGCGGAGAAACCACCCGTAAAGATGCAGCTGGTGCCATACTTTATTCTGCAGAATTGGCCACTAAAATGGCCCTTGATGCCATTCAGTTACTGGGTGGTAATGGCTATATCAATGAATACCCTACTGGCCGTCTATTGCGCGATGCCAAGCTGTATGAAATTGGTGCTGGCACGTCTGAAATTCGCCGTATGCTTATTGGCCGTGAATTGTTTAACGAATCTAAGTAATGCGTAAGCTAACTGCCTAAACGCCGCTTATCACAACAAACGCTAACACAGCCTCCTTGATTGGAGGCTGTCACATAAGGAGGGGTCATGCCCGTTCTTCATTCGACGATAAATGTAAAATCAGAAACCTTTGTGGCTAACAGCGAAGCCATGCAAGCTCAGGTTAATGACCTTCTTGCTAAAATAGAACAAATTGCGCAAGGCGGCGGTGAAAATGCTGCCCAGCGCCATGTCTCTCGAGGCAAGCTGCTTCCTCGCGATCGCATTAATGCCCTTATCGATAAAGACACGCCCTTTTTAGAAATTGGCCAGTTGGCAGCATGGGAAGTGTATGAAGACTATGTTCCCTGCGCCGGCGTTATCGCTGGAATAGGTGTAGTGAATGGTATTGAGTGTATGATTGTCGCCAATGATGCGACCGTTAAAGGGGGCACCTATTACCCCCTGACCGTGAAAAAGCATTTACGTGCGCAAACCATTGCAGAACAAAATAACCTACCCTGCATCTATCTGGTTGATTCTGGCGGCGCTAACCTGCCCCGTCAGGATGACGTTTTTCCCGACCGCGAACATTTCGGTCGTATTTTTTTCAATCAGGCCAATATGTCGGCGAAAAACATTCCACAAATTGCCGTGGTGATGGGCTCGTGTACAGCTGGTGGCGCCTATGTACCAGCGATGGCGGATGAAAGCATCATCGTTAAAGAACAAGCCACCATCTTTCTAGGTGGTCCACCGCTTGTAAAAGCGGCCACCGGTGAAGTGGTCAGTGCCGAAGAACTCGGCGGCGGCGATGTCCACACCCGCATTTCAGGGGTTGCTGATCACTTAGCCAACAACGATCATCACGCATTGTCGCTAGCCAGAAACGCAGTAGGCAGATTAAACCGTACCAAACCGGATTTCTCTGACTTAGCAGAAGTTAAACCTCCGCGCTATGACAGTAAGGAAATCTACGGCATCGTGCCTGCTGACAGTCGGCAAACCTTCGATGTACGCGAAATTATTGCTCGCATTGTGGATGACTCTGATTTTGACGAATTTAAACCTTTATATGGCACTACACTGGTATGTGGCTTCGCCAGAATATTTGGCTACCCAGTAGGTATTGTGGCGAATAACGGTATTCTATTTGGTGAAAGTGCACTGAAAGGCGCACACTTTGTCGAGCTTTGTTCTATGCGTAAAATTCCGCTGGTGTTTTTACAAAATATCACCGGATTTATGGTGGGCAAACAATATGAACACGGCGGTATTGCTAAGCATGGAGCCAAAATGGTAACGGCAGTGGCCTGTGCCAATGTACCTAAACTCACCGTGCTCATCGGTGGAAGCTTTGGCGCGGGTAACTACGGTATGTGTGGTCGAGCATACGATCCACGTTTTTTGTTTATGTGGCCTAATGCGCGCATTTCGGTAATGGGTGGAGAACAAGCGGCGGGCGTGCTTGCGCAAGTCAAGCGGGATCAAAAAGAACGCGCGGGTGAAGCCTGGAGCGAAGACGAAGAAAAAGCGTTTAAACAACCTGTTATTGATACTTACGAAAAACAAGGGCACCCCTATTACGCCTCTGCACGTCTATGGGACGACGGGGTGATAGATCCCGCTGATACCCGTCTGGTACTGGGGCTTTCTTTATCTGCAACGTTAAATAAACCCATCGAAGATACCCAGTTTGGCATTTTCAGAATGTAGGAGCGATGAACATGGAACAAGCCGTAACTTATCTAGTAGACGAGCGTAACGTCGCATTCGTCACACTTAACCGCGCAGAGAAACACAATGCCTTCGACGATGAGATGATTGGTGAACTCACCCGCATTTTCAGACAAGCAGGCGAAGACAGCCAGGTTCGCGCGGTTGTTTTGCAGGCCAAAGGAAAGAGCTTCAGCGCCGGAGCCGATCTAAACTGGATGAAAAGGATGGCGAGCTACACCCAGCAGCAAAACGAAGCTGATGCGATGGCCTTAGCCACTATGTTGCAAACGCTGTATAGCTTGCCCAAGCCCACCATTGCACGGGTGCAAGGTGCCGCTTTTGGTGGAGCAGTAGGCCTTATTGCGTGTTGTGATATCGCTATAGGTAGCAAACTCAGTAAATTCTGCCTGAGTGAAGTCCGCATTGGCCTGATCCCCGCCACTATTAGCCCCTACGTAATAGAAGCGATGGGCAGTCGCGTATGCCGCCGTTACTTTCAAACCGCAGAGGTGTTTTCTGCTCGCCGAGCCAGACGCTTAGGGCTGCTAAGTGAAGCGGTTACTGAAAGTGAATTAGACAGCACCATCGATGACATCATCGCTAACATTGTTAAAAACGGACCACAAGCCGTTGCTCAGGCAAAAGCCTTGGTACAATGGGTATCGTCTCAACCCATTGATGACAACTTGCTACACCAGACCAGTCAGCGAATTGCACAGGTTCGCACGTCACAAGAAGGTCAGGAAGGGTTAAGCGCGTTTTTAGAAAAACGCAGCGCCGCATGGGTGGAAAAGGCTTCTAGCGAGAAAGACGCCTCTAGCGAGAAACAACACCATAGCGGGAAAAAAACCTCTAGCGGGGAGAAACATAAATGATTAATAAATTGCTCATCGCCAATCGCGGCGAAATTGCCTGTAGAGTGATTAAAACAGCTAACGCGCTGGGGATAAAAACCGTTGCCGTGTATTCAGATGCCGATACCCATGCTCGTCATGTGAAAATGGCCGACGAAGCGGTTTATCTAGGGCCCTCCCCATCAAAAGAAAGCTACCTGCGTGGTGAACTGATAATAGAAAAAGCCAAACAACTCGGCGTTGATGCCATACACCCCGGCTACGGTTTTTTATCAGAAAATGCAGGTTTTGCTAAACAATGTGCAGACAATGACATTATATTTGTAGGCCCACCCGCTTCTGCAATTGAAGCCATGGGATCTAAGTCGGCCGCCAAACATATTATGGAACAGGCCGGCGTGCCGCTGGTACCGGGATACCACGGTGATGATCAGAACGAAGTCGTATTAAAAGCTGCTGCGGATGAAATGGGTTACCCCGTTCTGTTGAAAGCAGCTGCAGGTGGCGGTGGTAAAGGCATGCGTCAGGTGTGGAGCGAAAAAGAATTTTCGCAAGCATTAAGCGCGGCCAAACGGGAATCGATGGCCAGTTTTGGTGACGACCACATGTTAGTGGAAAAGTACCTAACTCGGCCGCGTCACGTAGAGATCCAAGTGTTTTGTGATACACACGGCAACGGGGTGTATCTGTTCGAACGGGATTGTTCAGTTCAGCGTCGTCATCAGAAAATCATTGAAGAAGCACCTGCACCCAATATGTCACAGGACGTTCGTGAAAAAATGGGTGAAGCAGCCATTCTTGCCGCACAAGCCATCAATTACGTGGGCGCGGGAACGGTGGAATTTTTGCTCGATGAAGATGGCTCATTCTACTTCATGGAAATGAATACCCGTTTACAGGTAGAGCATCCTGTCACCGAAATGATCACAGGAGAAGACCTTGTTCAATGGCAATTAACCATTGCCGAAGGTAAGCCGCTTCCCAAACAACAAACAGAATTAACCCTTAAAGGGCATGCGTTTGAAGCACGTATTTACGCCGAAGATCCTAACAACGAGTTTCTGCCGTCCACCGGCACGCTTCACCTTCTTAAACCACCTGTAGAAAGTGACGTGGTACGCGTAGACACCGGCGTTGAGCAAGGCGACGACGTCAGCGTGTTTTACGATCCCATGGTCGCTAAACTGGTGGTGTGGGGTGAAACCCGAGAAGTGGCCCTTAAGCGCTTGCTACATGCGCTTGGCGACTATCATATCGAAGGTGTCTCAACCAATATTGCGTTTTTAAAACGGGTGGCAAGTAATGCTGCATTTGCCAAGGCTGAACTGACGACGACCTTTGTGGAAAAGCACCACGACGCACTGTTCGCGCCTGTTGAACAAAGTGAACAATTCACCCACCTTACCCTACCCGCGATGGCATTACTGACCTTGGCTTACCGTCAACGTATAAAGAATGCCGCTCATAGCAACAGAAGTAACCCGCTTTCGGTATGGCGTAACACAGGTGCATGGCGAGCCAATTCACACCATTGTGAAACCTTGTCTCTGACTGTTGATGACACATCACACGATGTTACCGTTAAGCACGTGGAAACTGCCGGCAATATGACCTGGCAGGTCACTATTGACGGACGCTGTTACAACGTATGCGGAGAAATTGCAGTCAGTGATCGCGGCGTGCAAGTGCTAAACGCAGTAATAGATGGATATAAAACCGTTTACAGCTATGCCCACAATGACGGGCAGTTCACGCTATTTGGCAATGAAACCCATGCCACCTTCAACGTTGTCGCGCCTTCTCTGGGTGAGGATAACAGTGCTGATCACGATGCTAATTTCAATGCACCGATGAACGGCACCATTGTTGCGCTACTGGTTGAGCCCGGTCAACCTGTTGAAAAGGGTCAACCTATTCTCATCATGGAAGCGATGAAAATGGAGCACAGTATTATTGCGCCACAGTCGGGTACGGTGGAAAGCTTTTTCTACCAAGCCGGCGAACTGGTCGATGGTGGAGCCACCTTACTTGAATTTAGCGCCACCCCGAACGACCTAGATAGCGACGGAATTAACAGCCGTAATTCGGGCGAGGAGTAAATACAATGAGTTTGCCTACCCGCGTTAGTATTGTTGAAGTCGGCCCTAGGGACGGCTTGCAAAACGAAAAACAGGTACTTAGTGTCGAGGACAAAGTCTCTCTGGTAAATTTGCTTTCTGATACAGGTTTGCAAAGAATTGAAGCTGGCAGCTTTGTCTCACCGAAATGGGTGCCGCAGATGGCTAATTCTGGCGACGTATTTAAGCAGCTACATAAAAAACCCGGGGTCAGGTACGCTGCGCTTACGCCCAATATAAAAGGGTTGGAAGCAGCGCTGGAAGCGGGTGTTGATGAAGTTGCCATATTCGGCGCGGCATCTGAGTCCTTTTCTCAAAAGAACATTAATTGTTCTATCAGCGAGAGCCTGGATCGCTTTGAGCCCGTGATAGCAATGGCTAAAGCACACCATATTCCTGTGCGCGGATATGTATCGTGTGTAATGGGTTGCCCTTATGAAGGCCATATAACCCCAGATGCGGTAGCACAGGTAGCAAAAACCTTGTATGACATGGGATGCTATGAAATTTCATTGGGTGACACCATTGGCACTGGTACGCCGGGCGCGACAAGTGCGTTACTCGATGAAGTGCTAAAGCACCTGCCAGTTAACGTTACTGCCGCCCACTTCCACGATACCTATGGGCAGGCATTGGTCAACCTCTACACGGCGTTGACCTACGGCGTTGCCACCATAGATTCTGCCATCTCGGGACTGGGAGGCTGCCCTTATGCCAAAGGTGCCAGTGGCAATGTTGCCACCGAGGACGTGGTTTACATGCTAAACGGTATGGCCATATCGTCAGGTGTGCATATGGACAAACTGCTCGACACCGCCAGATTTGTACAAGATTTGCTGGGCAGACCGCCTATTTCAAAAGTCGCAACCGCGCTTTTAAATCAATAACGACAAGACACAAGCGCTAACACAACCATTCAGGCGCTTGAATTTTCTAAACACCTGTCTATAAAAGGGTACTGAACATCCACGTACCCTTTATTTTTCTTTGGGTAACAGCACCGTGCTAACAATGGCGACAACCAGAAAACCCGCCATAATATAAACCACTGAAAAAGATAGCATAGGTGTGAGCGCCGCATATAACGCTCCAAAGGCCAGTAATATCAGACCAATACTGGTATTTGAAAATCCCACCAATTCTGTTCTTTCATGCCCTTCTTTAACGTCTAAACTATAGGTTTTGCGGCCTGTACGCACACCGGCGTGGGCAATAGAAAGCATAAAGAACAAGCCTGCTGAAATAGATAACGTATTGCCTTGTGTTAATAATAACCCTACACAAGCGAGCAATGCCAAGATACCCGCTACCTGAAGGGTAAGCCGAGCACTTTTGTCGGCAAGCTTGCCCCATATGAGTGAGGACAACAAGGTAGCAAGGGCCTCTGCCCCAATATAAATTGGCAAGAGATTGCCCACATTGTCTTCGTTTTGCAGCATGAAATAAGGCGCGACAAGGGCTGAGTGCACATATAGCCCGCGCACAACGATAAACTTATACACCGTACTGTCAAAGTTCACGCTGAATAAGTCAGCTTGAGTGTACCCAGTATCAACATGAGTACGAAGGGGCAACATACACATCAAGGTTGCGAAGAATGCCATAGTACTCAATGCCAAAATCCCCATCAGCATAGGCATGTTGAATGTGTCACTAAGCATGATTAAGGGTAAAGCGATCGCAACAGTAACCACACCAGATAGCGTAGATGCTATTCCAATGAGGTGACCCCGCTCACCTTTTTTTGTTATATCCGCTTGTATGTCTTTCGCCGTAAGAGAGCACGCTGAGCGACCAAGGCTTAAAAGGCCTAAGGCCAATAGAATAACGGCGCCAGCCACTACACCATCCCAAAGCACAACAGACAACAGCATCACTAATGCACTGGCGATTTGCACGACCATGCCCACTCGCCACACCACGTGCCTTGCACTGTGCCTACGTAAATAGAAGCTGAGTACTGCTTGTGGAAGTAAAGCGCCAGATTCTCTGATGGGCACCAGCCATCCAACCATCCAACTTGGTGCAGATAAAAGTACGAGCAAGGCCGGTAAGGTGGTTTTAGCTGAGATAAGTAAGTCTGCGAGCTTATTTAGGGAAAGCCCCGCGACCAGACGTTTTTTGTTGCTATCCATTAAACCCGTTTACACCCACTTAAAGACGCATCACCATAGAAGGGGAAAGATAAACCCAATGGGGTACGGGTTTATCTCACGGATAGATCACGTGCTAACGCGATTCTAAAACTAACTTAGCCATGATTTTCGACCAAGGTTTTGAGGTTTTCCAACCCCATTTCAAAATCAGGTCCAATTAGCTTGTCGATAAACAGTACAAAAAACTTATTCACCGGGTTGTTATCAACACGCCCCTCATCCCGCCACGTAACTTGGGTACCGTTGGATACTGGCCGTATCTCCATACTACCCGTTGACCCCATGTCCATTTCCGGAAAATAAAGTCGGTATATCACGCGCTTGTTGTGTTCCAGTTCCGTAATTTCCATTTCACCGTTGCCTTCGGTTTCACTCTTCCACTCAGAACGCATACCGATAGCACGGTCAGGGCCTGCATAATCCAAAGTCATCTGAGGATCCCGCTTAAACCACACGCCCCATTTTTGCCACTCTTTCAAATCGACAATGTAGGGATAAACCTCTGCGGGAGACGCGTCGATGGTAATGCTGCGCTCAACGCTGTACTCTTTGGGTATAACAAAGCTCGTGGCAATAAATAAGACAATAATCCCACCGACAACCATTAAAAACTTCTTTAACACATCCATTAGCGCCTCCAATTTCAACGTCCCAGACAAATATAACATTTAATTAACAAATGTCACTGATGCAATCGTTTTAGTAAATCCATCACAGTGTTTACTTTTTCTTCACAGGTGCATAATTTAAAGCGAAAAGTAAGTAATCAACATGGCACGTAATTATTAACAAAGCATTAAAATGTCACTGTTTTTCTGAGAGTTCTTGTGTAATATAAAATGATAGTAGAACGAGACCCTCTAAGCTGTTGGTTTTCGCGCAATGACATAGTGAGTGCATGGTTTGCTGCGCCAAGGGGAAAGCCGCAGACCTCACACCTTCGTTTTCTTTTAGATATCTTTCAATGCAAAGTTACCGCTTTATTACAGGAGTTTTTGGAAAATGGCAGATCAGAGTTCTCGTTACATCAGTAACCTAACACGGGATACTTATGCACTTATTCTGGCTGGGGGCAAAGGCTCTCGGTTGCATGAACTAACTAACTGGCGCGCAAAACCCGCTTTGTACTTTGGCGGCAAGTTCAGAATCATTGATTTCCCCCTTTCAAACTGCGTTAATTCTGGTATCAGAAGAATTGGTGTGGTCACCCAGTACAAATCTCACTCCCTTATAAGGCACTTGGTAAGAGGCTGGGGACATTTTAAAAAGGAATTGGGTGAATCAGTCGAGATTTTACCTGCGTCACAACGGTTTTCTGAAAGTTGGTACGAAGGCACGGCTGATGCTGTCTTTCAAAATATTGATATTATCCGCGATGAGTTACCCAAATACGTAATGATTTTGTCCGGCGATCATATCTACCGCATGGATTACGGTGACATGCTAGCGCAGCACAAAGAGTCTGGTGCCAAAATGACAGTCTCATGTATGTCTGTGCCTATAAAGGAGGCGGCAGGCGCATTTGGTGTTATGTCAGTGGATGAAAATTTCCGTATTAAAGGATTTGAAGAAAAACCGGCTAACCCTACCCCATTACCCAATGACGAGACTCGCTGTTTAGCCTCTATGGGTAACTATGTTTTCGACACCGAATTTTTGTTTGAGCAGTTACGCGCTGATGCTGAAAACATGGGCTCTCAGAGAGACTTTGGCAAAGACATTATTCCGTCAATTATTAAAGATCATCCCGTCTATGCCTATCCGTTCGAGAAAAGTGGCAGTGACAATGCGTATTGGCGCGATGTAGGCACCATCGATTCATTCTGGGAAGCCAATATGGAGATGGTTGCGCCAGTACCGCAATTAAATTTATACGATAGAAAATGGCCGATATGGACCTATCAGGAACAACTGCCTCCCGCTAAGTTTGTGTGGGAAGATCACGATCGCCGGGGAGAAGCTATCAACTCTGTTGTATCAGGAGGCTGTATTATTTCAGGGTCGACCTTGCGTTCTTCAATTTGCTTTTCAAACGTTCGCGTTCACTCGTATGGCCTGATCGAAGACGCGGTAATCCTGCCCGATGTGGAAATTAAACGCCATTGTAAGCTAAAGCGGGTCATTATTGACCGCGGTTGTGTTATTCCAGAAGGGACAACCATTGGTTATGATCACGCGCAAGATAAAGCACGCGGTTTTAGGGTGTCAGAAAAAGGCGTTGTGCTGGTTACCCGCGAAATGTTGGGCCAACCAGTGGGCGGACTCAAGTCCAACCCAAAATCTGACTAACCACACCACTTAATGTGACTGATTGTTCCACGTTGTAAGAGTCGCGGTGATAAATGCCGCGACATCTTCAGGATGCTCCAGCGGAAACATATGACCACCTTTCATTACCGTGTGAGATATGGCGTTGTGCTTCATTAAGCGTTTGTACATTTCAGGTTTACACACCTGACTTTTTTCGCCGGTCACCAGCACCGCAGGGCATTTCAATTTGCCTTTGTATTTACCTAAGTTGTGCGGCACATTGCGAAACAACGCCGCTTCAACGTCTGCATTAAATGTCAGTGAGATAGCATCGCCTTTTTTCGCTGTCACTGCATTCACATAATCGCGAACACATCGCTTATCCATGTCTCTAAACAGTGCTTTGCCGTGAAAGTATGCTTCCATATCGGTGTGAGCTGGCCAGCGAGTATTGCGGGTTTGAGCTAACTTTGCTGGCGTCAGTTTATTGATAAGAGGGGTATATTTTGCGAACTTAAAAAAATGACTCAGTGGCCCCACAACCAAAGGAGGATCGAACAGTATTAACCCTCGAAATAGTTCAGGAGCTTCGCAAGCTGCCATATAGGTGATGACCGCGCCAAACGAATGACCTATACCGAATACACCACGGGGATCCTTGTTTTCCCTTTCCACATGGCGAATGAGTTCCTTAACCTGATTGCGCCAATTGCCGTTTACAGGTAGTTGAGGATCATGGCCAAACCGTTCTACATGTAAGCGATTGAAGTGATGCGGTAGTGAAGAAAACATAGCGTTATAGCAGCTGGCGGGGAAACCGTTGGCGTGAGCAAAATGAAAACTCAACTCAGATGAAGACACGTGTCACCTCAAAGTAAAACTAAAAAAGAAAGGGGCTCAAAATCAGCCCCTTAGATCTGAAAAGAAATACTACTACAAGCCTCTTCCTTCCGCCATTTCCCAGTCTTTAACTATTTTAGTGCTGGTCCACAAAAACACTGCGATGGACAACGCATAAGGTACAACCAAATAAATAAGTGACTGACGTAGCGCTTCCGTTTCACCCAGTGACGGTACCAGCGATTGGCTAATAATACCGGTAAGTGTGGGTCCCCCACCTAAGGCAATAATATTAAGGACAAAGAAAAATAACGCTGTGGACATAGCTCGCACATTGACGGGAGCTAAGGTTTGCGCCATGGCGAAACTGGGGCCAAGGTACGAACCACTGGTGAACAGCAACAATGCCATTAACCCCACCGACAGCCATAAGTCGTGTACTTGTAGCGAGACATAAAAAGCTGGCACGCCAATGATCAATGCCAACGCCGGTAGTAGCGCATAGGCCTTTTTATTGTGCTTGCCCCAACGATCGGCAATGTAACCGCCTAGCCACACTCCTAACGCATAGGCAGTACCGTTTATAATACCAAACACAATTAAAAGCTGGGTAATATCCAACCCGGCAAAGGCCCTTACGTAGTAGTCGATAATCCAGGTTGATATGGCGTAATTTCCGAAAGAGCCAAAGGAAATACCCAATGCCATGCCCCACCATGTAGGAATTTTAAGCAGCATCTTCAATGAAGCTTTGACACTGGGCTTGTGAGGCTGTTCGGATGAAGTGGCTGAAACAGAACGGCTTGGCTCTTTAACTGTTAACTTAAGCAAAATAGCGAGTAAAACCCCTGGGATCCCCACGCTGTACATTACCGTACGCCAATCTGCCGAGCCCCCTTGCAGAAAAAATGCCGATGCAAAAAAGGCAAGCATCACTCCAAAAGGAATACCCAGTGAATAAATGGCAAGCGCCCCTGCTCTCTTTTCCTTAGGAAAAAGGTCCGAAATAATGCTGTGAGAAGGAGGACTTCCCCCTGCCTCGCCGATCCCCACGCCAATGCGTGCGATAGCCAATTGCATATAGTTTGCAGCTAAACCAGACGCAGCAGTAAAGCCACTCCACAAGGTTAACGACACGGCAATAATGTTAACCCGACTATAGCGGTCGGCAAGCCACGCGATCGGGATCCCCATGACGGTGTATAACAGCGCAAAGTATATTCCTTTCAGCCAACCCAATTGGGCGTCATCTAAACCGAGATCTGCTTTAATGAATGGCGAGAGAATGCCAATGATTTGTCTGTCGATAAAATTAAAGGCATAAACCAACGTGAGAATAAAAAGTACGTAGTTTCGATAACTTTTCGAGGTTACCGCTGCGGTTGCGGGAAATTCTTCTACATGAGATTGGGCCATAACAGTCCTTATAGGTGACAATACCCACAGTCTAGGCATGAGGTAAAAATAGACACAACTTATTGTTACTTATTTGTTAACATAACGAAAATTTCTAACAGAGTCTTTCTGTTCACTAGCGGTTGAGGTAGGATGAGTCCTCTTTAACTCATCAGACCAGATAGGCGCTTATGACGGTAGACGAACTGTTAACACTTCCTGCGTTAACCCAGACATCTGACAACACATGGACAATTGACGGCCTCATTATTCCAAAAACATGGGGACAAGGCAGAACTGCTTTTGGTGGCATATCTGCAGGTATGCTTTATGCGGCGGTTAAGCAACAAGTCACAGACAACCGTGTGCTGCGCTCTTTTACGACTAATTTTGTTGGTCCATTATCGTTAGACACCCCGTTTAGTATTGAAGTCACCCTATTGAGAACCGGTAAAAATGTGTCTCAGTTCACGGCGCACGCCATTCAAGAAGGCAAAAGCTGTGTTTTCTCACAGGCCTGTTTCGGGGTAGCGAGAACGTCTGCCATACGCGTAGAAAACAACGAAACACACAATATGGGGCAACCCACCAAAGCCAAATTCATTCCTCAAATTCCAAAAGTAACGCCTAAGTTTTTGCGTTATTTTGACTTGGCCATTGATGAAGGTGGTATCCCATTTACGCGCAGAAAAACCAGCCATTATCACGGATTTATGCGGTTTAAACAGCCACCATCGCAAATTACTGACGCCCATATCATTACCATGATAGATGCCTGGCCCCCTACATTACTGCAAATGATGAAACTGCCAGCACCTGCAAGCACAGTCAGTTGGAACTTAGAGTTTATTCACCCGCACAAAGCGGTCGAACCTACAGATTGGTTTGGGTATCAGGCGCATACAAGACAAGCTGCGGATGGGTACGGACACACCGAGGCAACCATTTGGGATAAAGACAACGAAGTCATTGCCATAAGTCGACAAACCGTCGCTATATTTGACTAGAAAGCGGCGTTTTCCTCTCAATCTCAACATGGCAACGGTCTTTTCAGACTTGCTGAAAAGACCTTAATACAACATAAATGCATTGGGGTTAAACAGCGATATCACAGAAATACATTGCAGGTTAGTGATATCCAGCGCGTCTTCTAAGTCTTCGCGTTTAAGCGAAAGTGACTCGTGAAGTGCCGGTTTAAGATGATGATAACTGGGGTAAATTTCGGGATTGACGTTATCAAGCGCCAACGCGTAAGACAATTGCAGTATTTTCTTTTCCTCGTCGTCGGTTTGCTCTGGCTCATCGTGAATACTTTCGATTGGCGCTGAAATACTGCTTGGGATGCCCCATTTGTCAATCAATTGAGCGGAAAGTGATGTATACGAAAAACCCAATACACTTTGCTGTAATTGTACAGGGCTAACGCGGGTATTAAATGCCTGACAACGAGCCGCCGCTTCGGGCAACATAGATACTACGACTAATTCACCGATATTGTGCAAAAGCCCTGCTACGAACATGCGTTCAGGCTCGCGAATATGGCGAAGATCTGAAAAATATTTAGCCAGTAAACCGCAGGACACACTCTGTTCCCAAAATTTGTCTAAATCGATTTGCTGACCATCCACATCAGAAAAGGCTTGTGTCACACCGTAAGCCAATGCAAGGTCATAGGTTGAACGGGTACCCACCACTTGGATTGCCTTTGTGATAGTGTCAATTTTATTGGGGAAACGATAGAGCGCGGAATTTGCCACCCGCAACAACTGAGTCGCTAAGGAAGGATCAAAAGCGATAATGTCGCCGACGTCATCTATACTCGACGCTTCGTCATCCATACACGCCTTCAAACGCGTCACGGAATCTGGCAATACAAAAAGGTCTGAAGCTTTTGTAACTATTTCATCTATATACATTATCAAGCATTCTCCGATGCAGGGTTCAGACGTTTAAAATGAGATACAGCGATTGCCCCCACGTATTTAGGGTATAGGTCAAAAATTTGACTAGGTCAATAAAACTTAAGGCGTAGAAAAAAATCATAACGATAGACATCAATTACTTAAAAAACAAACAAATACCATCGCCAAAGAGAAGCTAGCACTGACTGAAGCGTCATTAATATGAACATTAGAGTTAACTGGCGAAACGCGGTAACATTAAAGGCACTGTCACTTGCCTAGCTAGCAGGGTGTGTCTTGTTCAAATGCTCAAGCTTTCTCCCTTTTAAAAGTAGTACTCCCTATGAATTTACACGTCGCAATAATCGGTTATGTCTGGCCTGAGCCCAAATCCTCTGCCGCCGGCCAAAACATGTTATCAATTATTCATTCGTGCCAAGCAGCGGGTTACCAGGTCTCCTTCTTTACTGCTGCGACTGATAGCGCACATAAAGTGGATTTAGCAGCGATAGGTGTGACAAGTTATGATATTGCCCTTAATTGCAGCAGCTTTAACACGCGTATAGCAGAACTTAACCCTGATATCGTGATCTTTGACCGCTATATGACTGAAGAGCAATTTTCCTGGCGAGTGAAAGAAGCTTGTCCTCATGCACTTCGTGTTTTGAATACGGAAGATTTGCACAGTTTACGACAAGCACGCCATGAAGCAGTAAAGTCAAATGGCGATGCCATGACGGCAAATCTCAACAATGAACTGGCGCAACGAGAAATTGCCGCCATGCTAAGAAGCGACATTACATTAGTTATTTCACAATATGAAATGGCATTGCTGAAAGATTTCTATCGCGTCCCTGCTTCACAGCTTTACTATCACCCCCTGGTGACAGGCGCCATTGTCAGAAATACACCCAGTTTTGAAGCAAGAGCGCATTTTGTTCACATCGGCAACTTTCGACATGCCCCTAATTGGGATGCGGTACTTCAACTTAAACAACATATCTGGCCTGAAATTCGCCGAGCGCTGCCCCAAGCACAGCTTCATATCTATGGTGCTTACCCACCTAAAAAAGCCACTCAGTTACATAATGAGAAACAAGGTTTTTTAGTGAAGGGTTGGGCAGACAGTGTAGAAGAAGTTATGGTCAACGCACGGGTATTGATCGCTCCCTTGCGTTTTGGTGCGGGTATAAAAGGAAAACTACTTGATGCCATGCGTTGTGCCACGCCCAGCATCACTACCTGGATAGGCGCTGAAGGCATTGTCGATGATAACCTACACAATGTGTGGCCTGGCGCGATATGTGACGACAACCTGAACGATCCTGACACCATTGACGACTACGTGAGACATGCGGTGGCACTTTATACACAGAAGTCCTGTTGGCAAGAGGCCAGTCAAAAAACGGCCTCGTGCCTTGATCAGTTTGATCAGCACAAACCTCAAGTCGACCTCGGTACCCATCTCAAACAATTAACTACGATACTTGCTCAACATCGACAAGGTTTATTTATGCAAGGCTTAGTATGGCATCACACGTTAAATGCAACAAAATACATGAGCCAGTGGATTGAGGCTAAGAATCGAACGCCACTGCCTAACGAAGAGCATCACTCAGCAAAATGACGTAAGGTATTTATCACTGCTTTGATGCCATTGCCGCGAGATTGGCTTAAATAGCGCTCCAGCTGACAACGTTTTAGGTAAGTGTCAAAATCGAACCCTGCGCGTTGCGTCGGAGTTAAACTATTGGCCTTTTCTAGCAGCACGGCCAACACACCACGAATAATTTTACTGGGCGAGTACGCTTTCAGTTGTTGCTCAGAAGAACAATAGCTCACCCACACAGGGCTTTCGCACCCCTCTACTGCGTTTTGTGCTGTGCGCAAAGACACGTCCAGTAAATCAAGATCCTTGCCCGCAAGCATTAACGCTCGGGTAAATGCATCCCAGCCCTTTGCCTGGGAGACCGTACTTGCAATAGGCATTAATTCATCAATATCAGACATCACTCCAATCCCCTTTGCCGTTAATCCACCAAATATACTAGCGCCAGCTAAACATTGCTGAACGCTGCATCACAGCAACCATTTACCGCTTAAGGTCTTGAATTGTAGTCTGTACTCTAGACTAATCGGCAATTAATTCAGCTGCGAGATCGTCAGCTTCCATCACCAAATTTTCAACATCACTGGTGGTAGGAAACATAACCAGTTCAACACCATTTTTCTGCAATCCTGGTAACCAGGTTTCAGTGAATTCATCCAGAGAAAGGTTTACGCAATCCCCCGTAATCCCATTGGCAGTGACAAAAGACTGGGCTAAATCGCGGTGTGGAAATACGGGCAGTTGCACCTTTTCATCGCTTTCAAACATGACAAAACCCTCTGCGCCTTGGACCAACCAAATTTCTTTGGCTTTCAGCACATAACTAATAACCAGTTCCTGGCGTTCTTCTGCAGACAGCTTCATAGCCTGAGCAATGACGGTGTCATTCAATTTTTCTGAAATCGTTTCTGGAAACACGTTTTCTTCCTATCGGTAATTTTGCGGGCAAGTATACTCGCCTTACTGTCATGTGCAATGTAGGATAAATGAAAACTGAAAGAGAGCATCGCTGTTATCAAAAGGGCTAATCGTGATATCGTGGCTTACTCAAATAAATACCCAGCGTGTATTGCTTGTCGCAGCAGTGTGAAGTGACGTTGTACTCATGTATTCACCCGCGCCTTGTACACGACAACCCATGACTAAGATTCGAATATATGTCCAGTGTCTTTAACGCACTTAAGCAAGAAACGCAGGCGAACCACGCCAGATTAGAATGTACTTATCCCTTTTTAAGCTATCAATGTGTAGAAAATCTAACTTCTGGCGCCTATGCAGACATCTTATCGGTCATGGCCCTATTTCACCAGGCTGCCCATGACGTGCTGGTAGACGCATCAGCTAGTAGAGCTATTTCCCAGGTACTTGCACAGCATGCGAATGGCAAAGACATTCTGACCGCTTTAGATTGTGATCAACGGGCGTTGGCAACGGTTTCTCGTCCTGTTTCTAAGCCGCAACCACCTAACGTTGTACTTCCCACTTTTCACTCGTCAGTAACCAGTAGTATTGCCGCGCTTTACGTCTGGCTAGGGTCGTCAATGGGCGCGAATATTATATTGCGCAGGCTAATCAATTCAGACAAAGCCCTTCCAACGCATTACTACAGTGCAATGGCAAATGCGTCAAAACAATGGATATCATTCAAGTTTACCGTTGAAAGTGAGTTCGCCAACTTAATTGCAGATGAAGTGTTTACTCAGCACCTTGTTGACGATGCCAATAGTTGGTTTGAGTATCTAATCTGCCTGGGAACCGCGCACTTAGCCAAACCCGAGCTGACTTCCTCTTCAGAACACGTTATTTAGCGCCTGTTGAACTTTGCTGTGCATTTTTTGCAGCTACCTGTAGCTGTCTAGCCAAGGCCGATGATTGAAGGTCTAGTAATTTATGTATAACAGCAAAAGCCATCCATCAGGTAACTACTGAATAGTTTTTTCGTCGTAGCGTTAAGCACACAGACAGTTTCTGATAAACTCCCTATACATTTTAATCACCAACATTGAAAAGCATGAAAGTAGTTTCCTTTAACATCAATGGTATCCGCGCGCGCCTACATCAACTACAGGCACTTATTGACGCACATCAGCCAGACATTATTGGTCTGCAAGAAATTAAAGTACACAACGAGCAATTTCCAGTAGAAGCGGTTGAAGCAATGGGTTACCACGTGTTTTACCATGGGCAAAAAAGCCATTACGGCGTAGCTTTTTTAGCGAAAAAAGAGCCGTTAGCCGTGACCATGGGATTTCCCAGTGACGAAGAGGATGCTCAACGCCGTATGATCATGCTGAAAACCACTGATGATAATGGCTTACCGGTAACAATCCTAAATGGCTATTTCCCTCAAGGTGAAAATGAAAAGCACGAAATTAAATATCCGGCAAAGCGTAAGTTCTATCAAGATCTGATGACTTATCTCAATGATAATCACACGCCCGAAGACAATGTAATTGTCATGGGAGATGTCAATATTTCCCATACTGATCTGGATATTGGCATAGGTGAAGAAAATCGAAAGCGATGGCTTAAAACCGGAAAATGTAGCTTTTTGCCAGAAGAAAGGGAATGGTTAAACCGATTACTGGATTGGGGTTTTGAAGACAGTTTCAGAGCATTGAACCCACAAGCAAATGATAAATTTTCATGGTTTGACTACCGCTCGAAGGGGTTTGATGACAATCGCGGTCTGCGTATCGATCTCATTCTTGCCACATCACCGTTGCACAGCAAGTTAACCGATGCAGGGATTGATTACCCATTGCGAGGCATTGAGAAACCCTCTGATCACGCGCCTATTTGGGCAGAGTATAAAGGTTAACACTGTTATTCAAAGTACAAACAGGAGCAGTAGTGAGTACATTTCAAACCCTGGCAGTTTTGGCCTACCTGGCCATGTTATTCGCCGCGATACGGTTTATTGATATTACCCACTTTGTGAAAAGCCGACACCAGCAACACCTTGTATTCGGCACAGCTGCCACACTGTTTGTACTTTGGCTATTAAAAGCCGGAATTTTTGAAGGTTTAGACGTACACTTTCTCGGTTTGAGTGTACTTACGCTCATGCTCGGCTTTCGCTATGCCCTAGTCGCATCTGGATTGGCGTTGTTTGGCTCGGTTGCCGTAGGATACGGCAGTTGGTCAAGTATTGGTGTTCATGGCTTATTGGGAACAGTTCTGCCTATTGGTGTAACGTACCTGTTTTATATGTTGTCTTTTCACCGCCTTCCACGCCAATTGTTTATCTATATATTTATTTGTGCGTTTTTCCCCGCCGCACTGTCTATGGCTTTAAAGACTTTTACATTAGGGCTGTTCTATTACTTCGAAGGCATATATACATGGGATGTTGTGTATAACAATTATATTTTACTCATCCCCCTACTTATCTTTCCCGAAGCGCTGTTAAATGGCATGGCAATTACGTTATTGGTGATTTACCAGCCAGCCTGGGTTTACACCTTTCACGATAAATTCTATTTAAACAAATAAGAGACTGACACTTTTACGCTCTTGCGTAGCGACATTGGCATTGTACACACCCTTTTCTTTTATAGATGTGATGAACAATCCAATAACGCATAAAAAAACCGCGCATCACTTGATAGCGCGGTTTTAACATGAAAATTAACAGCTCCCGTACAGGAATAGCTTATTTTTTGAATAAAATATCCATCACATCGCTAAGTTCACTTTTACCTTCGCGAATTTCTTCTTCTGATAACCCTGCTATTTCATGAGGAAAGACCAGCCACTCGTCACTTTCATTCACGTAGTAGTCAGGTACGATATCGGTCGTGTTATTCTGTGGCTTATACCATGGACATGCAATGCGAATGTCTTTTGGCATGTTCAGGCGCATCAGTTTATTTATTTGCTTAATCAGGGCATCAACACTGCGACCAGAATCAAACACATCGTCTACAATTAATAGCTTATCGCCGGCATTGGCATTTTCGACTAAGTAATGCAAACCGTGCACGCGAATCTCTTTCGACTGTTTGTTGATTCCATAGTAAGACGATGTACGTACGGCAATATGATCAGTTGACGTGTTCTTAAACTCAAAGAATTCTTGAACCGCAATACCAATCGGCGCTCCACCTCGCCAGATACCAATAATAAAGTCTGGGCGAAAGCCATCTTCATACACCTTTGACGCTAAGCGAAAGGAATCCTGTAAAAGCGATTGCGAGGTGATAAAATTCTTCTTCATGACGTCTCACTGGGCAAAATTTAAAAGACCGCGAGTATAGAGAATTTCAACCTAATTTGCACGTAGAGCCTGTTAATTTTTGCTATGTATTGTCGCAGTGGTGTTTGTGCCGTCTAGACAAGAGGTTTGTTTGAAGGTCTAGTGGGCCTAAACGTTTGTTTCGCGTTTAAAAAACTTCCGCTTAGACCGAATTTTGCAAAGCAAAGATCGACGAGTACTACACTATTCATTTTGTAATGCTTGAGAGGGTTGTATTTTCATTGCTTTGCGGGCCGGATAAATACTCGCTCCCACACACAATAACAAAGACAAACCGCAGATACTGAATATCTGAACCCACTCCATTTTTACCGGAAGTCCACTTCCGTCAGACGCCAAGGCCAATGGTGACCCCACCAAATAGAGAATATTATTCAGTTGAAGGGTTACCACAACCCCCAACACCAGTCCGATAAGTGCGCCTTTTAAGCCGTTAAATAAACCGTTAAGGACAAATATTCCCATGATGGCGCGGGGATGCATGCCTTGTGTTTGCAATACCGCGATGTCACCTTGCTTTTCAGTCACAACCATGACAAGGGCAGAAACAATGTTAAATGCCGCGACTGCGATAATCAGTAACAGCATTAACATCATCATATTTTTTTCCATTTTCACCGCATCAAACAATGGTCCCTGGCGTTCTCGCCAGGTTTTAATCTCTGACTTGTCCAAAGAATACTGCGCGGTTAACTGGGCTACTACTGTTTGATAATCAAAGGCATCGGATAAAAATAAACGTTGAGTCTGACCTTGCCCCTTTGGATCCCGCAACAACCGATTGACATCGTCGCGATGCATGTAAATCACTTTATCATCCATTTGCGATCGCAAGTCGAACACCCCTGCTATTGTCACCAATCGCTGGCTTGGCATGCGACCAAAAGGCGTGTAAACACTGGCTCCTGCCACCATCACACGTAATTTATCGCCTACTCGCACCTGTAGCTTCATCGCCAGAGCTCGCCCGATAATGGCGTAGTAACTGCCTGATGTTAACTGAGAGAACTGGCCTTGCTCCATATGAGACGCCACTAAGGTATGTGCTGCCATTACATCAGGCTCAATGCCGTGAATTTGTACCCCGCGAATGTCGGTACGACTTTGCACTACAGCTTCGGCTTCGCGATATGCCATTGTCGCGACGACACTTTTAATATTGTGTATAGGCTGCGGTTGTTTTAATTCCAGATGAGGAACTACACCCAATATGCGCTGCTTGAGCTGACCTTCCAGACCGTTCATCACTGACACGACAATAATTAAGGCCATTAACCCCAAAGCAATTCCTGCCACCGAAAAGCGGTTGATGAATGAAATAAAACTGCTCTGATTGGCACTGTTTGATTTTGTGTAGCGATAGGCGATAAACGCCGATAGCCCAGTGAACGGAAATGAAGAGTACATAACGCCTTGGATTATATTAATACGGTAATCTGTCTCACATTTAGCTATGCTTAACCCGATACATAGATACAGACAAACCCAAAATAGTAATGTGGCTATACTACGTGTAAGCTACTGGCGGTACAAGAATTAGTGGCAGAGGAATGCAGTGAACGAACAGAGTCTGGAACAGAAAAAAGCCCAATTCGATGAGTATTTTTCCATCGCTCATGGTATCAATGTTAACGTGCGTGCGTTAGACGAGGGTGAAACCGTTCCCAACCAAGACAATATTGAAGAGGCCATGCCCTATGCCTTTCGCATTGCCAGCGAAATGGCCAGTATTGAAGCACAAGCAATACGACCGCTTCGAAATCTAGGTGATCACGCCGAATCACTGGCCGACTATTTAAATCACCAATCCCGTAAAATTGATTTGATGATGTCTTTTGTTTTGCATCAACAAGACGAACCAGCGTTTCGCTATAAAACTGTGCGATTCGGTGGTGGCGGTGTTGTTATTGAGTCCACTGAGCCGTTAGCAATTGGTGTCCACGCTGAGTTAAAGCTCTTTTTAGATGCTGAAGCAGCCGCCATTTTCTGTTTTGGTGAAGTAATTACTTGCGAGCAAGTCGAAGATCGATACCATATTGCCTTTATTTTTAATACCATTCGCGAACAGGATCAGGAGTTACTGGTGCGGGCGAGTCTGCATATTCAAACCCAGCAACTCAGAAAACGTGCGAAAGAAAAGAAAGCAGGATCCTAATCGGCGCATTCAACTGTATATAACGCCGAACCGTTTGGTATTACTCGTATTAAAAATAGGACGTCATGACAGCCACCTTATTATCGCTACCTCTGCCTAAACAGAAGAAAGACGCGTCGTCTCAAGATCACAAGCAATGGGGGCAATTACAAGGCAGCAGTACTGCGCTTTGTATTAGCCAAGCGCTTAATCAATACACAGGCCCAATAGTATTGATCACTGCAGACACCCCTTCTGCAATGAAACTGGAACGTGAAATTGCCTTTTTTCTTCAGTCGGATGAAGCTAACCAAGGCACGCAAGCCATCCCCCCTATTACGCTTTTTCCCGACTGGGAGACATTGCCTTACGACTCGTTTTCTCCCCATCAGGATATTGTATCCCAGCGCTTAGAAACCTTGTTTCGCTTCACCCAGCAAGGTGAAGGAATATTCATTGTTCCTATCAACACGTTAATGCAACGTCTTGCGCCCACTGATTACCTTGCCAAATATTTGTTAATGCTTAATAAAGGCCAAACCCTCGACAGAGATCAGTTTAGGCGCAATTTAGAGCAGGCTGGATACCTTCATGTCAGTCAGGTAATGAGCCACAGTGAATTTTCGGTACGGGGCAGTATTATTGATTTATTTCCCATGGGGAGTGATCAACCTTTTCGCATCGACTTGTTCGACGATGAAATTGATTCTATTCGTTATTTCGATACCGAAACCCAACGCTCTGGCGAGGCGGTGAATGAAATTCGCCTATTGCCCGCCAGAGAGTTTCCAACTGATAAAGACGCCATCACCCTATTTAGGCAGCAGTTCTTAGCAAAGTTTGATGCCAACAATGCCTCTGAAAGTGTCTTTTCACAGGTCAGTAAAGGCACTATGCCAAGTGGGATTGAATATTATTTGCCGTTGTTTTTTGAAAAA
Organism: Alteromonas sp. D210916BOD_24; assembly: GCF_047159385.1. Classification (GTDB taxonomy): domain Bacteria; phylum Pseudomonadota; class Gammaproteobacteria; order Enterobacterales; family Alteromonadaceae; genus Alteromonas. Next base: position 2,117,674 of record NZ_AP038333.1, read on the forward strand.
ACAGCTACCCTTTTTGACTATTTACACCCCAAAAGCTTATTGCTTCTTCACGGCGATGTTCAAGACGCCAGTGAGTTTTTCTGGGCAGACGTGCAAGAGCGTTACGAGCAATATCGCTATAATCTAGCCCGCCCATTACTGGCGCCCGATGAGCTTTTCCTGCCAATTAATGAATTGTTTGGTGCAATTAAGCAATGGCCCCGGGCTACGCTCACCGCTAATGTGCTGGATGACAAAGCAGGCTCAACGAATTTCCAGTGCATCAAACTCGATGACATTGCTATTAATCCACAAAAAAAGGTACCGGCGCAGCGGCTTATCGATACCGTTAATAGTGCGCTGGAACAAGGGGCCAAAGTCCTGTTTTGTGCAGAGACGCAAGGTCGCCGTGAAGGCCTACTGACCCTACTTAAAAAGGCCGGTATAAAGCCCACACCGGTAGAAACCTTTAATCGCTTTATAGCCAGTCACACCCAAGTGGGCATTACAGTGGGGATGGTAGAACACAGTTTCCGCTGGCAAAGTGGCGAAGGCGAATTGCTGTTTATTACGGAAACAGAATTACTCGGTCACAAAGTCACCCAGCGACGTTTACGAGATAAACGCAGCGCCACCGATGAAAGTGCCATCATACGCAACCTGGCAGAGCTATCGATTGGACAGCCAGTGGTGCATTTAGACCATGGTGTAGGCCGTTATTTAGGCTTACAAACCCTTGATGCTGGCGGAGTCACCACTGAATACTTATGTATTGAGTATGCCAAGCAATCAAAACTGTATGTGCCGGTAGCGTCACTTCACTTAATTTCCCGCTATACAGGCGGAGATGCTGATAGCGCCCCGGTGAACGCGCTAGGTTCTGATGCTTGGAGTAAAGCCAAGCAAAAAGCGGCAGAAAAAGTCAGAGATGTGGCAGCAGAACTTCTTGATGTATACGCCCGTCGCGCCGCCAAACCCGGTTTTGCCTATCCTATCAATTGGGACGATTATCAAGCGTTCGCCGATAGCTTTCCGTTTGAAGAAACACCGGATCAAGCCCAGGCGATTGCCGCGGTTATGCACGATATGGGTACGCCACTGGCCATGGATAGACTAGTATGCGGTGATGTCGGCTTTGGTAAAACAGAAGTCGCCATGCGCGCCGCTTTTCTCGCCGCCAATGCAGGAAAACAGGTCGCGATTTTGGTTCCCACTACCTTGCTTGCGCAGCAACACTACGAGAATTTTAAAGATCGCTTCGCCCAGTGGCCTTTTGAAATTGAAGTCATGAGCCGATTTGTCAGTGGTAAGGCGCAAAAGTCGATTGTAGAGCGCATAAGCGAAGGCAAAGTCGATATCGTGGTAGGCACACACAAACTGCTTTCCAGTGAAATTAATTATAGCGATTTGGGTCTGGTGATTATTGATGAAGAACACCGTTTTGGTGTGCGTCAGAAAGAAAAGCTCAAGTCGCTTCGCGCTGACGTAGATATTCTCACGCTCACCGCCACACCTATACCGCGGACGCTAAACATGGCGTTATCGGGCATGCGTGACCTCTCTATTATTGCCACGGCTCCTGCGCGTAGGCTGTCGATAAAAACCTTTGTTCAACAGCGCAACAAAGCGGTGATCCGCGAAGCAATCATGCGTGAAATTTTACGCGGTGGTCAGGTGTATTTTCTGCACAATGAAGTAGACACTATTGCACGTACCGCTGAAGAAATCGCAGAAATCGTTCCTGAGGCGAGAATTGCGGTAGGCCATGGACAAATGCGTGAACGCGAGCTGGAAGGCGTGATGAGCGACTTCTATCACCAGCGATATAACGTACTGGTGTGCACAACCATTATCGAAACGGGGATCGACGTTCCCAGTGCCAATACCATTATTATGGACAGAGCCGATCACCTCGGCTTGGCCCAATTGCACCAATTGCGCGGTCGGGTTGGTCGCTCTCACCATCAGGCTTACGCGTATTTGCTCACCCCGCATCCCAAACGCATGACCAAAGATGCGGTAAAACGTTTGGATGCGATCTCACAATTGGAAGATTTAGGCGCAGGTTTTGCGCTGGCTACCCATGATTTAGAAATACGCGGGGCCGGTGAGCTACTTGGCGATGATCAATCCGGTCAAATCGCCAGTATTGGCTTTAGCCTTTACATGGACATGCTTGATAAAGCGGTAAACGCCTTGAAAGAAGGCCGAGAGCCATCGCTAGATGACGCCATGGCAGGACATACCGAAGTAGAACTACGCATACCCGCTTTGCTTCCCGACGATTATATCGCTGATGTGAATACCAGACTGTCATTGTATAAACGACTGGCCAGTTGTAATACCCAAGACGATATCGATGAGTTCCAAGTTGAATGTATCGATCGCTTTGGACTGTTGCCAGAACCAGCCAGAAACCTTATTGAAGTGGCGGAAATAAAGTTAAAAGCGCAAGCCATTGGTATTTTGAAAGTAGACTTGTCGGCACAAGGCGGTACCATAGAATTTAAAGAGACCACTAAGGTCGACCCGGGTTATATTATTCGATTGGTGCAAACTAAACCTGATACGTTTAGATTTGAAGGAAGTCAAAAATTGCGTATCGTTAAAAACACTGACACCGCTAAAGCGCGCATTGCGTTTATAAGCGATATTATTGCCGATTTTGCTAAGGAGTCGCGCTAACATGATGTTTTCTCGCTGGTGCTCGCGCGTGGATCAGATGACTCGAATTTCGGCTCACCCTAAATGGGCGACTTCCCTATTGGCTGTGGCATTAATCGCATTTGATGCGCATGCCGAAGATGACTGGTGGTTCGATGTGGAAGTTATTGCCTTTAAGCGCAATCTGGCATTAACTGAATTAGAAGAACAATTTACACTCGCTAAAGATTTATTAGCCCCGCGCGCCCAGGCAGATATTATCAGTGATGTCATCGCCCCTGATATCAGTTGGCTCAAACAAGGCCTGAAGGTGTGCGACCTCGATACACACGTTAAGTGGCACCGCGATTATGAAGGTGCACTTAAATCAATGGTACCCGCGCCTGACGTTGATTTTCTCTCACTCCCTGCGCTCCCCGATGTAGATAATTCTTTACCCATTAAGGAAAACGTCGAGTTCGCACAAGAAAATTTGAGCGAGAACGCTGAAGAAAACCTTGTTTCAGGCAACAGCGAAAGTGATTTAGAGAAAGTTTTCAACGATTTGTCGGACGTCGCAGAAGCAACATCTCAAGTTACGGAAAATTCACTGCCTATAGGGGAAGTCGCAGTCACCCCATTGACCGCAACCGAACTCGGTGATGAACAAACAGAGCCCAATGAAGGTGCTAGTGAAGATGAGGGTGAATGGAGCGCAGAACAAAGCTGGGAGCTACAGCCCGAGACAATTGCCCAATATTGGTTGTGGTTTTACGGTCTCCCCGAAAGTGCTGAAAATGATAGCCAAACCGACGTTATCCACATTCCCCCATTTCGTTATTGTGAGCCAATTAAACCTTGGATAAGTGCTGAAACAGACCGATTTACCCTCAATAACTTACCTGTGTGGAAAGTGAATAAAACCGACAATCGCTTGCCATCGCCACCCCATTTGCCTGTGGTCATCGAGGGTCACGACTGGCCGCTGTCTGCCAAAGCGCATTTGCTGACCAGCAATCAGCAGTCACTTTCTGCTATTTCTCGACAAATACGCGCAAGTCGCGACTTAGAACGCCTGTTTCACGTAACTTGGCGCCAGCCTGTGATGTTCTCTAAAGAAAATGCATTTGACGTACGGCTGTTCGGCGGTAAAAACTATGCCACCGAATTTGCGCTTAGTGGTGAGCAGCGCCAACGCGTTCACACTTTGCTGAAAACCACCCAGAACGAAACTCTTGCAAGCGGTTTATCAACTGATAACGATGCAGTGCACCGCCCTGCCTTACCAGTCGGCGAACAGGTAGATACCAATCAACTTGAAGTCAATAAAGCGCAATTTGAAGAGCAAAGCGCCCTTATTGGCAGCGATATTTTCGCTGACTTACAGCGCAGACTCGCACAACCAGAATATATTCCCTTCAGCGAATTTCAGGCACTGGATTTACCGTTATTACTTGACGACGCTGAAACTGAAAGCACGCAAAACGGTGCTTTACGTACACCTATCTGGGAAATTGACGGTACGATGAAAGTATTTTTAAAATACATAAACCGCGTACCTTACCTGCATATTGATAGCCAACTATTTTATCGACAGCCAGTACCTGTGGGTTATTTCAAAAATAGCCCAGAATTAAATAGCATAGCCACAAGTCAAATAGACACGCAAAGCACCAACGTTGATAACGCCAATAGCATAGGGCAAAATCCACCCTCTGCAGTGTCGTCAACGCCGCTCGAATACCAATTAGTTTCTGTCCCACTTGGTGAACAACGCCGTGTAATCAGTACTCAACTGCACTATTTCGACCATCCGTTATTTGGCTTTATTGTGCAAATTAGGCGCTATCATCGTCCTGAGCCCCAAGCACTGGACGAGCACTAACACCCCACAAACATCAAGTGATGGATACATTGGTTAAGAGTAAGGTTTGGTATTCATGAAGATATACACCCGAACAGGTGATAAAGGTACGACCCAGATTTATGTGGATAAACCTCTACGCGTCAATAAAGACGATATGGTAGTGACCTGTTATGGCGACATAGACGAACTGAACAGCACCATTGGCTTGCTTGTCACGTCTGTATCAACTGAGTATCAAAGTATACTACAAGATATTCAACGCAACTTATTTCAGGTTGGTTTCGCCATTTCAGCAAGCTCTACGCTGACCAAAGAGGACGTAAACGCGCTGGAAGATCTTATCGACAGTTTTACTCGTAAAATGCCCCCAAACACGGCATTTGTTCTGCCTGGTGGCTGTGTGGCAGCGGCACAAGCACACGTCTGCCGCGCCGTGTGTCGGCGGGCAGAGCGCAGTGTTATTAGTCTGTCAAAAGCCCATGAGGTGTCTGACGTGGTGCAAGCCTACCTTAATCGGTTGAGTGACTTTTTATTTACTTTTGCCCGTTATCTCAATGTAGAAGCAGGGGTCGTTGAAGTCCCGGTGTAATACCGAAACTGCCCCCCTTCCTTAGCGCTTTTTCCAAGCGCTTATCCGTTAAACGCCATTCGCTCGATAAGGGCTGTAGCATCGTTATAGCGGGTCTCAAGCCCTTTTGGCATAATGCACCCGTGTAATGTCATCACCCGTTGTTGTTTTTGAACGTCATTGGCATGCTGCGCCGACACCCGTTTTTCCAGACTGTCTAAAATGCGTTCTGCCCCTGACGGATTATTACACGCCAGTACCATATCGCATCCCGCATCTAGTGCAGTCTCTGCCCGTTCTGGGTAGTCCCCCGCCACACTGGCACCATGCATTGACAAATCATCCGAAAACACCGCACCTTGAAAGCCCAAAGACTGTTTTAAAATAGTCTGTAACCAATGGGATGAGAAACCAGCAGGTTGCGGGCAGACTTGGCTATAGATGACGTGCGCAGGCATCACACCGTCTAGTAACGACTTTTGAATCAACTGCTCAAAAACGACCATATCGGTTTGGTGTATCTCATTGTAGCTTCGCTCGTCAACCGGCAACGCCACATGCGAATCAGGAGCAACACTGCCATGACCGGGAAAGTGCTTACCAATTGCTGGCATATTCACTTCTCGTAAGCCAGCAATGAGATGGCTGGCTAACCTCACTACATCGTCTGCATTGTCGGCAAAAGCTCTATCGCCAATAACCTGAGATACCCCATTAATATCCAAAACAGGGGCAAAACTGAAATCAATATCCAGGCTCTTTAGTTCATACGCCAGTACCAGACCACACGCTTTAGCCAGCACTTCACTGCTAGCATTAGAGGACCCATACTGGTAAATATCCCCCATAGCAGGTATACGGGTAAACCCGTCGCGAAAGCGTTGAACTCTTCCCCCTTCGTGATCGACGGCAATCAACACGGGTTTTTTCGCACTTTGACGAATGTCTTTCACCAATGCGGCTAACTGCTGTTTGTCGTAAAAGTTGCGGGTAAATAAAATAACGCCGCCAGTCACTGGATGCGCGAGTTTTTCTCTCTCTTCAGGCTGTAATAATTCTGCCTGACAATCCAGCATTAATGGACCCACAGTGCCCCCTTTACTGGCGCCTTTGTTATCGTCATAAAACATCACTTCAAATTTGCTAAATCTCTGGTTAGGATAGAGAAAAAAAGGGAGTATTACACGTGATAAATTGGATCAAGTGGTTGTTGACAGGCGTTTTTAGCTTATTATTGCTCGCATGTGCGGCACTTTACTTCTCCCTGACCATGAGCTTGCCTTCGCTGGATGGAAACAGTGCTACCTATCACGTCAACCAGCCCACCTCGCTAAGCCGCGATCACCTCGGTCAAGCGGTGATTGAAGCAGATGACATCTTTGACGCCGCCTACGCTTTAGGCTTTGCTCACGCCCAAGACCGGTTGTTCCAAATGGATCTACAACGCCGCTCTGCTTCGGGCACCCTCTCTCAATGGGTGGGTGATAAAGCCCTTGAACTGGATAAAAATGTACGCTTTCATCAATTTGAGCAGCGTGCTCACGTTGTATTTCAACACCTTCCAGCCCGCCAGCAGGAATTACTAATACGTTACGCCCATGGCGTCAATGAAGCCATCAGTGAAATGACTTTGCCCCCTTTTGAATACCTAGCCGCAGGGGTGGAGATAAAACAATGGAACCCTACCGACAGTATTCTAGTTATTTACAGTATGTACCTGGATTTGCAAGGTGGACAAATTAACCTTGATATGGCTCGCCATGCACTTCGCGACACGTTTGGCGAAGAAATTTACCGTTTTATCACTCAACCCAGCCACTACCAGGCGGCGTTAGATGCCAGTGAAATTCCCTTATTCGAGGGAGCGATACCTGAGTACCCCGACAAGCTCGAATCGGTTACCGATGGTGAAGCTGCAAGACTGGCTTATACAGGTGCCGAATTACCCGACATTGGCAGTAACAATTGGGCGGTAACAGGGCGATTAACACCAACTGGTGCGGGATTGCTTGCTAATGACATGCACTTAGGGCTACGAGTACCGATAATCTGGTATCGCGCTCAACTCAATTATCAGGAGTCTGGCGAAGACATTAGTGTAACCGGAGTGACCCTACCAGGATTACCTGGGGTAGTCGTGGGGACAAATAATCACATCGCCTGGGGATTTACTAATGCCAATTTGGATAATGTGGATTGGATAGAACTCGACGAGTCAACGTCAACGCAAACTTACTCAGGTCGCATTCCACTGCCGCAGGGTGAGCACCCCTATTCGATTGAGGTAAGCCAATACGGGCCGGTCAGAGTCGTTAATGGCAAGCGCTACGCACTTAACTGGGTTGCCCATCATCCCTTTGCTGCAAATTTAAGTATCGTTAACTTCGCTAAAGCAAAAAGCGTGGATGAGGCTGCTTCAGTGGGTCAATCCATTGCCATCCCCACGCAAAATCTTGTAGTGGTTGACGCTCAGGGCAATGCCGCCTGGTTACCTGGTGGCGCGGTGATGAAGCGTGACAAAGCATCGTATACGGCTATCACAGAACAACAAATGGCCCTTGTGCAGCGCGCAACGCATTTGCCCCTTGTAAAAAACCCCTCTTCTGACAGAATTTGGACGGCAAACGCCCGCGTTATCTCGGCGGCTCTACTCGATAAGTTGGGGGATGGCGGCTATGCATTAGGTGCACGCGGTAGTCAAATCAGAGACCGTTTGTTTGAAAAAGACACTTTCACCGAAACTGATTTCTACGCTATTCAATTAGACAATCACGCCAAATTCCTTATGCCGTGGCATCACTTGTTGTATGGCTTACTTAGCGCGCAGGACGTAGAGTTTAAACCGGATCTCGCCTATTTAAATGCCTGGGGTAGCTGTGCGTGTGAAGACTCGGTCGGTTACACATTAGTCAAACACTTTAGAAGTGAGGTTATTCAAACCTTATTTGGCGGCATATTGACAACACTGGACAATCAGGGCGTAAACAGCCGTACTTTATTGCGCGGCATCGAACCCGCAGTATGGCAGCTAGTCCAAAATCAACCAGACAGTTGGCTACCCAGTGACGCTGAAACCTTTGACGAAGCATTGGTAGACGCCTATCGCAGAGCAAAACACAAACTGCTTGACCGATACTCCCCCACCGATGCTGAAATGGAAGCGTTGCGTTGGGGCAACGTCAATGCTCTGGAAGTTGACCACCCCTTCGCGTCGCAAATTCCATTATTGGGCGATTACCTAAATATGCCGCGAGTAGAAGGGTATGGTGATACATATATGCCAGCGGTTCAGGCGTCCGACTTTGGTGCGTCAGAGCGATTTTTTGTTAGTCCTGGGCACCTTGAAGACGCCATACTTACACTACCTGGCGGTCAATCAGGCCACCCGCTGTCTGATTATTTCAGCACGGGTTTTACCGACTACGCTACCCACGCAGCCACCCCGTTACTGCCCGGTGAAATTACCCACACTCGCCTTTTTTATAAGAAAGAAAACGAATGACGCCAGCCATTACACTGTTACAAAAAAAACGGATTGCTCATGACGTACTGAAATACCAGCATGACAGTAATGCGCCTTCTTACGGTTTGGAAGCAGCCGAAAAGCTTAATCTAGAGGCAAGTGCTGTATTTAAAACCCTTGTCGTCGCCAGTGATTCAGGGCAATTAGCTGTGGCCGTGGTTCCCGTCAATACCATGTTAAGCGAAAAGAAAATGGCCAAAATACTTGGGGTAAAAAAAGTCGCAATGGCGAAGGCCGACCATGTCATTGCCGCCACAGGGTATATTTTAGGCGGCGTCAGCCCCCTTGGACAAAAGAAAAGTTTACCTACTGTAGTACACAATAGTGCGCAGCAACTTAAGCGAATTTATGTCAGCGCAGGAAGACGGGGGTTAGAAGTGGCACTGTCACCCGATGACCTTACTGCACTGACGCGAGGTCGCTTCGCCGATATTACCGGCTAACTCCCTGCCGTTTATGCCTTGGCGTCTTAATGTTTGTGGCTCTATTCTATGGATCTTTATGCTATGAAGATTTACTCTTTGGCGTCGGGCGCATCGGCTTGTTGCATCCATTGTTGTTTCGCTGCCGCTATCGCGTCTTCATTGGGCGGCTCGCTACCCGACAGCGCAACCGCAATTTGTTGAATGATCGCATCGCGTTTTTCGATAAGTGCATCAGTACGTGGGAACAAATCTTTCGCTTGAGGATAACGTGCTTTTAAGCTTTCTGTCTCTTCTAACGTGTAATAACGTCGCTCAAAAGCCTCGTTATAAAGCTGACGATTAGCATTGAAAATAACATAGTCTTTAGCGGTTTCAGATTGTAGGTAATTAATATCTTGCGCTGACAAATTGGCCGCTTGTGCAACTTCCAAAGCCTTTGTCATCCACTCATCTATCGCGCGTTGATCGTTTTGCATAACGGCTTGTTTGATGCCAGATTGAAGGTCACTGGCATGGAGGATTTCCATTACCGTAATCAGTGGTACTTGTGCCGCTTGCTGATCCCGTTTATCCGCATCTAACGACAAATAAACTAACCACGACAGGACTGAAATAACGACAAAAACGAGAACGACAAGTGCTTTTTTCACACTTCCTCCACTACACTGACATAAGTATGGTCGCGCGAGTGTGCGCGTTAAATGAGGCAATACAAAAAGAGCGAGAATTCCCGCTCTTTTTACTATTGTAACGACCTAATGATTATTGGTCGATAGGTGCAGAGTTTTCAACTCGGCTTTTAAGTTTCTGACCAGGACGGAAAGTCACTACACGGCGTGCTTTGATTGGAATATCCTCACCGGTTTTAGGGTTACGGCCCGGACGTTCATTTTTATCACGCAGGTCAAAATTACCAAAACCTGACAGTTTTACTTGCTCACCAGATTCCAGAGCGCCTTTAATTTCTTCGAAAAAAAGCTCTACCAGATCTTTTGCATCACGCTTGTTAATGCCTAGTTTCTCGAATAGGTGTTCAGCCATCTCGGCTTTGGTCAATGCCATAGTTTACTCTCTTAACGCGGCCCCAAACTCAGATTCCAGACCTTTAACCACAGTATCCACCGCTTGCTGAATTTCAGCTTCTTCCAAGGTTTTATCCGGATCTTGTAAATGAAGTGACAAAGCGAGGCTCTTATACCCAGGCTCAATGCCTTTTCCTTTGTATTCATCGAACAAGTTTAGAGCAACTAGTTGATTTACGCCAATTTTTTCTATGTAAGAAAGCACATTTCCTACACGCACTTCATCTTTCACCGTAATTGCAATATCACGGCGATTTGATGGGAAGCGCGATACTGGTACTGCTGACGGTAATTTGCGCTCTGTAATGGCATCAACCACTAACTCAAACACAAATACGCGCCCATTTACACCCAACAACTTGGTAAATTGTGGATGTATAGCTCCAATATAGCCAACTTCTTCATCATTAAGCAAAATTTTTGCAGTCATACCTGGATGCAATGCGCTATGCTGCCCAGTCACAAACTGGAACTCTGCCACTTTTCCAGTCAACGCCAACAGGGCCTCTACGTCAGCTTTTGCATCGAAGAAATCAACAGGACTATCACCTAAATCCCAATGTTCCTCATTACGACGCCCTCCTACTACACCACCAATTACGTGTTGTTGCAATACACCATTTGGCGCATCTTGTTGAGGAATAAAGCGTAATCCGCTTTCAAACAGTCTAATACGCTGTTGCTGGCGTTTTTGATTATAGGCTGTTGCGCCTAATAATCCTGGCCATAAACTCACCCGCATTACCGACATATCGGCGGAAATAGGATGAGGAAGCACTAACCCTTTCGCATCGGGGAATAATGCATTTTGTATTTTTGGATCGACAAACGAGTAGGTAATTGCTTCGCTATAGCCACGACTTAATAAGAGTGACTTCATCGCGCTAAGCGGCAACTTGGCTTCCTGTGAAGGCAACATGGCCAACGTCGCTTTTGGTGCAACATTAGGAATGCTGTTATAGCCGTATACACGGGCAATCTCTTCGATTAAATCTTCTTCAATGGCAATATCAAAACGGTAGCTTGGCGCAATCGCCTCCCATCCCGCTTCTGTCGCAGTCACCGTCAACCCTAAACGAGTCAGAATTTCTGATACTTGGGCATCGTCAATAGTAATACCCAGTACACGAGCGAGTCGCTCACGACGCAAAGTCACTGTAGCCTGCGCGGGTAATTTATCTTGTGCCACAGCTTCAACCACTGGGCCGGCTTGACCACCACAGATTTCAAGTACAAGCGCTGTTGCACGTTCCATCGCTTTGCGCTGTAACTGAGGATCTACACCGCGTTCGTAGCGGTGAGAGGCATCAGTATGCAAACCGTATTGACGAGCCCGCCCCATGATGGCATCACGACTGAAGAATGCACTCTCAAGTAAGATATCTTGCGTATCGGCCGTTACACCAGAGTGCAGTCCACCAAAGATCCCCGCCATCGCTAACGCTTTGTTATCATCCGCAATCACCAAGGTGTTGCTTTGTAGCTTAGCGTCGGTTTCGTCAAGTAACGTAAGGGTTTCACCTTCGTTAGCCATACGTACATTAATATTGCCTTCAATGCTGGCAAGGTTAAACGCATGCATCGGTTGACCCAACTCTAACAAAACAAAGTTAGTCACATCGACAATTGGGTCAATACTGCGAATACCGCAACGACGCAGCTTTTCAACCAGCCACAACGGTGATGCCGCCTTTACGTTTACCCCTTTTACCACGCGACCTAAGTAACGCGGGCAGGCGTCGTCGGCACTAAGTGTAATGGCAAGTTTGTCCTCAATTGTCGCGTCAACAGAGGCAACCTCTGGCTCGTTAACGTCAAGGTTGTTAAGCACACCGACTTCACGAGCAATACCGCGAATACCCAAGCAGTCTGCACGGTTTGGTGTCAGGTCTACTTCAATAGCGTTGTCGTCTAAACCAAGGTATTCACGAATATCACTACCAATAGGTGCATCGGCAGGAAGCTCGATGATACCATCGTGATCATCGCTGATACCCAGCTCTGAGAAGCTACACAGCATACCGAATGATGGCTCGCCACGCAGTTTTGCTTTTTTAATTTTGAAATCGCCTGGCAGCACTGCGCCAACCACCGCTACTGCTACTTTAATGCCCTGACGGCAGTTAGGTGCGCCGCACACAATATCGAGCAGCTCATCGTCGCCCACGTTAATTTTGGTCACGCGTAGTTTATCGGCATTAGGATGCTGGCCGCATTCTACGACTTCGCCTATCAGCACACCTTTAAAGTCGCCTGCTACTGGCTCAACACCATCAACTTCAAGGCCAGCCATACTCAACTGTTCAGACAGCTCATGTGCCGACAGCGACGGGTTAACCCACTCTCTTAACCATTTTTCACTGAATTTCATGTGTACTCTCTGCCTTAGTTGAACTGCTTAAGGAAACGAAGATCGTTTTCAAAAAATGCGCGTAAATCGTTAACGCCGTATCGAAGCATCGTTAAGCGCTCTACGCCCATGCCAAAGGCAAAGCCAGTGTACTCTTCAGGGTCGATGCCCACGGCTTTAAGGACATTTGGGTGCACCATGCCACAACCCAATACTTCCAACCACTGACCGTTTTTACCCATCACATCCACTTCTGCCGATGGCTCGGTAAAGGGGAAATACGACGGACGGAAACGCACTTCCAGTGACTCTTCAAAGAAATGATGTAAGAAGTCGTGCAGAATACCTTTAAGGTCAGTAAAGCTCACATTTTTGTCTACCATCAAGCCTTCTACCTGATGGAACATTGGCGTATGCGTTTGGTCGTAATCATTGCGATATACACGCCCAGGCGAAATAATACGCAATGGCGGCTTTTCCGCTTCCATCGTGCGAATTTGTACACCTGATGTTTGCGTGCGCAGCATCATGTCTGGGTTGAAATAGAAAGTATCGTGATCAGCACGTGCTGGGTGATTGGCTGGAATATTCAACGCATCAAAGTTGTGGAATCCATCTTCGATTTCAGGGCCAGTTTTGACTGCGAAACCAAGTTCGCCAAAGAATGATTCAATACGCGCAATAGTACGACTAACGGGGTGCAAGTTACCCGGCTTTTCAGTACGACCAGGCAACGTGACATCTACCGCTTCTTCCGCTAATTTTTTGTTTAACTCAGCCGTGCGCAACAATTCACCTTTTGCTGAGATAGCTTGCTGAATAGTTTGCTTTGCAACGTTAATTTTTTGGCCTGCGGCTGGGCGTTCTTCATTAGATAACTTGCCCAGTCCTTTAAGTAAGTCGGTTAATTTACCTTTCTTACCCATGAATTCGACCCTAACCTGGTCTAGTGTGGCTGCATCTTGTGCAGCGTCAATCTGGCTCTGTGCCTGATTGATAATAGCGTCAAGCTCCATGTTTTCCTCAATTCACATGATGACTGCATGGCCCAAGCACTCGCTATATGACTCAAATAAAAATAGGCGAATACACGCATCGCATATTTTTATTAGGGCAAATAGTCCTATGAGTTTTTATATCGCTTAGGCTTGCCTGAAATAAAGGCGTTAGTTTACACGAGTGACTATTATTAGGGCTACCCTAGATACCTGATATTGACAAATTTTCTTGTAAAAAGCGTGAATTTTAAGAGGAGTAGGTAAACAAACCGTCCTGTGGTGGCAAAGCCTGACGTGAGAAACGAAAAAAGGCGAGCATCCTGCTCGCCTTTTTCCGAAAGAACTTAAACTTAATTAGTTAATAATTAAGCTAATGCGCCTTTAGCCGCTTCGACTAGTGCGCTGAAAGCTGCTTTGTCATGTACTGCGATGTCGGCAAGGATCTTACGATCGATTTCAACAGACGCTTTCTTCAGACCGTTGATGAAACGGCTGTATGACATACCATTTTGACGTGCAGCAGCATTGATACGTGCAATCCATAGTTGACGGAATTGACGCTTGCGCTGACGACGGTCACGGTAAGCATATTGACCAGCTTTAGTTACGGCTTGTACCGCTACGCGATAAACGCGTGAACGAGCACCGTAATAACCTTTTGCCTGCTTGAGGACTTTTTTGTGACGAGCACGTGCGATTGTGCCGCGTTTTACTCTAGCCATTAATCAGTCTCCTAAGTCTTATACGTAAGGCAACATGCGCTGAACCAATTTGGTATCAGAGTCATGAACCAGTTTTTTGCCACGAAGGTGACGTTTACGCTTAGAGCTCTTCTTAGTCAAAATGTGACGTAAGTGAGACTGTTTGCTTTTAAAGCGGCCTGAACCCGTTTTCTTGAAACGCTTGGCGGCACCGCTTACAGTTTTCATTTTAGGCATTGCTAAAACTCCGCATTGTTTAATATCGGTACTTTTCGTGTTGCAGTCACTTTGTACCGGTTAATATTTGCAGCAAGGTGTTTCAGGGTGCAGATTCCTGAAAACTTTAGACCATTACTACTTCTTAGTTGGGGCTAGCACCATGATCATCTGGCGGCCTTCCACACGGCGTGGGAAAGACTCGCAAGTTGCAACGTCTTCTAAATCGGTTTTAACGCGGTTTAGTAGCTCGATGCCAATCTCTTGGTGCGCCATTTCACGACCGCGGAAGCGGATCGTAACTTTGGCTTTATCACCACCTTCAAGAAAGCGACGCAGGTTGCGCAGTTTGACCTGGTAATCGCCTTCATCAGTGCCAGGGCGAAATTTAATCTCCTTGACCTGAATTTGCTTCTGTTTTTTCTTCTGCTCTTTTTGAGCTTTACTTTTTTCGAAGAGGAATTTGCCATAGTCCATAACTTTACAGACTGGCGGCTCGGCATTCGGACTGATTTCTACTAGGTCTAGGCCCGCTTCTTCCGCGTTACGAGTAGCTTCTGCAAGCGAAACCACACCAACCTGTTCACCGTCTTTGCCAATTAATCTTACTTCTCTGGCTTTAATCTCATCGTTAATGCGGGCTTTATCGCCCTGAGCCTTGTTGTTAGCGCCTTTAATGTGCTATTCCTCCAAACATTTAATTCTTTTGCCTGCTTTTGGGAGGTCGTTAATACCACCTAAAGTAAAACCAAAAGCAGACACCATTTGTGCATTATACACAATTTGCTCAACTATTTAATTGTCTTTTCAACAACTTCTTGCTGAGCCATGGCAATAAAGTCTTCCAGGCGCATTTTGCCCAAATCGTCACCGCGACGAGAGCGTACTGCTACTTCGCCCGTTTCCACTTCTTTATCACCTACCACCAGCATATACGGAATACGCTTTAACGTGTGCTCGCGGATTTTAAAGCCGATCTTCTCATTTCGCAAGTCAGACTTTGCTCTAAAACCTAAATCTTGCAGTTTTTTTACACAATTTGTAACGTAGTCAGCTTGTTTGTCAGTAATATTCATTACCACAACCTGCTGTGGTGCCAACCAAAGTGGGTAAAATCCAGCAAATTCTTCAGTCAAAATACCAATGAAACGCTCCAAAGAACCCAAAATAGCACGGTGGATCATCACTGGTACTTTGCGTTCGCCGTCTTCTGCCACGTAGGTAGAGCCCAGGCGCCCCGGCATAGAGAAATCAAGCTGTACCGTACCACACTGCCATGCGCGATCTAAGCAGTCGTGCAGCGTAAACTCAATCTTAGGGCCGTAGAACGCCCCTTCACCTGGCTGGTAATCAAATTCGATATCGTTAGCTTTAAGTGCTTCAGCAAGTGCCGCTTCTGACTTGTCCCATATCTCGTCAGCGCCGACGCGCTTTTCTGGACGAGTAGACAGTTTCACTTTGATATTTTCAAAACCAAATGCCGCGTATGTCTCATACACCATCTTAATACAGCCACTCACCTCGTCGAGGATCTGTTCTTCTGTACAGAAAATGTGAGCATCGTCTTGGGTAAAACCACGAACACGCATCAGGCCGTGTAGCGCACCTGAAGGTTCGTTGCGGTGACAGCAACCAAACTCAGCCATACGCAGCGGCAAGTCACGGTACGATTTCAAACCCTGGTTGAAAATTTGTACGTGGCCTGGGCAGTTCATTGGCTTAACCGCATATTCACGCTTTTCCGACTCTGTGGTGAACATGTTTTCTGCGTACTTGTCCCAGTGACCGGATTTTTCCCACAAGGTGCGATCCATCATCAATGGGCCTTTCACTTCTTCGTAATCGTATTCGCGAAGTTTTTTGCGCACATAGCTTTCTAGTTCAGTGTAGATAGACCAACCATCGTTGTGCCAGAACACCATACCAGGCGCTTCTTCCTGCCAGTGAAACAGATTCAGTGCTTTACCAATTTTGCGGTGATCGCGCTTTTCGGCTTCTTCTAAGCGCTGTAAGTATGACTTAAGCTGCTTTTTATCCGCCCATGCGGTGCCGTATATACGCTGAAGCATTTTGTTGTCGCTGTCACCACGCCAGTAAGCACCTGCGACTTTCATCAGTGTAAAGTGATGGCAGAATTTCATGTTCGGCACGTGCGGGCCACGACACATATCAGTGTATTCTTCGTGGTGGTACAGTGCGGGGCGATCATCCTTGCTGATGTTTTCGTCAAGGATTTCCATTTTGTAGCTTTCGCCGCGCGCTGCAAATGCATCGCGCGCTTCTTGCCAGCTCACTTTCTTCTTTACTACATCGTAATTGGTTTTAGCCAGCTCAAGCATGCGCTTTTCAAGTTTAGCTAAATCTTCCTGGGTTAGGCTTTCTTCCATATCGACGTCGTAATAGAAACCATTGTCGATAACAGGGCCAATTGCCATTTTGGTATTTGGCCAAAGCTGCTTAATCGCGTGACCTAACAAGTGCGCACAGCTGTGACGAAGAATTTCTAAGCCTTCATCGTCTTTCGCGGTAATAATTTGAAGCTGCGCATCAGAATCAATCATATCTACGGCGTCAACGAGTTCGCCGTTCACTTTTCCTGCGATGGTTGCTTTGGCTAAACCAGGGCCAATGTCGTTTGCAACGTCTAAAACAGAAACAGGATTATCGAAAGCGCGCTGGCTTCCATCAGGAAGGGTAATTACAGGCATGTGTGTTCCTTTACAGTGGTGACGCCTACTCTGCGCCACTTGCATCTTTAAAAATTACAAGTGCGATTTGAATTGCACTTAACATATCAAGGCCTTACTGCGCCTATATACAGCAACCAATAAGACTTGGTAAATAAAAACAGAAGGGCGATTATAACGGCAATATCATCAACTTCAATGACCAAACGCGCATTGAAAGCATATTCCTTTATCCAGCGCTTCGTTTGACGATAACACAGTGCACCATTCGCATTGTTCTTGCCGGTCTTGTTGTGCATTTATCGAAATTTGCTCCATACTTCGTAAAGGCGTGGTGTAAAATACCTCAAGGAGACGTGGAGCGTGTTTTATGTGGCATTTTATTAGCGAACATATCTCTGACCAAACAGGTCAATTTTTTAGCTGTCAGCGCGCAGATCCCATTGGTGGCGGTGATACCCATGACAGTTTTATTATCAGAGACTCCACTCATCGCTTTTTTGTCAAAACGCGTCCCTATGATGACACCCAGCAATTATCCCACGAAGCAGAAGGCTTAGCGGCCATCGCCCAAACCAACACTATTGCTGTGCCAAAGGTCATTTGCCATGGTATTACTAATGACAGTACTCCCAATCAAGAATATTTAGTGCTTTCGCATATCCGCTTTAAAGAACCATCTACTGACGATTATTTTCTATTAGGTCACCAGTTAGCCCAACTCCACAGCGTAAATGCATATACGAGTTATGGCTGGCCCCATGACAATTATATCGGCGCCTCCATTCAAACTAATGGCAGGACCGCATCGTGGGCGGATTTTTTCGCAGAAAAACGCATCGGAAGTATGTTGGAACGCTTGGCTGTCAACGGTCAATGGCAACGCAATGACGGCGATATCGATCAGATAGTTACCTTAACGCGAAACCTATTGAGTTTACACCAACCTCACCCATCGTTGTTACACGGCGACCTGTGGGCAGGTAACGCCGGTTTTACTAACAAAGGGCCAATATTGTTTGACCCCGCAGTATACGTTGGCGATCGTGAAACTGACCTAGCCATGGCTGAACTTTTTGGCGGATATGCCACTTCCTTCTATGAAGGTTATTACCAACACACGCCGCTGGATAAAAATTATCACCTGCGAAAACCCATCTATCAGCTTTACCATATTTTAAATCACGGGTTATTATTTGGCGCTCATTACATTGCCCAGGCAAGACAAGTCATCAGCGATGTAATGCGACAGATATAACCGAAAAAAAGACAACGAAAAGAGATTGAGTATGACCACTTCAGCGCCAGTTGCGCTTATTACCGGCGCAGCAAAGCGCATTGGCGCCAGGATAGCGACGCAGTTACATCAGGCAGGTTACAATATAATTGTGCACTTTGACCGCTCACACGCCGAAGCAGAAGCGCTAGTTGCAACACTGAATAAGGTACGTTCCCACTCTGCCATATCACTTCAAGCCAATTTATGTGACATTCACGCAACACAAACACTTGCCTCCCATGCACTCCAAGAGTGGGGGCGAATCGATGTATTGGTAAACAATGCGTCCAGTTTCTACCCCACCCCTGTAGGTAACATCAAGGAAAGCGATTGGACTTCATTAGTAGGCAGCAATGTGCAAGGGCCGCTGTTTCTCTGTCAGGCATTAGCCGATGCTTTACATCAACACGCAGGCTGCATTGTGAATATGATTGATATGCATATTGAACGTCCGTTGCCTAACCACAGTGTATATGTGCTGGCTAAAACGGCGTTGGCGTCGTTAACCCGTTCACTTGCCGTTGAACTTGCGCCCCGTGTACGCGTAAATGGTATTGGACCCGGTGCTATCTTATGGCCCCAGCGAGAAATGGACGATGCAGAAAAACAGTCATTGATTGACACCATTCCATTAGGTGTATTAGGTACACCACAAGATATTGCAAATACCGTGATGTTTCTTGTAAGTGCCCCCTATATTACGGGCCAAATTATTTATGTCGACGGTGGCCGCAGCCTATATACCAATGCATCGTTGTAGTGTGTTGTTTAAATGAGCTCGTTGAAAAGGGGAAACAATCGGTTGTTATTCTGCAAGCTGACATTGACCGAAACTATGCCTAAAAAACACAGTAGTGATATGAGCGCGGTTAAACGGTGTGTGACCACATTGACGCAGAGTTGTCTTTTTGTGCTCGCCCTTACTCAGTTAACCGGCTGTTTTGGCCCTCGAACACTACAAGACAGTGTTAAAGACTATCGCACGAGATTGTCCTACGTGCTCGATACACCGCTGCCTGAAATGATTAAACCAACACTTTCACCGCTACCCGATTCAACCTCACTCAAATACACCCCCGAAGGTGTGGTTATCAACTTACGAGAATTTTATGCGTTGCAAGCGTGCGAGTTAGGCTCAGTTGTAGCAATGCGCAATACCGCGTTAGGCAAAAGCCAGCTAGCCTCGCAGCGATTGGTGTACGAAAGTGAGCTACTGGTAGCGTTATCACAGTGCGCCAAGGCTATCGAACAGACAGATCAGACGCTTGCTGCGACTCTGGCAAACTGGCATCGCCAAAAACGAGCCGATTTTGCTCTAAATTGGGCCAATGTTATTCAAACCAGTCTGGAGTTTCGCGTTGCACTTAATAATCCGGAACGCTTGCTCTGGATTGAAAACAACAAAGACGCGGCTGCCAGTATCAACAGCCTCTATTACGTGGATAGTCTAATGCACTATGCGCAGTCCTCCGTTACCGCTCCAATAGATAGCACAGAACTAGAACAACAGCTCAATATCATACGCTCTGCCCGTTTACCGGCAACGTTATGGCAAACCCAGCTCTCTTTATCCGTTGTACTACTACAGCTTAATTCATGGCTGCCTTCGCTGTTAGATGACGTGCCCTGTCCCGAAGGCAGAGCCAGCGAAAAAGCGAAAATACTGCGTAATGTGTTCTATTTGTTTTTTATCGAAGAAATTCAACCTGTGGGCAGTTTACTTAACCAGTATCACTATAAACTGGCTCCCCTGTGGTCAAGATGGATAGAAAATGAAGCGCTTCGTTCCACCTTCAAAGACTACCTTACCGAGTACACACAATCCAATTACCACAGCTACCGCGACGCGATGCAAACCCACGTCACCCTATGGCAAACGTTTCTGGGTAGATGCCACTTATCTCCCGTGGCACCTAGCGCGACTTAAAGAATGTTTTTTCCGGCTTCAGGGTCACGAGCACGCCGCGCCTGCTCTCTAATATCGTGCGCTTCAGTTGCCACATCCTCTTCTTCACTGGGAAGTATTTTATTCACTGTGGTTTCAGCAGCCCCCTGTTGAGGCTCAAGCGCTTTTTTAACTGATTCTGTTTTAACTGTTTTCGAGGCGGGGGGAACAGCGCTTTCTGAGTTCTCTTTTAGTTCATCACTCATGGCTATGTGTAAGCCTTGCGGGAAAACCCGTTCTCGTGCGTCATCTGGCATACTTATGCCCGCCCGTGTAAATGCCTCAACTATGTTGCGCATTAACAATGACGCCATTTTCAAGACACTGGTTTTTTCCACATCAACCCAAAAATAGACTTTGACGTTGTAACTTGATGCACCTAGCTTATCAATAAGCACCTGAGGCTCGGGATCTTTCAGTACATTTTCCTGTAGTGCAATAACCGATTGGGCAATTTGCTGAGCCTGTTGAATACTGCTGTCATAGCCAACGCCAATCACAAAGTTGCCCCTCATCAATGGGTTGGCGGTTAGGTTTTTAATGACCCCTTTGTATATTATCGCATTGGGAATTTGGATATGGTTTCCGTCGAAATCGACCATCGTGGTAGCACGGGCCGTCACTTTTTGAATGATACCGGTGAACTCATTAATTTGAACGATATCGCCAATTCTAAAAGGCCGTTGAATTGTCAGTAGCAAGCTAGAGATAAAGTTTTCAGCAATATCTCTAAATGCGAAGCCGAGAATTAACCCTATCACCCCTGTTCCACTGACTACCGCGATGGCAAACCCGGTTAAACCCGCTAAAAACAAGAATAGATAAATGCCCAACAATACCAGCGCTAAACTAATGCTGCGTTGAATAACCGAACGAAGTAACGGTGAGGTGGTGGTGCGAGTAAGCGGTTTGACAAGAAAGCGTGACAATGGCGAAGCAATAAAAATAAACACGACCATTACCGCTATACCCAGTCCCAGACCGGGTAAACGGTAAATGAAATTTTCCCACAGCTCGGTAAGTAGCGATTGGGCATTGCTCAAACTCGTCGCGCCAGAGTTGGGATCATCAATCGCGACTTGAATTTGATTAAGACCTTGAAAGGCCAACTTCAATATCTGGTCTAACACTATTTGCATGCTGCTGTCCTTCATTCCCTGTGGGTGGCGGTAGTGTATAAATGTAAAATAACTGAACCTGCTTGCCTATCACAATTGTGCCGCGTCTAAATACGACCATGCAATGTGGTGTCATTCCACTGGTTTTTAGTAAACCCGTTTAATTATTGAGTAATCACTAAGTAAGATCCTAAACCAATTGTGAACAAGAAACTCCCCCATAATGCATGTTCTATCACCACGATGGGCGTTGAATTCGTCGTCATGTAGCGATATCCAAAAATCGCGCCGCCAAGCCAGGACACCACCACAGCAATCCAATTACCATACACCAGATGGGCCAGCCCAAACACAAAGGTACTTAGTGCCCAACGCAGTATTTTTGAAGGCAAAATACGTTTGTAACGATGGAAAAAATACGTCCGAAAAATAATTTCCTGCGGGATCACAGACACTAATGGATATATTAACAAGGTGGCTACCCACATCCATGGCTCGTTTAAAGGCCAGTGAAGAAATAATTCAGGCTTGATAAAATAGACAACCAGCGCCAGCAAACTCGCCCACGGAATAAATAGTTTAAGCGCACTTTTCAAATGGGCGGAGTAATTGTCCCAATGCCATAACTTTACTCGTTTAAATTGCTTATCAGCTAATAACACTGCCAGACAACACAAACCCACGGTGCCAAGCAGTGGCATCAGATAGTGTGCAAAGTGTTTTATCCAGAAAAGCACAACTAAGGGAAGCGCTACAAATAGTATGATCAATTCTGACCATAGTTTTACCACAGCACACCTCTTTTTGACCGGTTAATGACATTTTTATGAAAGTGTAGTGCCAATCGGCTAAAAGGGTTAAAAAACACCTTACTACTTTCGCCTACCCCTTATCACAAAAGGGCTTTGAAGATAGGGGCTGTTGCAATCATCAACCTAACTTACCAGTTTCTGTCCACTCGTAAGCAGTTTGTATTTGTATAACGCACAAAAGTCGTGAAATAATTGCATCACAATAACAAGGCGAAATGTATGGCCAAAAAAAGTCCAAACGACGTTTTACAGCAAATTGAAAAGCACTACGCCGCACTTTCACCTTCGGCAAAGGCTATAGCCCACTACCTACAACAAAATCCAATTGTAGTGCTCAGCCAGTCCACTTCTCTTATCGCCGAAAACACTGGAACGTCGAAAGCCACAGTTAGCCGTTTTTTCAGGCAACTGGGTTTTGACTCCCACCAACAAGCCAAAGATGCCCATGTTCAATTACGCGAACAAGGCGTGCCAGTAATAAGCCCGCAAAGTAATGTTCAACAACACGAAGACGAGATTAAAAACCTCTCGCGTACCTTTGAAGGAACATCGCTGGAGACCCTGAAAGCGGTTGCCAATCTCTTAGCACATGCCAATCAGGTCACGCTTATCGGTTTTAGAAACGCCTACCCAATTGCGCTTCACTTTAGGCAACAACTTAAACAAATCAGAGCTTCCGTGCGGGTTCTACCCCAACCAGGGCAAACCTTGAGTGAAGATATTATCGATCTCACCCCAAAGGATGTGGTTGTACTGTTTGGATTTAGACGACGTACTCGCCAGTTCAAATACGTGTTAAAGAGCATCACCCATTGTCAAACCGTGTTAATTACTGATCCCACCGGGCAAATGTATCGCGACGACGTGGACTTCCTGCTGGTTTCACATATTGGTAGTGAGGCACCATTTGACAGTTATGCCGCGCCAATGAGTTTGGTGGCATCATTGTGTAACCTTACATACGAAGCACTTGGCAGTAGCGCAGCTAAACGGGTTGATGCCATTACCGATATTTATATTCAGATGGACGAATTAGAAAGTCCCCGACGTTAAACCGCTTCCAATTGACTAAAGTTTAAGCAATACTGGCCGATAGCATTTAACATGGGCAATGGGTTTTGTTATTGATAAATAAAACTAATGCGTTAGGTCAACACGCTCTAGAGTGTGGTATATAACAATAAGAATCTACGTTGTGAGTACTGTATTTCACGGCGTGATATGGAGGTAATATGCATAAGACGCCAAGTGTCATGGAAGAAGCGAACGAAGTGCTTGAATATTGGTTTAGCGAATTAACGCCAACCCAATGGTTTGATCAAGACAATACCGTTGATCAAACTATTACTACACGATTTTCAATCCTTCACGAAGAGGCTGCTCAAGGAGAATTATGGCCTTGGCGAGCAACACCTACTGGCCGTCTTGCTGAAATAATTATCCTCGATCAATTCTCTCGTAACATTTTCAGACATTCAACGAAAGCGTTTAGCACTGACGGCATGGCATTAGTGTTGGCCCAAGAATCCGTGAGTGTAGAAGCCGATAAGTTGCTGACAGCTCAACAACGGGCTTTTCTTTACATGCCATTTATGCACAGTGAATCATTGGCTATCCACGATATTGCCTTGGAGCTTTTTTCACAGGAAGGCTTAGAACGAGAATTCATTTTCGCACAACGTCATCAAGAAGTGATTGAGACGTTTGGTCGCTTTCCTCAGCGAAATCAGGTGTTGGGCCGACAATCCACCCCTGAAGAACTTGCTTTTTTAGACAATCATCCACAAGGTTTCTGATTCGTCTAAATCAGGTAAGCTAGTTAAAAACATCGCGAATAAATCACCCACCACCGGTGCCATTATGGGCGCCACATTTTGCATTGAACTACTCTGACAAAGTAACAAATGTTTCCCTTGACTTTATAGTGAAACAATTGTTTCATGAAAGGTAACAATAATTACAACTTTGATGCGCAGTGAATTCTCCTTTTGTCCTTAATGCACAACGTCAACATCAGACAGAAGATGCCGTAAACGCTATGCCAGACGGTTTGCTCCCCTTGGCTGGCATGGGTTTGGCAGTGAAAGATTTGTTTCACATAAAAGGCCTACCCACTGCGGCAGGTAACCCAGATTGGTTGAAAACGCACGATGTACCTCAAACAACCAATAGCACAGTTAAAAAATTGCTTAATGCCGGCGCGGTATTCAAAGGTAAAACTGTTACAGATGAGTTGGCTTACAGTCTTCACGGTCAAAATAAACATTACGACCCCTTGGTCAACCCAGCAGCACCTGCGCATATACCGGGAGGGTCATCATCAGGCTCGGCTGTGGCGGTAAGTGCACATTTGGCAGATATTGGTTTAGGAACAGATACCGGTGGCTCTATTCGGGTGCCTGCCAGTTACCAAGGCTTATGGGGCTTAAGGACCACCCACGGTATAGTACCATGCGATAACATGGTGGCGTTGGCGCCCTCGTTTGACACTGTGGGGTGGATGACACGAGATTTAGAAACCTTAACCGCCGTTAGTCAAACGGTTATCGATAACCAGACAATCAGTGAGCCCAGCACATCATGTAATAGTATTAATGGCACAACTGACGCCATACGACTCAACGGGAGAGAGCCTATACGCTATGGCATAGCAAAGGGCTTGTTTGAGCAGGTGGCACATTCAGCGCTGTGTCTACAATGGTTACATCAGCTTGATAACCACCATCACTGCGTATGGTTTAATGATCAGGCTTTAGACCCTGAACAGCTCGATGTAACGACCACTTTTCGCGTACTACAGGGTGCAGAAATTTGGCAACAACATGGCGCGTGGATTGAAACTGTGCAACCGGATATCAGCGCAGACATTATGCAGCGGCTAAACTGGTGCAAAAGCATATCTGCTGTCGATATCCGCAATGCTGACCGAAAACGCCAAGAGGTAATTAAACACCTTAATACGCTATTTAACGAGGTGGATGTACTGATCATACCGACCACCCCAGGTATTGCCCCCCGATGCGATGCCGATGAAACAACACTGGCAAATGATCGAAATGCCTTATTGGCCCTCACCGCGTTTGCAGGGCTAGCAGGGCTACCTCAGTTACATTTGCCACTATTTACCCTAGACAATGCGCCCTGCGGCTTATCGCTTATGGGCAAAAAAGGCAGCGATCTTGCACTGCTATCGCTAGCAAAAGAACTCGCGTTATAACAACACGCCAGAAACGAACTATCTGGCTATTCAAATTGATACGAAACGCGTGTGTTCATCGTTGCCGAAATTCATAGGAAAGAACCATGACTGATAAACCTAACATCGCTTTTACTGCTCCTCATTTTGCGGCCTCTCAAGTAGGACTGAGTATTTTGGAAAAAGGCGGTACTGCTATAGAGGCCATGGTCGCCGCTGCGGCCTCTATAGCAGTTGAATATCCTCATATGAACGGATTAGGCGGTGACGGCTTTTGGTTAATAAGCGAGCCGGGAAAAGCCCCAATTGGCATTGATGCCGCTGGTGTGGCAGCACGGGGAGCGACACCGGAATTTTACGCTGGCAAAAAGGCGATACCCAGTCGAGGACCCGAAGCTGCCCTAACCATGGCTGGCGCTGTAGCAGGGTGGCAAAAGGCACTATCGATAAGCCAACAGTGGCAGTCCCCCCTGCCCCTTCAGACCCTTTTCGACACTGCAATTAGTCAGGCGAATTGGGGCATAGAAGTTACCCAAAGCTTAACTGACGCCAGCAACAAAACGTTTGATGAGCTGGCCCACGATGAACACTTTTCGCCGTTTTTAATCAAGGGTAAGGCGCTAAAAAAAGGCAAGATTGTCAAGTTAACCAAGCTTTCCCAAACCCTGGCCCATTTAGCCGAAAAAGGGTTAGATGACTTTTATCGCGGAGAGCTAGCCACTATGCTTGCTGATGATTTAAAAGCAGCAGGCTCGCCTATCCGATTAGCAGATTTTCACGATTATCACGCGACCGTCATTGAGCCGCTGTCAGTGACTACCAGCAAAGGTAAATTGTACAATTTGCCTGCCCCCACTCAAGGGGTTGCATCGCTAATCATTCTTGCGCTTTACGACAAAGTACAACATTTGGGAAGCAGCGATGCAGATATGGTGCATTTGCTTATTGAATGCACCAAGCAAGCCTTTATTGCCCGTAATAAGCACGTCACCGACCCGTCTAGACTCAGCGTTGACTTACAGACTTTGCTCAGTGATAACGTACTTAATGAAATGGCGACACACATTGCACTGGATAAAGCACAGCCTTGGCCCTATGAAGCGAAAAAAGGCGATACCATTTGGATGGGCTGCTGCGACAGCGAGGGTCGTATGGTCAGCTATATTCAATCGCTGTACTGGGAATTTGGGTCGGGTGTCGTGAGTCCTCAAACGGGGATAGTGTGGAATAACCGCGGCACATCGTTCTCGTTAGATCCACACAGTAACCAATATCTGGCCCCCGGTTTAAAACCCTTTCATACATTAAATCCGGCCTTTGCAGAACTGAGTGACGGCCGCCGAATGAGCTATGGCACCATGGGCGGAGAAGGACAGCCACAAACGCAAGCAGCGTTGTTCGCACGCCACATTTATCACAACCAGCCTATAGCCAAAGCTATCGCGTTAGGACGTTGGTTGCTGGGTCGTACCTGGGGTGATGAAAGCCATAACTTAAAAGCAGAACGAGATTTAGTGGAATACGTGGGTGCGAGTCTAGTGGAGCGCGGACACGACATGGTAACTGTCGATCCCTGTAACGAGTTAATGGGTCATGCAGGCGCTATTATTCGCGAACCTTCAGGTGAAGTAATCGGTGCCAGTGATCCACGCAGTGATGGAAGAGCCTTGAGCGCACGAATTTAAGCGTAAATTGACGTCGCCAAATCACTTTCTTCAACGTACATCAACGGCGCTGAAATGGCCGCTAACTGAATATAAAAAGAGAAACCAAAAATGCAGTTTATATTGGACAATTTAACCGTCATCGCGTCATTAGTTGGTACCGGGATTTTCGCGGGTTTGCTCGCGGGATTATTGGGTGTAGGAGGCGGTATTGTTATCGTACCTGTACTGTTTTTCTTGTTTCAGGCACTGGGCGTATCGCCTGAAAGTGCCATGGTTATTGCTACTGCTACCTCTTTAGCGACTATCGTACCCACCTCAATCAGCTCTATTCGCGCACATCATGGCAAAGGCAATGTTGACATTGCGTTACTTAAGGCCTGGGCCCTATTTATTCTTGTTGGTGTACTCGTGGGAAGCTATCTGGTGACTGTAGTAAACCCAACCTGGCTGACTTTATTGTTTGGCGTAATTGCTACCCTCTCCGCTATCAACATGCTCATCGGCAAAAAAACGGCTATCGTCGATGGCTTGCCGGGACGTTTCGGTCAGTCAGTTATGGCTACCTGTATCGGCTTTTTCAGCTCAATGGTAGGCATTGGCGGCGGCACACTAACAGTACCCACTCTTACCTTTTGCAACTATCCGGCCCACAAAGCGGTGGGAACGGCTGCAGCAGTTGGGTTGGTTATATCTCTACCCGCAGCACTTACCTTGTTATTCGTCGGCACCACGCCAACTGATGCACCCTTCGCCACGTTTGGTTATGTCAATTTGCTCGGTTTCGCCTTCATTGTGCCACTGACCGTTTTGTTTGCACCTGTTGGAGCCAGTATTGCGAATAAACTCGACGCCGCATTACTTAAAAAGATATTCGCTGTTGTTCTTATTATCACAGGCCTACGCATGTTGGCTCAGGTACTCATCTAGGAGTGTAACGTATGTCGTATTTTTCACCTTTATCTCTGCCACCTCGCCTGCTGATGGGACCCGGCCCAATTAACTGCTATCCCCGCGTATTATCTGCAATGTCGACCCAACTGGTGGGGCAATACGATCCTGTTATGACAGGCTATATGAATGAGGTAATGGCTCTTTATCGGGATGTATTTAATACAAAAAACCAGCAAACCTTTCTTGTTGATGGTACCTCAAGAGCAGGGATTGAAGCGGTACTGGTCTCTGCTATTGAACCTGGCGACAAAGTATTGGTGCCCATTTTCGGTCGATTCGGCCACCTGTTAGCTGAAATTGCCGAACGGGCTGACGCACAAGTTCACACTATAGAAGTGCCCTGGGGAGAAGTGTTTAGTGCCGAACAAATCGAACAAGCCATCAAAGAGGTTCAACCTAAACTGCTCGCTATTGTACAGGGCGACACATCGACAACCATGTTGCAACCACTTGCAGCCATAGGTGAGTTGTGTGAACAGCACGATGTATTGTTTTACTGTGATGCCACTGCATCTGTGGGTGGCAACCCGCTTTTAGTTGACGACTGGAAGTTAGACGCCGTGTCCGTTGGTTTGCAAAAATGTTTAGGTGGCCCGTCGGGTTCTGCGCCCATCACATTAAGTGAGAAGTTCGTAAAACAGGTGCGCACCCGTCATCACGTCGAGGCGGGTATTCGCGATGCCCATCACGAAACGGCGCGAGGGCCCAAAATTCGCTCAAACTACTTTGATCTCCCGATGATTATGGATTACTGGGGTGAAGAGCGACTTAATCATCACACCGAAGCGGCAACCATGCTGTTTTGCGCCAGGGAATGCGCCCGCTTACACCTCGAAGAAGGCCAGCAACAGGTTATTGCCCGCCATAAATTAGCGGGACAAGCCATGCTTGCGGGCGTTCAGGCAATGGGCTTGCAAGTATTTGGTGACATCAACCACAAAATGAACAATGTTGTAGGCGTCCATATTCCCAAAAACGTTGACGGTGAGAAAATAAGAGAAACCTTGCTGCTTCGCTTTAACATCGAAATTGGCACAAGTTTTGGACCACTAAAGGGTAAAATTTGGCGAATTGGCACTATGGGTTACAACGCCCGAGAAGATGCCGTGTTACACACCCTTCAGTCCCTCGAAACCGTGCTGAGAATGCAGGGCTTTTCACAACCTGCCGGGGCTGGCGTTGATGCCGCTTTAACGGTTTATAACGCTGCTACAGGAGCACTAAATGGGTGAGTTCAGTGAACTTGCCACCCAGGTGATGGCTCGATTGGAAACTTTAGGCACGTTGAGCCAGGATCCACACTGCTTAGACAGGCGCTATCTCACTGACCAACACAAACTGGCCAATCAGCTTGCATCTGGGTGGATGATAGAGGCCGGTATGACAACATGGCAAGACGCGGTGGGCAATATATGGGGGCGTTACACCTCCAGTGTGCCGAACGCCCCCCGCCTTATTATGGGCAGTCATCTTGATACCGTGCCTAACGGAGGAAAATACGACGGAATGTTGGGGGTAGTCGCGGCTATTTCACTGGTCAATATGTTCGATGGCACGCAAACCAAATTCCCCTTCCACATTGATATTGTCGGGTTTTGTGACGAGGAAGGCACACGCTTTGGCACCACATTACTGGGAAGCCGAGCACTGACGGGAAAATGGCAAGATAACTGGCGCCACCTCAAAGACGTTAACGGTATCAGCCTAGCGCAAGCCATGACGAATTTCGGCCTGAACTTTGATGAGGTTGCCAGTGCCTGCGTGCCTCGTACCGATTTGCTGGGTTATATTGAATTACATATCGAACAAGGCCCTGTACTTGAGCAGGAAAACTTACCAGTAGGCGTCGTTAGTGCCATCGCCGGAGCCAAGCGCTTTAATTTGCATCTAGAAGGTATGGCGGGACACGCAGGTACGGTTCCCATGTCCATGCGACATGACGCATTAAGTGCTTGTGCAGAGATGATCTTAGCCGTTGAACACATCAGTCAACATCGACCGGGCGTGGTCGCCACCGTAGGAAAAATTGAAAATTTTCCCAATGGGGTAAACGTCATTTCAGGTCGTACATTGTTCTCATTGGATATTCGAAGTGAAGACGACGCTTTGCGCGATACAGTATTGGCTGAAATTTTGCAGAACATAGAGGCAATTGCAACTAAGCGTCAGGTGAAATTAACCGTTGAGCAAACCCACAGCGCGCCTGCGGTGCACTGTGACAAGCTCTTAAAGCAGGCGCTAATTGATAGTGTCAGCGCTATCGGGTTAACGCCGTTAGTTTTAGCATCTGGGGCTGGTCATGATGCGATGGCGATGGCTGACATTTGTCCCGTTGCCATGTTGTTTACCCGTTGTAAAGGGGGCATCAGTCATCACCCAGGCGAGTCAATTACTCAAGAAGACGTCGCCGCGAGTTTGGCGGTGCTGAACAACACTATACGCACCTTAAAGCACGCATAACACGGCTTAACGAAACATCGGCTGTGTTGTCAACTCTACCTGTTGGGAAGTACGCTATGAAAATACCAAGGATTTACAACGACGAAAAAGGAAAGAGCCATTTCGGAGAAGTGGACATTTCCCTTAACGATGGTGGGCCAATAGGCTTGTTGTCAGAGAAATTCGGGGCTGACAAAATTATATTCAGAGAAACCCCTGCCAACTACGATTTTAAGTGGCATCCCGCCCCGGCACGCCAATTACTTTTTATCATTAAGGGGCGAGCTGAGTTTACGGTATCGAGTGGCGAGCGACACGTTTTCGGTGCGGGTGATGTATTATTGCTAGAAGACACTGAAGGCGAAGGACACTGCTCTAAAGCCATGTACAACGAGGTTAGACATTCTATTTTTGTGACGCTTGATAAAGATACCGTGCTTTAAGCGCAAGACAAACCCAAAGGCCGGTATCAAGGCCTTTTTTCGCCTCTCTCAACGAGTGCCTACTCCTTCACTTCCGTGCACCACTTTATCGCAAAATGCCCTGCTACCGTGCACGTTTAATCTCTTCTTTCCTTACCCCGCCAAAGTAATTACGAATAACCATACAATTCAATTAGTTAATAAAGACACTTACGCATGACCACTTGGTCAACAGATTGCTTTAAAAGGCTATCATCTAACGATACTTTAGCGCGGGACTTATGCAGCACAGCGAATTACTTTACGGTTTAGAGGATAAACCTAACACAATTGCATCTCTTACCGCTGCAATTCAGCATTTACTTGCCAGTTTTGTCGGCGTAATCACCCCTACGCTAATTATCTCGTCGACGCTGGGACTCGAGCAATACACCCCGTTTCTAATTAGCATGGCACTGTTTGTCAGCGGCGTGGGCACTGCAATTCAAACAAGGGGAATTGGCCCAATAGGCAGTGGCTTAGTCGCTATCCAAGGCACCAGTTTCGCATTTATCAGTGCACTAATTCTCGCCGGAAGCAAAGTAAAAAATGAAGGCGGATCGCCACAAGACATACTAGCGTTGTTGTTCGGGCTAACGATGGCAGGCGCTATGGTTGAAATTATTTTCAGTCTTTTTGTCGCCAAACTGAAACGCATTATCACGCCGCTAACAACGGGGATTGTGATCACCGCCATTGGCTTGTCACTGATCAATGTGGGTATGACCGATCTTGCGGGCGGCTTTCATGCGCCAGACTTCGCCAGTACATCAAACTTAATGATTGGCCTGAGCGTATTACTTATCATTGTTTTCTTAAACGCCGCCTCCAATCACTGGCTTCGCCTAAGTGCAATATTTATCGGCATGACCATTGGAACCGCATATGTGGCGCTGTCTTCAAACCTATCCTTTCCACAGTGGTCAACTCTGCCGATAATCGCATTACCTCGCCCTTTTGCTTTCGGTATCGACTTTGATCTGGGATTGTTTATACCCATTGCATTAATTTACTTGTTTAGCGCCATCGAAACGGCTGGCGATCTCACTGCGAATAGCCTTTTCTGTAAACAACCCGTCAGTGGTTCAATTTATTTAAACCGCATAAAAGGCGGAATATTAGGTGATGGAGTAAACTCCTTAATAGCAGGCGTATTCAATACCTTTCCCAACACGACATTTGGTCAAAACAACGGCGTCATACAATTAACCGGTATTGCAAGCCGAAAGGTGGGGCTTTACGTAGCCGCTCTGTTTATCGCGATAGGCTGTTTTCCAGTGGTAGGTGCAATCCTACAAGCCATTCCTAAGCCCGTGTTGGGCGGTGCAACCTTAGTCATGTTTGCGATGGTAGCCGTGGGTGGCCTGAAACTGCTAGCAACTTACGCACTGGACAGACGCAGTAGTCTGGTCACTGCCTGTTCACTCGGTATGGCAATTGGGGTCATGATGGTGCCACAAGCACTGGCAAACCTACCGGATTGGCTGGAAAACATTTTTCTATCTCCAGTGTCCAGTGCTGGCATTACTGCGGTTTTGTTAGATCTAACGCTTCCTCGCCAATCGGATAGTTTTGCACTGGATCAGCCGTCGTCAGTCACTCACCTAAAAAGGGAAAGCGACAGTGAAATGACTGCCCCGAACGCAGCAACGACCTCATCTCTTTTTAGTGCAAATGAACATTAGAAATCACTGAATTAGTGCAATAAAAGCATCAGAAAAAACCATTAACATAAAAATAACAATATAAGTACAACAATTTATTTTTAAATTCATATAATTCAGCCACTTAATAACAGGTTAAAAGTTGACCAGTTGGACAAGGTATTGGCACTTATCCTGCTTTTAGCAAAGCGCAAAAGCACTATTGCGTAAATAAAGCCCAGTTAATGGGCAAATAAAAATAATGAGGAAACCATGAAAAACACTACATTCAAACTTTCCCCTCTTGCCAAAGCTCTGGCGATAAGTAGCGCAATGGCGCTGACAAGCCAGTCTATTGCACAAGAAGGTGATGGCATAAAAGAAGCAGACGTGGAAAAAATTGAGGTGACCGGCTCATTGGGCAGCTTGCCAGGACAAGATGTTGAATCTGTATTCGGCTTTGGTAAATCTATTCTTGAAACGCCTCGCTCTGCCTCAACCATTTCTCAAGAGCAAATGGAACGCTTTAACGTTTCTGATATTGATGAACTGGTCGCTTTTGCTCCTGGCACATTTACGCAATCATTTTTTGGTGTAGCAGGCTCGTTGGATGTCCGTGGTACGCCGGGGGAAACTTATTTCCGCGGAGTTAAACGCTTGGACAACCCTGGCAACTACCCAACTCCAATTGGCGCTTCAAGCCGAATCGATATCGTTAGAGGTCCGGCGTCGCCAATCTATGGTCCATCTAAAATCGGTGGTTACCTCAACTTCAACCCAAAATCAGCCCGTGCATCATCAGGACAATATCTTGAATCGCCTACTGGTGCGTTGTCTTATACTACTGGCTCCTGGCAAAAAAGCATACTTACCGCAGAAGTAGGTGGGCCTGCCACAGTGGGTGGTAAGGAAATGGGTTACTATTTGTACGGTGAGTTGGAGAATTCTGACAGTTATTACGACAATACACAGACAGATCAATCTATCTTACAGGCGTCATTTAACATAGACGTAACCGAACGACTGCGCTTCGAATTTGGTGGTATGTACCACGATTATGACGGCAACCAAGTGGCCGGTTGGAACCGCTTGACCCAGGAACTGGTCGATAATGGCACTTATATTACAGGTACAGCGCTCCCGCTTGACACCGACGGCGATGGCCAAATTAGCCATGAAGAATATGGCGCCGTAAATATTGCTGGGAATAGCTTTTTCTACGTGCCTGCCAGTGCCTTCACTGATGATGAAGCCACTGATTTGATGCAACTTCAAAATGTCGGTACGACCAAGCTAAAAGGAAATCAAGTACTGGTGGCACCTGACGACCAGCTGGGCAATGAAGCAGTGACGTTGTATTTCGATACGATTTACTTCACCGATAACTGGGAAATTCGCAATCAGTTTTTCTATGATGCTTATGACAACATCAACGAAAATGCATACGGTTTTTCACAATTTCACGACAGTTGGGTGATTGAAGACAAACTCATTTTCGCCACCGAATATGAAACTGAAAGCCTGCTGGCCCAATTCCAGTTTTCTCCCTCTGTTCGCTATACAGACTTCAAACACGGCGATGATTTTACTTACGAGTACTTCAACAGACGTGACTTAACCATGCCGTCTTCGGCCTTAGATCGCCGTCTACTGTCAACGCGCTCTGGTAAGAATTTCGACAACTACGATGTCGGTAACTATCTCGACATCGGTATGGCGGCCATGACTGATTTAACCTGGGACTGGGGCTTGAATCTGGTATTGGGTGTACGCTATGACACCATTGATATTGAAAGCACTTCACGGACCGATTTGCTACTTGGCGCAACGGGTGACGAAACCCCTGAGTACGCCGAAGAAACCGTTGATGGGTGGTCGTGGAATGCCAGTATTTCTTATGAATTTGAATTTGGTCTAATTCCCTATATCACGGCAGCAGAACAGGCTACGCTTGTTGCAGGGCAAGGTGCTGAAATTGGTGTGGGACAACTCAACCAACCTGGCGGCTCAGGCGCATTCGATACATCGACGTTGTTTGAGTACGGTGTGAAAGGTTCTTTAATTAACGATACGCTTTATTTTGCTTTGTCATCATTTGAACAGGAGCGTACCGACTTTAACACCCAAAATACCGTCACCAATAACACGACGAATAACAAGGGTACCGAGTTTGAATTGCGTTGGGTAGTTAACGAAAATCTTGTTGTTTCAGCCGGTTATACCAATATCAAGGTTATCAATCTAACTGCATTGGAAAATGGTAATCAATTTGGTTTCTTAGGTGCAGAGGATTTGGTTAATTTGTCTGACCCTTCACTTGTGTTTGGCGGCAACGTCATTGGCCTCAACCTGATCGGCGAGGGCTTTGCGAATACTGACGGACGCAAAGCGGGGATCCCTGAGAATATTTATACCCTAACCGCAACTTATGACTTTCAAAATGGCTATGCGGCAAACGTAAGTGTGGTTGATGTTGAAGAAGTAGCATCGGGCTTTTCTGCTTCGGTAACCTTACCGGCTTACACACTGGTCAACGCAGGGCTATCCTACGAAGCTGAAGACTGGACGTTAAACCTGACGGTTAAAAACTTAACAGATGAACGCTACTTCCGTTCTAACTTCCCAGACTTATTTGGCAGCCAGATAGTATTGCCAGAGTTACCACGTCACTGGAATGCTAAATTCACCTATAAATTTTAATTCGGTGTAGTCTAGCCTCGGTAAGATAAGATAAACCCAGATTTCTGGGTTTATCTTTTATTTATGCGAATGCTCGCATTAGCAATATCAATTAATGCACTATCAAGCCGCTGATTTGCTTTGTAACGCTTTTTGTATTTGCACGGCTATCTCGTCTTGCACTACAGGCTTAGCCAGAAAATCAGCCATGCCCGCTTCACTGCAATTAGCCATATCCTGAGGTGAGGTGTTTGCTGTCACAGCAACTACAAAGCCTTTTGGCGCGAGTAATTGCTCTTCTAGTATAATTTTTGTTGCGCTGGTACCGTCGAGAACAGGCATGGCACAATCCATAAAAATAATGTCGTATTGTTTCGTTCTTGCTTTTGCCACCGCGACTTCGCCATTTTCGGCTTCATCTGCAATATAATTGTATTTTTCTAACATGGAAGTCAGAACAAAGCGGTTAATATCATTGTCATCAACCACCAGTACGTTTAACGGTAATCGCAAGAGCTCAGAAGGGACACTGGCTTCATTGCTTTGTCCGAGTGGGTCAGACACCATATCGATAGGTATAACCACGTCAAACACACTGCCTTCGCCCGGTGTAGAACGGACTTCGATTTCGCCTTTCATTTTTTCGACTAATTGCCCCACAATAGAAAGACCGAGTCCTTTGCCATTTAACTCTTCAGAAACACTGTGCGTATTGCTCTGAAATGGTTTGAAAATATTAGACAACACTTCCTTATTCATTCCTATGCCTGTGTCTTCAATCGATGCGAGCAAAATAGGCACATCAGCGTGCTGTTTCAGGGTCACATGAAATGATACATAGCCGGTTTCTGTAAACTTCACCGCATTTGACAATAAGTTGGTCAATATCTGACTTAGCCGCCCGGGATCGCCGTTGACATAGGTGTGCTCGTCGAAGGAGAGAACGGCTAAAAGTCTGAGTCCTTTGAGTGCACATTTTAGCTTGTAGGCTTCAACTAACTCTTCAATTAACGAGCGAATACAGAAGTGAGAAACATTCAGGGCGAATTGACCGTTTACAATAGACGTGTAGTCCAATACGTCATTGATAAGTGTTAGTAATCTGTCTGCGCTGTGAAGAGCCAGGTCAACTTTGCGAACCCGAATATTGTCATTGCCCTCGAATTTTATCGCCTGCAACATGCCCGTAATGCCATTTAACGGCGTTTTTAACTCGTGACTGATTCTAGATAACAGCATACCGCGCTCGGCTGATGCTTCCTCAGCCAGTTTTTGCTTTTCTTCGATTTCCAGCCTTAATTGCACGGCTCGGTTAACGTTTTGACACGTGCCGAACAAGCGCACGCATTTGCCATTTTCCATCTCTGCCATGCCATGGGTTTCAATCCAAACAGGGTTATTTTTCGCTGACACTAACTGCAAAGTAGCGCCCCAAGGCTCACCTGTTTTTATAGCGTGAGAGACAATACGAGTAATTTCATCACGATCGTAGCCCGCTTTATAAAAGCTGATTGCATTTTCCATTGTAGGCACAAAATCGTCTGGTACTTCGTGAATTTGCTTGGTTTGCGAGGACCAACTGAGAGTGTTATTGACCAAGTCCACTTCCCAGGTACCTATATTGGCAACGTTTTGAAGTTTGTTGTACAAAGCGAATTGCTGGGCTTCTGCTTTTTCACTTGTGTATTTTTCTAAAATTAATGCCAGCCATTCATCGAGTAACGCCACATTTTTCAGGTTACCGGTGACACTGGGACAAGCATTCAAGAAAAGCAAACAAACCACCTGCCCGTCAAAGTAGTGATAACGGCCACGAATATACTTTTCAGTGCCAAAATACTTTTTAAACCAATACTTTAGGTCGTCAATCACCTTATCGCTGTACAAAGGAAAACTCGCGTCCTCTAGCAATAAGTTATCGTATGTAGGTGTATGTATTTCGTTAGGGAGTTCTATAGAAGACACTTTAATAAGCGTGCTCATACACTTGTCGGTTATGCTGACCAATAGCCCCTGAGTGACATTCAATGAATCACACCCTTGCCGGACGAGTTTATTGAGTGATGCTTTCAACGGGAGCTCCGGTGAAAACATGAAACTCGCTTGTTTATCCAAATCAACCATAACGCGCCTTTCAATAGGTAAGCCGAACTAGTGATTAATATGACTTACTACCTGAACCAAATCTAACGACTTTAATTCTAGACGCTATTTTAAATAGGAGATATTAAACAATAGACTAGGATGATTGATGATTATACGAATTGATGATTATCATCTACCCACATTAGACAGGGTCGGTGCATAACGATACATAAAATTGTAAAAGGACTATCCTTTCGCGCGATTACGCCCCATTTCCTTAGCTTGAAACAACGCAACGTCAGCCTCTTCTATTAAGCTGGCTACATCGCCTTTCATTACTTCTTTGGCTTCAAACAATTCAACATCAGCGGCTTCTAAAAGTTCTTCAGGATCTATATTTACTACTGTCTTCGCTTTACTTACAGCGTATCCCGCACTAATAGAAACAAAGCCACCAATACCTTTAGAGTGGGGAATTGCAGCTTCTCTTACTTTATTCACTAGCATATTAGCCATAGTTTTTGCCCCTTTTTTATCGATATAGGGCAAAACGACTAAAATTTCTTCACCACCAAACCGTATCACAGCATCTTTAGGGCGCTTTACACAACCAGATATTATATTTGCGACTTGTTGCAAACAAATGTCACCATCTAGATGACCATATGTGTCGTTATACAACTTAAAAAAATCGATATCTATCATGATCACGCCGACACTTCCCTTATCCCGAGCAATCTGGCTAACCATTAAAGGGATTTCTTTAGAGAGATACATGCGGTTGTATAAACCCGTCAATTGATCATGAAAAGTCATATTTTCTAAGAATTCAGTACGCAACTTGTTTTGTAAATGAGTTTTGATTCGGTGGATAAGGGTTGACGCATTAACCGGCTTTATAACAAAATCAGATGCACCTACTTCCCAACACGCATTTTCACTTTCAATATCCAGGGTTGATGTAATAAAGATAACTGGAATATCTTCTGTTTCAGAGTTTGCTTTCAGCGCTTCACAAACATCGAGCCCATTGATATCAGGCATGTTCATGTCGAGCAAAACAAGATCTGGCTTAGTTTTCAGACAAGCGCCAATAGCCTCTTTACCAGACTTCACCTTCCGAGATCGAAAAACAGGTTCAAGAATAGTCGTTAACACCATGCGACTCATGGGCTCATCATCAACAATGAGGACATCGCATTCACTATAGGGTTTCATTTGATTAAAGCTCATGTAAAACTAATTCTCGATCACTATACTTTTCAAAGTAGCAGATAATTCAATTACTCTCTAAACAGATATTAGCTACACCAATCCCTGTTAACCTATATACTTCAACATGTCATAGAGAAGCCTTATGCGTTTTCGCTTTAACTCAACACGCTAAAATCAAATATCGCATTAAATTTAATTCCAACAACACATTTGTGAATATATCGCTTGGGACAAGTTACAATCAATATAGCGTAAAATCTGCTTAACTATCCACTGTTTAAACCAAGTGTATCCTATTGTCTAATAAAACATGGTCCGTCAAGAACTGTTCCTCGGGAATAGGACGGCATAGCATATATCCTTGTCCTGCGTGACAACCCAATTCAAAAAGCGCATCAAACTGGGCTTGATTCTCAATTCCTTCTGCAACAATTGACAGTTCCAGACTTAACGCTAAATTTACGATGGCCAATACGATATCAAATGCTTGTTGTTCCTGATCCATGTCAATAACGAAGGAGCGGTCTATCTTCAATACATTGAGCGGAAACTGTCTTAGGTAAGCTAAACTGGAGTAACCTGTGCCAAAGTCATCAAGTGCAATACTTAATCCCAATGCCGTTAATGCATTGAGCATGTCTCTGGTTTGCTCAAAATCGTGCATTAGCGCAGATTCGGTCACTTCAAGCTCTATCGACGACGCCTTAATACCGGAATTCCGGATAATTTGATCGACCTCTTTGACAAAACCAGGATTAGAGAGTTGTTTTGCGGCGACATTCACCGCTACTTTCAACTCTTGGCCTAACCCGTTGCACTTTGCCACCAAAGCACAACTTTTTCGCAATACCTGATGGCCAAGCTGATGGATTAAGCCGGTTTCTTCTGCAAGGGGAATGAATTCATCGGGACCGATGATGTTTCCTTCATCATCATATAGCCTTACCAGACTTTCTGCACCCATCATGGATTTTGAAGCAAAGTCGAATTTAGGCTGCAAGAAAATCACCAACGTATCATTTTCAATGGCGTTTCTTAAGATTATTTCCAGTTCAACCCGCCTGTGCATAGCCTGTTGTAAGTCGGTCGAGAAGAAGCTGAATGCATCTTTTCCTTTCGCCTTAGACCGGTACATAGCCGTGTCTGCATGCCGCATCATCTCTTCGGCATTTTTGGCATCCTGTGGATACAGGCTAATTCCAATACTTAAACTTAACTGATGAGATTTGCCGTTGATGACAATAGGCTCACGGCCTGCCTGGAGACACGCCATAGCAATACTATCGGCACTAAAACCAGAGCCAATATCGGTGAGTAGACAGGCAAACTCGTCCCCGCCCACCCGCGCAAGCGTCGCATTACTGCCTACTATCGCCTTCAACCTATGGGCTATTGATTTAATAATAGAGTCACCGACACGATGCCCTAAGCTATCATTTAGATACTTAAAGTTGTCTATATCTATCAGTAACAGAGCAATGCTACTTCTTGGCGATATACGTTGGGAAAGTGCCTGAACTATTCTGTCGTGAAGCAAAACCCGATTAGGTAAACCGGTTAGTTGATCGTGATTGGTAATGTGCGTCATCTTCACCGCCATTTCCACAGCTTCTGACACATCTTGGAAGACTATAACCGCACCGAGTAGATTGCCCTGATCATCAATAATAGGAGATGCAGTATCTTCTACACGAAAAACTTGATTTTCCCGGCTGACTAATACGGTATTAAATGCCATGGCGGCTGTACGCTTTTCTTTAAGTGCATAAAAAGCGGGATTGACCATAGTCGCGTTACTAGTAGCATCGCGAAGCTCCATGATCACGTCGATAGACTTCCCCAACGCCTCGTGTTCTGGATAGCCCGTTAACCGCTGCGCAACAGGGTTAATAAAGGTCACTTGCCCCTGTGTATCAGTTGAAATCACCCCGTCAGCAATTGAGCGCAGAGTGACAGAGAGTTGCTTTTTTTCAGCTTCTAGTTGCGCGTTTATATGCGCTAACAGATGTTTTTGCTGTTGCAACATCAAATGGTTTTTGACGCGAAGCCGGCACAATTCAATATCAATAGGCTTTGATATAAAGTCAATGGCTCCTAATGCCAATGCATTACGCTCATTCTCTACATCACTGTGAGAGGTTACAAATATAATCGGGATTGCCGCTGTTACAGGCGAAGCTTTAAGCTGCCTACATACATCAAAACCTGACAATTCAGGCATACTAATATCAAGTACGATGAGATCCGGTAGACATTGGTTGATAAACGACAATGCCTCACCACTTGTCGAACACGTCACCACCTCCGCCAGAGCTTCCACCGCACTTTCTAAAATCAGCAAGGTTGAGGGCTCATCGTCAATGATGGCGACTTTTTGCGTCTCGAAATCCATGAGAGATACCACACTGAGAAACAAATAAACTAACTAAGTATCGTCTGCTCGTATCAAAAACATATTAGCCTTTAGTATAACTGTATAATTTTTATACTATAATACTAAAAACTAGCGCTTTTCTGAGAGGCAAAATACTAATCATTTGAATGCCATTGCATCCTGTGCAATATTGTTATCATCTATGACTAATCGGTGCACTCATGACGCAACAGGATTTCAATGACCACATTGAACTGTGGAACAGAACAGCCGCGCTTAGCAGACTCGCAGGAAATGAAAATTTGCTTGATCGCATAGTGCAAATGTACTTGGACCAAGTTGAGCAAAAACAAATGGACTTGAGAAGCGCGATTGAAGCTAAAAACGTCGAAGCCATACGCTTTCACAGTCATTCAATGAAAGGGGTATCCGGTGATGTGGGAGCGGATGCCGTTAAGCAGAAATCGGCAGACATTGAAAATCTCGCCAAGCAAAACCAGCTCGATACTATTTCTCATCAGATGACTCAATTAGATGATCTTATCGCAGCAACCACTCAAGTGATGCAAGGCGAACGCTAATACCTCAATTCGCCCTATTTTATCCACGGTAAGGTTCTCTGACTCATTCAGTACTCAGCAATTTGGGCGATATAATGCGCCTTTTGCTCGTCGCTTAAAAAGCTGGCTTTAAAACTGTTAATTGCCAGCGTCTTAATGGTGCTCTCATCCATGCCCAATGCGTTGTAGAGCGCTTCATAATTCGCATTCAAAAAGCCGCCAAAATAAGTGGGATCATCCGAGTTAACTGTAACCAAAAGTCCGGCTTCAAGAAGCTTAAGAATATTGTGCTCGCGCATATCGTCAATGACACAGAGTTTGAGGTTACTTAATGGGCAAACGGTCAACGGAATCTGCGAGGTTTTGAGATAATC
This sequence comes from Alteromonas sp. D210916BOD_24, assembly GCF_047159385.1. GTDB lineage: Bacteria > Pseudomonadota > Gammaproteobacteria > Enterobacterales > Alteromonadaceae > Alteromonas. The sequence continues at coordinate 2,159,511 of NZ_AP038333.1, forward strand.
CATCAGGGCTTCGTCTTCCTGACATCGTACACCGTGGTCAATGCGATCAACGTTTAACAAGCGAATCGCTTCCCAGATATACGACGGTGGGCCCTCTTCACCTGCATGCGCCACTATCTTAAAGCCCAGTGCTTTGGCTTTTTTAAATACCCGTTCAAATTTGGAAGGAGGATGTCCCAACTCTGAGCTGTCTAAACCTACCGCAGTGATATGCGAATAGTAGGGCTCGGCTGCCGCCAATGTCTCTAATGCAGCACTTTCGGGAAGGTGCCGGAGAAAAGACATGATAAGCATACTACTGATGCCATAATCCCCTTGCGCCTTGCGCATTGCCTTGATAAACCCAGGCATAAACACGTCAAAACCTATGCCCCGCGCCGTATGAGTTTGAGGATCAAACATTATTTCAGCGTGAACAATATTTTCCTCATGACAGCGCTGTAAGTAGTCCCACATCAATGAGAAAAAATCATCTTCGTCAATAAGTACCCCTGCCCCAGCATAATAGATGTCCAGAAAACTCTGCAGGTCAGTAAAGTTATATGCTGCTTCTATTTCTTCGACGCTAGCGTAAGGTAATGTTACACTGTGTTTTTGCGCTAGACGCCACATTAATTCAGGCGTTAAGCTACCCTCTATATGCAGATGCAACTCAGCTTTGGGTATTTTTTTAATAATAGAAGATAACGGCATGGCCCCTCACTTGTATTTTGCACCAATGCAGTACAAATGGTTCATATTGGTGCACTATAGTTTATCTCGAATGCTTGCTGTTCACGAGTGTTAATTAGACCCCGTTGATCTTTGCTTTACATTTTAACTTACTGAGCCTGCAGGAATGTTTTGCAATTAAAATGCGTCCATGTAGACAACAATATGTATGCCACTCACCGACAGGCTTTTGGGTTGAACTGGCAGTATTACCTACATCAAGCATGGTGTTAATTGACCCAATTACTGACTTTGGGCCGTCTAGCCAAATTACGCAATACCAAGCTTGCACAAAACGCACCAACATATTGACTAATTGGTCAGTTTATTGCTTTGGAACTACAACGGCTAAAACCATAAAAACAAAGAGATCTTTAGATGTCCAACACCATAATTGAACGGCTATTTAAGCTTGAGCAACACGGCACTACTTTGAAAACAGAAGTAATAGCGGGGCTGACCACCTTCGCTGCGATGTCGTATATCTTAGTGGTGAACCCCAGTATTCTCGGTCTCAGTGGCATGCCAATAGAGGGCCTTATTACGGTAACCGCTGTCGCAGCTTGCCTTGGCACATTGCTAATGGCGCTTATGACAAATTACCCCATCGCTCTGGCACCGGGCATGGGCTTGAATGCGTTTTTCGCATTTACCATTTGTATGGGACGAGAAATCCCCTGGGAAGCAGCTCTCGGCATAGTTTTTTGGAATGGTCTGCTATTTTTACTGCTTTCCCTTACGGGAATTCGGACCCGCATTGCCGAATCAATTCCTCCCTCGCTAAAGGTGGGTGTACAATGTGGAATAGGCTTGTTTATCGCCTTTATTGGTCTGAAAAATGCCGGATTAATCGTAGACAACCCCGCCACTTTCGTTCAGTTAGGCGACCTCTCAGAGCCCGCAGTAATGTTAGCCCTTGCAGGCATAATTTTTACCATTGTGTTAATGGTAAAGCAGGTCACTGGCGCTATTTTAATTTCTATTGTTACCCTCACCATCATTGGTGCATTTGTTCCAACCGAAAATGGCATGCTAACTGCCACTCCACAAGCGGTAGTTGGGATGCCTGAATCCATCTCTTCAACCTTTATGGCGATGGACTTCTGGTACCCACTGGAGCACTTGAGTGAAACCTGGGATCTTATTTTTGCACTGATGTTTGTGAATATGTTTGACACCATAGGCACCCTCATTGGCGTATCGCGAAAAGCCAATCTACTTGACGAAAATGGTCGTTTACCCAAGATGGGGCCTGCCATGACCGCAGATGCATCAGCCAGTGTTATTGGCGCGGTGGTGGGCACATCACCGGTAACAAGCTATGTCGAGTCTGCCACAGGCGTCTCGGCAGGGGGACGAACCGGTCTAACCGCTATAGTGGTGTCTGTGTGTTTCTTGCTGTCTTTGTTTTTAACGCCATTAATGAAAGTGATCCCATTAATGGCCACTACACCGGCACTTTTGATGGTGGGGATCCTGATGATGGAATCGTTTCGTCAGGTAGATTTTGACGACTTGGGGGCACTTGCCACTGCATCAGTAGCGCTTATCGCCATGCCACTGACTTTTAGTATCAGTGAAGGTATTGCACTTGGCTTTATTACCTATGTTGGAATTAAAGTCGGTACGCGTAAATTTAAGGAAGTTACACCATTAACATACGCATTGGCGGCAGTATTTCTTATTAGATACTTACTGGATTTAAAATAGCTTCAAACAGGCATAGCACAGGCTCAATCGAGGCAAACGTAAAAAAGGTGGCAACAGCCACCTTTTTATCGAATCATCAATCAGCAGATATTAGGTTTATTGAAGGCCATCGTAAGTAAAGGTGGCGGCTTTGTCCCCCATAAATACAATTTTTACGTGCTTGGCATTTTCATCGCCCCACGTACACGCCTTAGTGCCTAAAGTCTTTGCACAATTATCGGCAGCGCCCAGGATCCCTTCCACTTCTGACTGGGTCATACCCATTTCAAGCTTATCGTAGTTTTCTTTGGTCAACTTTGAACACCCTACTAGGGTCAATGCACCAAATACTAAGGCAATTAATTTCTTGTTCATACGTTCATCCTTTTGATTAGGGCTTACCGATGCAAAAACGAACAGCAAAGATTAACAGCCCCTAGTAAAACTCAAATCACACTTATTACTCTACACACGACTATAAGCCACTGTCACTATGGTCTTTAGGATAAGTCTCCATCCAGTGACGGGCTATTTCTTCGCGGGTGGCGAGCCACACTTTGTCGTGAGACTTGATGTATTCAATAAAACGTTTCAATGCAGCAACGCGTGCAGGCCGACCAACAATACGGTTGTGTAGGCCAATTGACAACATTTTAGGCGTACTTTCCCCTTCTTCATACAACACGTCAAATGCATCTTTTAAATAAGTAAAGAATTGCTCAGCATTGTGAAAGCCCTGAGGGGTTGCAAAGCGCATGTCATTGGTGTCCAGCGTATAGGGAACCATTAACAGTGGACGGCTGTAATGACAATCGTAGTAAGGTAAGTCATCGGCATAGGAGTCTGCGCAATAAAGAATATCATCGCGCTCGGCAATCAGTTTTAGGGTATTTGGACTGGTTCGCCCGGTGTACCACCCCACTGGCTTTTTACCCGTCAGCGTCTGATGCAGTATAATGGCTTCATCTATTTGCTTGCGCTCCTGCGCTTCGTCCATGTCCTGATAATGCACCCATCTCATGCCATGACTTGCTATTTCCCACCCCGAATCCAGCATCGCCTTGACAGCTTCAGGGTGTCGTTCCATTGCCATAGTGACACCAAATACTGTGACCGGAATCTCATAGTGATTGAGTAGTCGGTGCAATCGCCAAAACCCAGCTCTGCTGCCATATTCATAAATTGACTCCATACTCAAATGGCGATCTTGGTATGCCTGAGCACCAATAATTTCAGACAAAAACACTTCAGAAGTTTGATCGCCATGCAATACACAGTTCTCTCCACCTTCTTCGTAATTGAGTACAAATTGAACTGCAATTTTGGCGTTGCCTGGCCATTGAGGGTGAGGTGGGTTTTCCCCATAGCCAATGAGATCGCGTGGGTAAGTGGATTCTGACATGTTAGTCCCTATAGGTTTCAGGCACAGCTAAACCGCAACCGCCAAGGATCAGTTTAATCACTTGTTTGGTCGCTTGCTCAAAGTCAGCTTTGGTCATCTTCTTGCCTCGCAAACGGGTAATTTGCGCAGAAAAATCGGCATAATGCTGAGTGCTTGCCCAAATGGTATACAGTAGATATTCACCTTCTACTGCCTGCAATTTGCCCGCCTCTACCCATTTATCAATCACGGCGAGTCGCCCTTTCATCCACAGCGCATGCTCTTCATCAAAGTAGCCGCTTAGGTTTTGCGCGCCATTAATAATCTCCATGGCAAATATTTTTGATGCCAAAGGGTGCGTACGAGATACTTCCATTTTCTCAGCAATATAGGCGGCTAGCACGTCAGCGGGATCATCATCAACCGTCGCCTTGTCAAAATGAGAGTTCCACTGCGAGAGGGTTTCTTCTAAAACAGCGACATAGAGCTCTTGTTTAGTTTTGAAATAGTACAGCACATTGGTTTTTGGCAGCCCAGCTTCGTCTGCAATTTTCTGAACGGCTGTGCCTTTGAAACCAAACTGTGCAAAACACTTTTCAGCGGCCTGAAGAATTTTTCTTTTATTCATAGCGCCAACGCCGGCATCAGCGCACTTTACCTTCATCATTATTATTTAAATTCCTTTGCTTTTATTATGGCAAGTGTAAGCCCGTCTCAACAATGTTGAGTGCAAAAACTAAAGTATACACAGCTACGGGCTCTGCTCCTATCTCTACATCATCTCTACTTATCGTTAGTCAAACTACTTTGCTGGGATCCCTGATTTAAATCCAGCGCTGCCAAAGCTAGCATGATACTTGCTTAGCAATATGTGTAAAAAGCGCACAATAGCGCTGTTTATCGCGCTTATCGTGACTCAATCGTTTGGTTCACAGCAAAGTAAGCAAACGGTTATCGCTATGGCCTACAGTAAGTTGGCCATTTTTTATAAGCAAGTATTTGACCATATGGTCTACTTTTATGATAAAAATACCGCTATATTAACGGGTACATGTATGAATAGAACTAGAAGGTGTGAGCATGATTCGCTTTCTTATTGACCAAGATATTGTTGAATTACAGGACGCACGCGCTGACCTCACTCTTCTACAATATATTCGCGAGCATCGCAAAAAAACCGGTACAAAAGAAGGGTGTGCAGCAGGCGATTGTGGCGCGTGTACGGTCGTACTTGGCGAGCTAAAAGCGTCTTCTTCCGGTCAGACTTCACTTTACTATCGAACCGTAAATAGCTGCATTACACTAATGAGCGCTGTACACGGCAAACAATTACTACTGGTAGAGCATTTAAGCGAAGGCGACCAATTACACCCCGTACAACAGGCATTGGTTGATCACCACGGCTCCCAATGTGGCTTTTGTACGCCGGGTTTTATCATGTCGATGTTTGCACTCTATCATACTCAAAGTGCGCCCAACCGCGATGACGTGCTACATGCGCTATCAGGTAATTTGTGTCGTTGTACCGGCTATCGCCCCATTATCGACGCCACCTTAGCGGTGTGCGAAGGACCGGTAGATGACAAATTCTCTCGGCTTAAAAGTACCACGATTACCCAACTACAAAGTATTACTGTAGAAAAACCGGGAATGGCCAACATTCTAATGCCAACCACCCGCGAAGCGTTGCGTAAAGCCATCGCTGAGCACAAAGGGGCACAGCTTGTCGCAGGCAGTACCGATCTCAGTTTGCAATTTACCCAGCAGCTCAAAAATGCCGGCACATTAATTAGTTTATCCCAGGTTGACACCTTAACATATTGCACCAAAAACGAGCATTCACTTCTTATTGGTGCAGCAACGCCGCTAAATGATGTTACGCCTCTCCTACTTGAGTGCTTCCCTCAATTGGCTGAACTTATTACTCGCTTTGCGTCATTACCTATTCGGCATCAAGCCACCATGGGTGGCAATGTAGCCAATGCCTCTCCTATTGGAGATTTGCCCCCTTTATTGTTAGCGCTAGAAGCAACCCTACATATAGATAACGGCGAAACCGTTCGAAAAATACCCATCTCGGAATTTTTTGTGGCCTACCGACAAACCACCTTGGCTGACAACGAGTGGATCGCCGCAATAGAATTGCCCTTGCAAAAGCCCCTGCAACGTCTGGCAGCATATAAAATTTCGAAGCGTTTTGAAGACGATATTTCAGCCGTGTGTGCGGTATTTAACCTCACGCTAGAAAACGGCAAAGTAACCTCGCTGCTCACCGGTTTTGGTGGTGTCGCAGCCACACCTGTTCAATGTATTTCACTTCAGGACGCATTAATCGGCAAAAAATTCGCCAGTCGCGAATGCTTGAATATGGGAAAACAACTGTTGTTTGATGCTTTTAGCCCTATAGACGATGTTCGAGCCTCTGCGCAATACCGCAAAACGGTATTGGCGAATTTGTGGCATCGTTTCTGGTTAGAAAATCAATCTACAAGCCATATCGAAACGCGGGTAGTGCAGCATGCGTAAGTTAATAGACACGGCAAATTCAGCCCATTCCAGCGCATCCGTTGTTCACGTTTCGAAACATCATGAGAGCGCCACTCGTCAGGTACAGGGCAGCGCTAACTATGTCGATGACATGATTGAGCCTCAAGGTACCCTGTATGCCGCGGTGGGGTTAAGTGAATGCGCAACTGGCGATATTACCGCCATAGATCTCAGTGCCGTTCGCGCCAGTGAAGGCGTAGTGGATGTGATCACCATTGATGATGTGCCCGGGCACAAGGACATAGGCCCTGTGTTTGAAGGTGATCCACTACTGGCAAATCAGCACATCAAATTTTATGGCCAGCCAGTATTTGCAGTGTTGGCGACCTCAGTTCAGCTTGCTCGTCAGGCCGCGCGCAAAGGCATTTTAACGGTAACACCCAATGAGCCCGTACTAAATGCCAACCAGGCCCATGCACACAAAACCTTCGTGCGTCCTACTCATCGCTTCGGGCAGTACGCTGATAAGGTACAAGGCCTTCTCGACAGTTCCCCGTATAGCGAAAGCGGAACGTTGAGTATTGGTGGCCAGGAACACATGTATTTAGAAGGTCAGGTAAGCTTAGCCATCCCTGATGAAGAAGATCGCATGAAGATCTACACGTCTAGCCAGCATCCCAGTGAAGTGCAAAAGTTAGTGGCAGAAGTGCTCAACGTCAAGCTGCATCGGGTAATGGTAGACATGCGCAGAATGGGCGGTGGCTTTGGGGGGAAAGAAACGCAGGCAGCGCAATGGGCATGTATTGCAGCATTGCTGGCGTCGCGCAATCGCTGTGCGGTGAAGCTACGTCTTCCCCGCTTTACTGATATGCACGTTACCGGCAAACGCCACCCTTTTGAAAACGCCTTTGATGTAGCCTTTGACACTACCGGTAAAATTGCTGCCACTCGGGTAACCATTAATGGTATTTGCGGCCATTCTCCGGATCTATCCGACGCCATTGTCGATCGCGCCATGTTTCATGCCGACAACGGCTACTTTCTCGGTTGCAGTGACATTGTGGGTCACCGCTTGCAAACCAACATGGTGTCACACACCGCATACCGTGGGTTTGGTGGACCACAAGGTATGATAATGGCCGAGGCCATAATCGATAAGATTGCCCGTAAGCTTGGCGTGGATCCCTTATCTGTGAGAAAACGAAATTTATATGGGCAGTCCACCGGTAACACCACGCCCTATGGCATGGAAGTAGAGCACAACCTGCTGCCTGAAATGATTGAACAGCTTGAGCAACAAGCGAACTACTGGCAACGTCGAGAAGCCATTACTGCGTTTAACCGCACCAGCCCCATTATCAAAAAGGGACTTGCCCTCACGCCCGTGAAGTTTGGTATTTCCTTTACTGCAAAACACCTTAATCAGGCAGGTGCGTTAGTACATATCTATACCGACGGCAGTATTCAGGTCAATCACGGAGGAACAGAAATGGGCCAGGGGTTACATACCAAAATTGCGCAAATTACTGCGAATGAATTTGGTGTGGACCTCGATATGATAGAAGTGACGGCGACACGCACCGATAAAGTGCCCAATACCTCGCCTACAGCAGCATCCAGTGGTACCGATTTAAACGGCAAAGCGGTGCAAAATGCCTGCTTAACATTAAAAACGCGACTGGCAGAGTGTTATGCAGCGTCGTTAGGACAATCAGACAGTGCCCCGTCAGTACAGTTTACTCACAACACAGTGCGCTTGGGCGAACACAGCATACCGTTCGCCGAACTGGTTCAAATGGCGTATTTCGAACGGGTTTCACTGTCTTCAAGTGGCTTTTATCAAACGCCCAAACTGGCCTACAACCGTGATACCGGCGAGGGTCGCCCCTTCTTTTATTTTGCTTATGGCGTGTCGTTAAGTGAAGTGTCTATTGATACCCTGACTGGTGAATACACAGTCGATAGCGTGGATATACTGCACGATGTAGGTAATAGCCTCAACCCCGCCATTGATGTTGGTCAGATTGAAGGCGGTTTTATTCAGGGTATGGGGTGGTTGACCACAGAAGATTTAAAGTGGAATAGTCAGGGCAAACTGATCAGTGAAAATATGGCTACCTATAAAATTCCTGCCATTGGCGATACGCCCAAAAGCTTTAACGTTTCTCTGTACAATAAAGCGAATTCTGAAGACAGTATTTATCACTCAAAAGCCGTGGGTGAACCACCCTTTATGCTGGCCATTTCCGTGTGGTGCGCGCTAAAAGATGCAATTTCCAGCCTATCAGGCTATACCCAGGATCCCCAATTAGATACACCGGCTACACCAGAACGAGTATTAAACGCGATAATGCAGTTGCAAACACAACTAGCAGTCCATTCAGGCTGTGAAGGTGAAGAAGGTGAAGAAGGTGAAAAAAGTGCAGCAGGAGGGCCTGATGAACATTAATACCTGGCGCCCTCACACGTGGTATGAAGGCATAGAACGCTGTCAGCAGCAAAACGAGGCGTATGTGCTTGTCACTGTGGTTTCTGCTGCCGGCTCAACCCCTCGTGACACAGGCAGTAAAATGGTGGTCACAGCCAGTGAGTGTATTGATACCATAGGTGGTGGTCATCTGGAATTTGATGCCATACAACGCGCACGGGACTATTTAGCCAAAGGTGAAACACGCACTGAGCTACACAGTTACCCGTTAAAAAGTGCATTAGGCCAATGCTGTGGCGGCGCGGTAAAAGTCCTGTTTGACGTATGCAATCTGCATCAACAGCATCTTGCGGTTTTTGGTGCCGGACACGTCGCAAAAGCCTTAATACCCATTCTCGCTCAATTGCCCGTGCATATAAAATGGATAGACAGTCGCGACGCCCTTTTTCCCCAAGAACTTCCCGGAAATGTTACTCAAGTAGTAGAAGAAGAGCCTGACTCAGAAGTGCCCCACCTGCCGCAAAAGAGTTGGTTAATTGTGCTCACTCACGATCATCAACTCGATTATCGGATTGTCGAGAAGGCGTTGGCCTACCCCACCCTATCCTTTGTGGGGTTGATTGGGTCTGACACCAAAGCCAAACGCTTTAAAACCAAGCTAACCCATCGTGGTTTTAGTGACGATGATCTGACAAGGCTGTATTGTCCTATTGGTAATAGTGACGTTCCGGGCAAACGCCCCATTGAGGTGGCAGTGTCAATCGCTGCACAGATCATTGCGCAGTTACATCTTAGCCAAGACAGTGCGCTTGTCGATAGCACAACAATGCCAAGTATCCAAGCAAAGGAAAACACCAGTGACATTAGATGAACTCAACAACATGGACAATGCCAGCGCTTCCACATGGTTTGAGCAATGCTGCGCGGCCAAAAGCTGGATTTATCATATGGTTAATGCCAGGCCCTACTCATCGCTTGAGCTAGTCGAGCAAGAGGCTAGGTCAGCGTGGGCAAAATGCAGTGACGCAGATTACCTTGAAGCGTTTCAAGCCCACCCTATGATTGGCGACATTGAGAGCTTACGAAAAAAGTTTGCTAACACAAAAGCAATTGCAGCGGGTGAGCAATCGGGTACTGCTGATGCGTCAGAAACAGTATTGCTTCAATTGAAAGAAGCCAATCAGGCCTACGTCGCCAAACACGGGTTTATCTTTATTATTTGCGCCACTGGCCTATCAGCGGAGAAAATGCTGAGTGAACTACAACACAGGTTACCTCATTCCACAGCACAGGAAATCATTAACGCCAGCGCCGAGCAGCTCAAAATTACCCTGCTACGGATTAATAAAGCTTTATCTACGGCCAGTTGTGCCTAGCCAGTAAGGACAATATTGTGAATACATTATCAAGCCACGTGTTAGACACTACATCAGGTAAACCGGCAGCGGGAATTGAACTCACCTTAACCTTACCTAATGGCGAGGTACTGACAGGCAAAACTGATGCCGATGGCCGGTTTAAGGATTGGCCCTCAGTCAGTAACGAAGGGTTTGCAGCCGGTCAGTACACCCTGCGCTTTCATTGCAAGCCCTATTTAGAGGCACATCACGGCAAAAGTTTTTACCCTTTTATCGATATTACATTTGAACTTGAAAACAACGGTGGTCATTACCATGTTCCACTGCTGATTTCTCCTTTCGGTTACAGCAGCTACAGAGGCAGCTAACAAACATGCAGCTATTCCGTGCAAGTATTGCGCACTTTCCCACGTCCACCGCCACGTTTGAAGATGATATTGCCATCTATAAAGACGGCGGCCTTGTTGTTGAAGACAAAAAGATTGTTGATGTCGGTGCGTATGACGCCATACGCGACCGCTACCCCTTAGCCACACTGAATGACTTTACAGGTAAGTGGATATTACCCGGCTTAATAGACAGCCACCTTCATTTTCCGCAAACGCAAAGCATTGCCCATTATGGTGAACAGCTACTGAGCTGGTTAGAAAACTATACCTTTCCCACCGAAATGCAATTTGCCGATCCCGACCATGCTGACAACATCGCAAAAGTGTTTATCAATCAGCTTTTAAAAAACGGGACCACCACAGGCTTTGTCTTTACCACCGTTCACAAAACCAGTAGTGAGGCCTTGTTTAACGCAGCCAGTGAAATAGATATGGCCATTGTGGCAGGTAAAGTCTGTATGGATAGGAATTGTCCCCAGACACTTCAAGACACAGCAGACACCGCGCAGGCTGATTGCGCCGAGCTAATCAATACCTGGCACAACAACGGCCGCAATCGCTATGCCCTAACGCCGCGCTTTGCGCCGACCAGTAGTGACCATCAGCTGGCTGCGTTAGGCGAGCTAGCGACCCAGTACAACGATGTATTTATTCAAACCCACTTATCGGAAAACCTAGACGAGATTGCGTGGGTGAAACGCCTATTTCCCCGCGCCGAGGGTTACCTTGATGTATACGACAACTACAATCTGGTGCGTGAGCGCTCGGTATTCGGTCACGGTATACACTTAACCTCACAAGAATGGGCACGATTAGGTGAGACCAATGCAACCGTTGCGTTTTGTCCAACGTCCAATCTTTTTTTGGGCAGTGGGCTGTTCGACTTAACGACGGCGCGCGCGCATAACGTGCATGTGGCATTAGCCACAGACGTGGGCGCAGGCACCACGTTTAACATGTTCAAAACCTATGGTGATGCCTACAAAGTCAGTCAACTGCGCAACGCGCCAATCAGTCCATTCGAGGGTTTCTATTTAATGACACAAGGTGCTGCCGTAGCGCACCAGTTGGACGCAGAAATTGGCAATTTAAATCCAGGTAGTGTGGCAGACTTCATTGTAGTAGAGCCCAGATTTGATGAACTCACTGCACTTCGCATCAAAGCTGACGCCGCCTTCGACGATGTCTTTTTTGCCTTGGGTATATTGGGTGACGATAGGGCCATTGAACAAACCTGGATAAGTGGTCGCTGTTGTTACGATAAAAAATCGCTGCAGTAAATAAGGAGAATAATAATGCCGTGGTTAGATTGGTTAAGTCTTTTTGTGCGTTGGTTTCACGTCATTGCTGGTGTCGCTTGGATTGGCGCATCGTTTTATTTTATCTGGCTTGATAATAACCTGCGCACACCGCCTCAATGGAAACAGGATAAAGGCATTAAAGGCGACCTTTGGGCTATCCACGGTGGCGGATTTTACGAAGTCGCTAAATACGCCTATGGCCCGGAAAAAATGCCTGACACACTGCATTGGTTTAAATGGGAAGCCTATACCACCTGGCTCTCGGGTTTTGCTTTACTGATTATAGTTTACTATTTTGGTGCGTCTGCTTATCTAATTGATCCCAGCGTGAAAGCCCTGTCTCCGAGCATGGCAATTTCACTTGGCCTTGGCTTGATATTTGGTGGATTAGCGCTTTATGAACTGGCCTGTCGCAGCCCGTTGGCCAACTACCCACTGGCCTTTGGTGTTGGACTGGTACTGCTTATTTGTGTGGCCAGCTATTTGGCTACCCAGTGGTTCAGTGGTCGCGGTGCGTACATTCACGTAGGTGCACTTATTGGCTCTATCATGGCGGGCAACGTGTTTTTTAATATCATGCCAAACCAGCGTAAGATGGTAGCGGCAGTGGCCGGTAAGCAAGATATCGACCCGCAGTGGGGTGCCAGCGCAAAATTGCGTTCCGTGCACAACAACTACTTTACCTTGCCTTTGCTGTTTATCATGATTTCAAATCATTACCCCATGACCTATCAGCATCCGCAGAGCTATTTAGTACTGATTGCCATTATGGCTACTGCAGCGTGGATAAGACACTTTTTCAATTTACGCCATGTTGGCCGCACCAAGCCTGGAATTCTCATTTCAGGTGCAATAGCCATGGCGGCTATCGCCGTTTGGGTGTCTTGGCCACACACTGCACCGCATGAAACGTCAACAGTGCCGGCTCACATCAGTACTACGGTCACTGCTTCTAACGCTGAACTCAATGCAAAAAGCGCTGGTATCGATGGGTCCAATGGGGAGTCTCACAGCGATGGTTCTGAGTTGAACGCACAGGTGTCGCAAATTATTGCCCAGCATTGTGTAAGCTGTCATTCAAGAAAACCCACCGATGACATTTTTAAGGTCGCACCGTTAGGGGTGGTGCTTGATTCCTGGCAGGATATTGAACGCTATGCACCGCAAGTGGTAAGAAGAACAACGGTGACGAAAGATATGCCGTTTTTAAATAAAACCAATATGACCGAAGCAGAAAGACAACGCATCGCGCTCTGGTTTGCCCAACGACAGTGAAAACAAAGTGCGGCATTGAATAAATGTCGCACTAATTACACAGCATCCTCTATGTTATCGCCAACATCAGGGGCTGTACTGGTAGGCAACTCACTTTCTTTAGCATCATCTGTCTCAATGCCATGACGACGTTTTTTCTGATACATCGCCTCATCGGCCATATCAAGCCATGCTTGTACTGAACCAATCCCACTGTTCCACTCTATCCATCCTAAACTGAATGCGATAGGCAGCGAATGGCCATTATCCAGCGTTAAACCAAAGGGATTACACAATACTCGCTCAAAAAATGCTTCCGCTTCTTTGTCTTCAGTGCCGTAAAGTAAAATGACAAATTCATCCCCCCCTATGCGTCCGAATCGATCGCTTTCTCTAAGGAGTTTCCCCATCGTACTAGTAAAATGAATAAGGGCTTTATCGCCCACTGTATGCCCAAACTCATCATTAATCCCCTTGAAATTATCGAGATCGACATACACCAGCGTGGACTTTTTTTGTCCCCGCTGCATTCTGCGGATCTCGCTGTTAAGCTGATTAAAAATTTCTCTGCGATTTGCAAGTCCGGTCAGGCTATCGGTTTTTGAAAGCCTTTCAAGTTTAGCCACTGCACTCATCAAGGCTTGTTGCTGTGCTTTTTCCTTTGTAATGTCATCTGCAGTGCCCAGTATTAAACTCTGTTTTTCACTGGCGTCATAAATTAAGCTGCCTCTATCGTGAAGGTGCTTTACTTGACCGCTGGAATCAAAAATCCGGTATTGAATGTCCCAATTCTGCAATGGGCGCTGATTGAATATTTTCGCTACACGTGACCGGTCATCGTCATGGATGTGATTAATAAACGCGGTTGGCTTGCAGAACAATTCGTATTCATTGCGACCGTAAATGTTGTTATAGCCATCGTTTACATAGTGCAGTTTGCTCAAATCGGGTGTCGCTACCCAAATGAAAGTCCTTTCTGAAAAGGCACTTACAATTTTGCTAAATAATGCATCCACTTTGAACAGTTCAGTTTCTATGCGCTTTTTCTCATCAATGTCCTCCACAACCGAGATAAAATACTCAGGGTTACCTCGACCATCGCGCACCAGAGAAACCGTAAGTTTCCCCCAAATTAACTGCCCATCACTTCGCACATACTGTTTTTCCAATGCGTAGTTATCTACTTCACCTTTTAATAAGCGCTCTAAGTGAGCGAGATCAGCATGTAAATGATCGGGGGCGGTTAATTGTTGAAAATTCAATTGGGTTAGTTCATTGCGCGGATAGCCTAAAAACTCGCATAACTTTTTATTTACGCGAATAAACCTACCATCTAATCCCACATGTGCGAGTCCCACGGCACAAAAATGAAACGTCTTCTCAAACATGGGGCATAGCTCCACTTAACAACTGCATTCCTTTGCCTCTTATGCTATAAAAGTTGAGCCCTTAATTGCTGGGCTAACCCACGATAAGTTTAATTTTTAGTCTATTTCAAAGTATAGACTAACATTGCCAAAGAATAAGGGGCAATCTTTCTTGGGTTTCTTATATTGTCTTATTTGCGTGTATTTTGCAGCACAGTTGGCGTTTTACACGGCGTATTTCTCTCCCACAAATGGTCACAGACACCCGCATCAACTACCAAAATATGTCGCCTAACACTATAATTGCTGATGAACACTCTTCACAGGATATGGTTTTGTTTGCACTCAGTCGAAGTCCATGTGGGAGGGGTTTATCAATCTGCATGTTCTGATTATTAGCTGACTCAGCAATTAAGTTGTCAGCGCAACCCAAATACTGCAAGGATGCCCAATGGTTTCAACACTTAGACATACAATACTGTTAGTTGTCTTATTTTGCACAATATCGTGTGGTTCCGTCTCTGATGTATCCTATCTGAAAAAGTCCGGCTACGCGCTTACTCCTCCTTCTGACGTAACAATAGACTTTGATGAATATGTTGCTCAAAACAAAGCAAACATAAAAGCAGCCATGTTGAACCGTCAAGACCCAGCAGTGTTTCAAGGCAATTATGACCTGGAAGATGCCGTTGACTTACGTGCACCCTATTCGATTAACATTGACTCGGCTGTTTGCCCCAAAGGCGTGGCTGGTGAAGACAAGGGTTTCCTGCTTATTCACGGTTTGACCGATTCTCCCTATCTCATGAAAGGTTTAGCTCAATCGTTGCGCAAGGCGTACCCTTGTTCAATCATAAGAGCTATTGTGCTGCCAGGCCACAGCACTATCCCTGGAGACGCCAATCACTCAAAAGACTGGGATGATGCGAATGACCACCAACTAATGACTCACAAGAAATGGCTTGAGTCGACGAATTACGGTATTCGATCATTTGATAAAGAAGAACACGTAACCTCATTATATGTATTAACGTTTTCAACCGGTGCCCCACTTCTTATCAATCACGTCAGCAAATACGAAGAGCCTAAGTTAAAAGGCGCGGTATTTATCTCGGCAGCAGTCAAGGCTAAGAGTAAAGCCGCTTTTCTTGCACCAGTTGCTCAGTATCTCGTGCCCTGGTCTGTCGTGTACCCTGAAGAGGATGCGGTGAGGTACGAAACGTTTTCAACACACGCTGCGGCAGAATTTTACTGGCTAACTAAAGATTTATTAAATGATCAGTACCGATTCCCGTTGCCCCTTTTTGTTGCCATAAGTGCGGATGACAATACAGTCAGTGCTGAAGCTGCGCTTAGCTACTTTTGCGCAGCCAAAACGGACAATAAAAAAATGATCTGGTATCAATACGCCAAAAGCGAAGAGCCTTTAGATAGTTTCAAACTTGGCCGAAGTGCATGTCGCGACGATATTATAGAAAGAGAGATTGGCAAAAACGGTTTTGAATTACCCAGCTATTATAAAAGCTTTTCCCATACGGCTTTATCAGTACCCGAATCAGATCCACACTACGGTATAAATGGGGCATACCGACAGTGCAAAAACTATTTCATGGACGATAAACTCGATTTATTCACCCAATGCAAAGATCCAAAGGAGCACAATTACCTTATTGGTGAGACGACTAAAAGATTTTATAACGACAATAAAGGTAAGCTCATACGTCGTGGGGTGTACAACCCCGATTACCCGTTTATGGAAAAGCAAATATTATCGTTTATCGACAGTATCAATTAATGCGTGTCCGATAATCGCTTTTCTATTTGCGTTTCAATAATTTGTTGGAGATGTGTACACTTGCACATTAGTAGCCGCAGTGACACATTAAATAACGCTTTTCAAGTGTGACGCAAGTAAAGGACAACTAAGGAATGGCAACCTAGATTACTGACATGTCTGATGGAACACAGGTCAAAAAAGCAGAGATAAATTGAATTTTAGGTTTGAAGTGTTTTGCGAAATAAGTAGATGGTGCGTCTACCCTGATTCGAACAGGGGACCTCTACCATGTCAAGGTAGCGCTCTAACCAACTGAGCTATAGACGCATATGTGATGTTATTGATTGCCTGATGGCTTAAGAATGTCTCAACAACGGCGCGTATAATACTGAGGCTAACGCTTCCCTGCAAGAAAAAGTTAACCTCATTGCTGTCAAGTGCCTAATAAGTCGACAATATTCTACTAATTCCCCACAAGAAACGGTATTCGCCGCGTTAAATCTGCCTAAACGGCAAAGGTTTTATCTGATCGACCAATGAATCGTCACTAACTGCACGCATAAAATACTCCCCTAACCTATCGGTTTCCTTCAACACCGTTTGCCAGTATTTAATACGCGTATTAGCATCGAGTACTTCAAAATCTTTTCTATCCGGTATTTTGCCATACGGTAAATTGGCCACAAAAGAGGCTGAAGGCACTAACATCACCACATTATCGTAACTGGTGCGATGAGGTACTCTGCCTTTTAAGCCTTTATCAAACCAACCCGGGATAGGTTTGTTGTAGAAATGCGGGTACAGCACCAGCCCTTCTTGCGGCCCAAACGATAAATCAAAGTGATAGTCAATAATGCCACCATCCCGATACATCCCCTGTGGCGCCCCCTCAATATCAGTTACCCCTTCGATAACAACGGGAATTGAGCCCGAGGCCAATAGCGCATTGTGTATATTGCCGTGTGTAAGCGAATGGTATTGGGTGGGCAAATTATAAGGGTCGTTGATCACCAGATTAGCGTCGGGCGAAGAGAACACATAGCGGGTATAAAGTCTCGCTAAGTTTTTGCGGCTAAGCGTGTTTGCCGCCGCACTCATTGCAAGTCCAGATAGTTGTCTGAATTTGCTTTCATAACGCGTTGCGCCTAAACATTGCGCCACTATTAAATGCGCTTTAAAGCGCGAGTTTGCCAGTACTTGTTGTTTGCCAGCATCATCCACCATTACCTTCAATAAGTCTTCTGCTTTTTGGGTAATTTCACGAGGGGTGGGCTTATCACTGCTATAAGTAGTCGTTGAATACGACTCGGCCAGTCGGTTGATTGCTGCTAAGGGATCATCCTGCACGGCACATATGGTTCTAAAGGCACCTGCCGACGAGCCAATCACCTGTATTTGATGAGTAACGCCGGCAAACCATTCGGGAAACAACACCCTATCCAACCCTGCCAGAGTAAACCATTTAGGCCCACCTGATGCGCCAAGAAAATAGTGGAATATCTCAGGAGTAAAACCATTTTTCATGATGGTTTCACGTGCTTGTTGGCCTGCATAAACTTCAAGAGGTGCCACGAACTGTCCTTTACTTGTTGTATTTGAGCCTAACTGCGTTTTACCGTTCTAAGCACGCTTTCACATGCATGACGCTTTTTATTTGGGCGTTCCAACTATGCCCCAACCGCAGTATGTAGGTTGCTTGGAGAAATTTTTGACTCTTTAAAGTGCGATTTAAAGCGATCTCAGCGCAATTTACCAGTTAAGCGCTTAAAAGTAATCCTCTCCCGCGCTTTAGATGTTCTCGTCAGACCACGATTGTGAAGGGATGAGTAGCCTTTTTAGGGGGTGAGTGCATCTATCACTTTTAGAAATATTCTATACTCATCATCAGTGATGGCCTTCAATCTTTCTTTTTGCCATTGTTCAACCAATGGGCGTATTGCCTCAAATACGTCTAAGCCCTGTGAGGTTAAACACACATTGATCAATCTGCCATCCTGGTTATTTTGCGCTTTTTCAATAAACCCTTTTTGTGCCAACGCCTGTAAGGCTCGGGTTACCTTAACTTTGTCTAAGCGCGTCGCCTTGACAATTTCTTTCGCATTTAAAGAGCCAGTTTTTCTCTCGCCTAACGTCGCCATGATCCGCCATTGGGGCATGGTTAACTGATAAGGGGCATAAACACAGGCCAATGATTCGCTGAGATCACTTGCAAGCATGGCCACTTTATAAGCCAGCATGTCATTTAATTTCACTTATCCCCCTATCAACATAGTGAAGGTGTACTGCATGGTGTAAAGAATATACGACGTTTACTTGCCATCACTGGCTTCTCAATACACCTTAACATTTGATTTACACGTTAATACACACTAGCCTAAACCAATTAGTTTCATTTGTAACTATAGGTTATTCACCTAAACGTTAAGTGTATAACTAAAAGCGTTGCAGGTATTAACAGCTTGCCGTCTCACTCAGCTTGGTGAGCCGGTTTTAACGTTACACACCTATCATGAACAGTCATATTGGCAAACGAATTGGAAAGTTGTATGGAAAATCTAGCTTACTTGTCGGGTTTTAATAACGAGCACGAAACTGAAGCGCTCCCCGATGCCCTTCCCAAGGGGCAGTTTAGTCCACAGAAGGTTAACTATAAGCTGTATGCTGAACAGTTCAGTAGTACTGCCTTCACAGCACCGCGCAGTGAAAACCGCCGAAGCTGGACATACCGTATACGCCCGTCTATTGCCATGGGTGACTTTGTAGTAATGGACAACGGTTTACTAAGAACGGCACCAGAAACGGCTATCCCCTGTCCTCCTAATGTGCTTCGCTGGGATCCTGTTCCGCTCCCCACCACAGGAACCGATTTCGTAGAAGGACTTGTCACCATTGCCACAAATGGCGATGCAAAGACTCAGGTGGGTATAGGGATCCATTGTTACAGTGCCAACAAAGACATGCACAACAAAGTCTTCTATTCCTCTGACGGTGAAATGTTATTTGTGCCGCAACTGGGGGATATGTTAGTGACCACTGAGTTTGGCAAATTGCAGGTAAGTGTTGGGGAGATTATGGTTATTCCGCGTGGTGTGCGTTTTTCCATCTGCCCAGTTGACGGACCTATTCGCGGTTATATCTGTGAGAACTATGGGCATCCCTTTGTATTGCCTGAGCGAGGGCCTGTCGGTGCCAACGGTTACGCAAACCAGCGAGATTTTCTCTATCCAACCGCGTGGTTTGAAGACAATGACACGCCGCATACTATGATAAATAAGTTTTGCGGTAATTTATTTCAGGCGCAGTTAGGCCATTCACCGTTTGATGTAGTGGCTTGGGTGGGTAACTCTGCGCCTTACAAGTACGATCTCTCACGGTTTAATGTCATCAACACCGTCAGCTATGACCATCCCGATCCGTCAATTTTCACCGTACTAACCTCTCCTTCTGATCTTGAGGGCACTGCCAATGTCGATTTTGTTATCTTCCCACCCCGTTGGATGGTGGCTGATCACACCTTCCGCCCCCCGTATTATCACCGTAATATCATGAGTGAATTTATGGGTTTAATTGAAGGCACATACGACGCGAAAGAACACGGTTTCGTGCCCGGAGGCATGAGCTTACACAACTGCATGACGCCTCATGGACCGGAAGCTGAAGTATTTGAAAAGGCCTCTAACGCCTCACTTGAACCGCAGCGCTACGACAATACGCTGGCCTTTATGTTTGAATCACGCTACCCCATAGCGCCCACTGAATATGCAATGCACGCACAGATAAGACAGACTGATTACTTGTCATGTTGGGATGGCCTTAAAAAATATTACGATGGCGATAAATAACGTTTCTGAAAACTAACGTCAAAGGAATATACATCGCCCATTACGCCCTGCGTAGTATCGCGTAATAGGCACATCATAGTCGATGTGCCTTCTCGCCATTTTCTATCGATTGTACCGGAAAGTGGACACCCTCCCCATGGCTACGAAATCTAACATCTACTTATTTTACAGAGACATAGCCACCTAACCCAACAGGATAATGGTGTTAATTCCTACAGTGAAAACAATTCGTTACACCTTCTGTTTCCAATCGCCAGACACTGACTGAACACCCCCTATTGCCTGTAATTTTACGAGGCGTTTACAATCAATGCATAAAAACAAAACTGCACTATTGTTGAGGAATATTCCCTATGGCCGATTTATTCGATAATCCAATAGGACTAGATGGGTTCGAGTTTTTAGAATTCACTGCCCCTAAAAAAGGTATACTAGAGCCGATATTTGAAGCTATGGGCTTCACTCGAGTCGCTCGTCACAAATCAAAAGACGTTGAATTGTGGCGCCAAGGTGATATCAACCTGTTAAGTAATTACGAGAAAAACTGTCACGCTTCTTATTACGCTGAAGAGCATGGTCCATCAGCATGCGGCATGGCATTTCGCGTAAAAGACTCGCAAAAAGCCTATAAAGAATTACTGGCGCGCGGCGCGCAGCCCATGGATACACATACTGGGCCAATGGAACTTAAGCTTCCTGCCATCAGAGGTATCGGTGGTGCCATGCTTTATCTCATCGACCGCTATAAAGGCGAGAACACAATTTACGATATCGATTTCAACTGGATAGAGGGCGTTGACCGTCATCCAGAGGGTTGTGGTTTTCATACCTTGGATCACCTCACCCATAACGTCTATCGCGGGCGAATGAATTTCTGGGCGAACTTCTACGAGAAGCTGTTTAACTTTAGAGAAATTCGTTATTTTGACATTAAAGGCGAATACACTGGCTTGCTATCAAAAGCAATGACAGCGCCTGACGGCAAAATTCGCATACCATTGAACGAAGAAGCTGTGGGCGGTGGTGGCCAAATTGAAGAATTTCTAATGAAATACAACGGCGAAGGGATCCAACACATCGCTTTTGCCTGTGACGATCTAATTGCCTGTCTGGATAAGTTAAAAGCGAAAGGCATGAAGTTTATGACGCCGCCGCCAGATACCTATTACGAAATGTTGGAAGACCGCTTACCCGGTCACGGCGAAAATGTAGAAGAGCTCAAAAAGCGCGGTATTCTGCTAGACGGCACCACCGAGAATGGCGAGCCTAGACTATTGCTTCAAATATTCTCAGAAACTGTTTTCGGCCCCGTATTTTTTGAGTTTATTCAGCGTAAACAAGACGACGGATTTGGTGAAGGTAACTTCAAGGCACTCTTTGAATCTATTGAGCGCGACCAGGTTAACCGTGGCGTTATCAATAAGAAATAGTCATAGACAAGGCAGCGTCAATCGCTGCCTTTTTCGTAAAGCGCACAAAAGGCACCAGAAGGATCTTTAATAATACAAAAGCTGTCCTTTCCATGATGCCTGACCTCTCCGACTAACGCGCCCCCCAGCTTTTTAACACTCGCCAGCGCATCATCTAACTGTGGTACTGTGAAATAGTGGATCCACCCGCCTGGTAAACCCTTATTCACGCCCCTTTTATGACAAATTCCCCCCACCGGCGTACCATCGCCCTTCATCATGACATAATCGTTATATCCGCCCATATCAATAGGCTCTTTGCGCCAGCCCATCACCGCTTCATAAAAATCAACTAGACTCTCAGCATCTTCTGTCGTGATATCGCACCAGGCTGTTTCTGACATGGTTGAACTCCCTTTATTGGTGTCGTTGACCCTTGGGTATATTTTTTAATAGAGCACACAAACAATCGCGAGATGGCTACCTATTTGTGTTTACAAATGTAGATCATCTCTTTTCAAAATAACACGATTTTGACAAATAGTAGTCGCCTTACTATCACAGGATATGCACCGCAATTTCTGAAAAAGGGGCACATTGTCAAGGCAAGAAATTGCAAAAATACTAAACATTTTTTATTTTGCCTGTAGACATCGCCTGTGGAAAATGCTTGTGAATACTAGAATGTTATCCACTGAGCATAGTTTGTACAGTTTATTTAATCTTTATTTATCATGCATTTACAACATCTCCCCAAACTACTCAACAAACTTATCCACAGATTAAGTGGATAACACATAGCACTTAACCACAGTTAGTGGTTTAATGGTTCTATCGTCGAAGCATTCACATTTTCGGTTTCTCATGCCAAAGCAAACACTTCTCCTTCGTGAGTCTTTATTTACAATTCACAGTCTGGATCCAGATAGCGATATTCCCGCATCCGTACTAAGCAGTCCGCTATTTTTCCTCGGTAAAACAGAAGATGAATTGTCTATCGTAGTTCCCAATACCGTCGATGTGCCTTCGTTAGATTGCGATGAAGGATGGCGCGCCCTAGAATTGTTAGGGCCGTTACATTTATCGCTGATTGGTATTATGGCGCAAATAGGGCAAGTTCTGGCAGCCGCAAAAGTCTCTATTTTTGTGGTTTCCACGTTTGATACCGACTTTTTCTTAGTGAAAGAGAATAAATTAGCCGACGCAGTCAAAGCACTGAAAAAAGCGGGTTACACTGTTAATGAGGACAAGCAGTGAAGAATAAGCTTCTACCCTTTCCCCCAGAGGAATTTACTAAACAAGTTGATATATCAAGCCCGCTTTCAGGCCAGGTAATGTCAATGAAAGACCTAGACGACCCTCTGCTTAAACACGGTTTTCACGGACCGGGGGCGGTCATTGTTTCAACAGGAAATTGTATAACAGCGCCTTTTGATGGCACGATCTTAAAGGTCATTCCGTTAGATTACGCGGTTGAAGTCAGGTCGTCAGTAGGCCTAAAATGCAGAATTAAGTACGGTGGCGACACACAACATCTTCACGGTGCACAATTTTCCTGCCCTTTACAACAAGGACAGCGGTTTGTCGCCAAGCAACCCTTATTCACCATAAATAGTGCGTGGCTAAAACAACAAGGGGTGGCAAATATTTGTATAATGACGGTGTTAAATCCACAAAAATTACTGGGCGTATTACCCACCAATAGAAAATACGTTGAAGCATGTGAAGATCCGCTCTTTTCGTTGTTCGTATAAGGCGAGCACGTCTTTTAATTACAACCTGTAATGACTTCGCGTAACCAACAAGTAGTATGGAATAAATAAAAATGAGTACAGTCCTATACGGCATTCCCAATTGTGACACCATTAAAAAAGCCAAAAAGTGGCTTGCTGATCACGACATCGCGTTTACTTTTCACGATTATCGCAAAGACGGTATAGATGCGCGCTTTTTAGAAGATGCAGAAGAGCAGTTGGGCTGGGAACTCATGCTAAATAAAAGAGGCACTACCTATCGCCAGCTTGATGACGCGGAAAAAACGGCCATTGATAAAGCAAAAGCGTTAGCAATGCTTGAGCAACACCCTGCCATGGTAAAACGCCCTATTCTGCTTCACAACGACACCTATCACATCGGCTTTAAGCCAACACAATATGAGGCCATATTTTGTTAAATGCATCAGTCATTGAAATTTCCGAAGCGTTGATCAATCGCCGCTCTGTGACACCAGAAGATGCAGGTTGTCAGGATGCCATGAAGGATTTTTTAGGCGCATTAGGGTTTAGCAACGAGTCTATGGTCTTTGAAGACACCACCAATTTGTGGTCACGACGCGGCACCCAGGGGCCGGTATTCTGTTTTGCTGGACACACCGATGTCGTGCCCAGTGGCCCCGAATCAGCCTGGCAAACGCCGCCTTTTGTTGCCACTCAGCGCAATGGCTATCTGCATGGCCGGGGCGCAGCCGATATGAAAGGCAGTTTAGCCGCAATGCTGGTAGCCACCCGAGAGTTCGTCAATCAATACCCTAATCACAAAGGGAGCATTGCGTATCTTATTACCAGCGACGAGGAAGGCCCGTTTATCAACGGTACCACCCGTGTTATCGATACCCTAGAAGCACGTAACGAAAAAATCACCTGGTGTGTGGTAGGTGAGCCATCTTCTACCGACGAGGTAGGTGACATTGTTAAAAATGGTCGACGAGGCTCATTAACCGGCGATCTCGTGGTAAAAGGGGTTCAAGGCCACGTGGCTTACCCTCACCTGGCGAAAAACCCCGTGCATATGGCAGCGGCCGCCCTTGATGAACTGGCCAAGTCCCACTGGGACAACGGCAATGACTTCTTTCCGCCTACCAGCTTTCAGATCTCGAATATCCACGGCGGCACTGGCGCCGGAAATGTCATTCCTGGTGAGCTTCACGTCTGCTTCAATTTCCGCTTCTCAACCGAAGTCACCGATCAATTATTAATTGAACGAGTACGCGCAATACTCGATAAGCATGAATTGGACTACGACATAAAGTGGACGTTTAACGGCCAGCCATTTTTAACCGACAACGGTGCATTACTGGATGCCACCCAAGGCGCAATTGAGGCTGTTACCGGAAAGCCAACAGTACTTTCTACTGCCGGCGGCACGTCAGACGGACGTTTTATTGCCCCCACAGGCGCACAAGTCATTGAGTTAGGGCCGGTTAACGCCACCATACATAAAATTGACGAATGTGTAAAAATGGCCGATCTGGAAAAGCTCGCAGATATGTATTTCGGTATTCTTGAACGGCTACTGGCTAACTGATGCAACCCGTATCTCCCGCTCAATGGCTAGGCCAACAGAACACTTATTTAGTGGATGTTGGCAGGGGCCATTTTCTGCACCCGGACGTGGTCGATGATTTTGTTAACATGCAACGGGCGGCCATACGTGACGGTATCGACTTACAGCTAGTCAGCAGCTATCGGAATTTTGATCGTCAAATGGCCATTTTCAACCGAAAGTGGCGGGGAGAAGCAACCTTATTAGACAGCAATGGCCATCCCCTCGATCCAAGCACACTCAGTGAAGAGCAAAAACTCCACGCCATTTTAACCTGGTCAGCGTTGCCCGGTGGCAGCCGCCACCATTGGGGAACGGACATTGACGTATACGATAAATCGGCGGTAGCGCAGTGGCATGGCCAATTTAACTTAGTGGAAAGTGAATACGACGTTGAAGGACCGTGTTATGCTCTAGCGAATTGGCTAACTTCGCACATGCATCAATTTGGTTTTTACCGCCCTTTTGAAATAAACAAAGGTGGCGTAGCTCGTGAGCCTTGGCATTTAAGTCATCGCAGCACAGCGACCTATTTTGAGCAGGCAAGACGTCTTGAGGTGATAACCGACGCCATTGAAAATAGTGAAATACAAGGTAAATCCTGTGTTCTAACACACCTCCCCGCCCTGTATGAACGCTATGTGTTAAACCGTGGGTGGAATTCGCAATAGCGAACGTGCCCTTCAAATATACTACGAGCAGGCTATGGATTTAACTTGGGTTATAGTGATCATTGTGTTGGTGCTTGGTGTGGTTATTGGCAATATCACATTATTAAAATACAGTGCTAAGTTTAAGTTCCCCACCCCGTCAAAACCGTTTGACGAGGTGGAAAAAGACGCTGAGGCTAGCACAGATAAAACCACGCAGAAGAAGCAAAAAGCTAACGGGTTTGACGACGAAGAGCCTTGGTGATTGCCTCTTGTGGGTGCCCTAGTATTAACCAAAGCACTTTTGCTAGCGTGCTTGTTAAAGCGGTATGGTTTTTACTGCAGTCCCACTAATGCTTACCATCAGCATGCTGCCTTTGTCTCCAATGACCTGATAGTCTAGATCTATTCCAACCACCGCATTTGCGCCCATACTACGCGCTTCGTGCTCCAATTCAGTGAACGCAAGTTTACGCGCAGTGGTCAGTTCTTCTTCATAGGTACCAGATCGCCCACCAACAATATCTCTGATTGACGCAAATAAATCTTTGAATACATTGGCACCCATTATAGCCTCGCCTACAACAATTCCGTAGTAGGCTTCTATTTTATGTCCTTCTAAGGTGGGTGTGGTTGACACTATCATGGATCACTCCTTTTTAAATAAACCAAACAATACGCAGGGTGTTGTCTACGTTACTGTTGTCCCTGCGTCAATAACCCTTGCAACTGGGTAATCAGTACATGTGCTTGCTCATCTTGATACGGTTTCGGCGCTTGATTTCCCCACACCGGTTTTGGCCATGCCACATCCGTGTCAAAGCGGGCTACGTGGTGCACGTGCAACTGCCTGACGATATTGCCCAACGCTGCTACGTTGAGTTTTAACGGCGAAAACAAAATTTGCATTGCCTTAGAGACCAACGCCGATTCTTTTAGTAGCGTAATCTGATCTTCTTCTGACAAGTCTATAATTTCAGCCACATCATGCTTTCTGGGTACGAGTATAAGCCAGGGAAATTGACTGTCGTTCATCAACAGTACACGACTTAGCGAAAGATCGCAGACAAAATATGTATCATTGTGTAAACGGGCGTCTAATTCAAACATCAAGTGTATCCAATGTAGTAGGCACAACCGTTAACAGTGCACGTTGGCCAATTGCAACATTCGCATTGGGAAATACGATAGCTTCACCATCTTGTTGAGCCACATACTGTTTGGCTGGCTCCGACGCTAAAACCGTGCCCTTTGGATAATCCATAAAATTGGGGGTGTCGTCGGCAAAATGTAGCGTAAATGTTTGGTGATGACGATTGATCACTTGGTTCACCCGATAGATATCCAGTTCTGCCATATCGACGGTGGGCGCAAATTCAGGCTGGCTAATCAATGCTGTTAGCGCGTTTTTCGCCTCGGCAAAGCGGCTCATATCATTTTCGCCAAAAGGTCTTACTTTACCTAACTCAACGGTAAACGCGTGCGCACCAAAACGGTGGGAAGAAAAATAACTGAAGGTCGTCGTCGCACTTTCAGACAGTAATATAGTTTTGACTCCGCACGCCGCAAGAAACGCCAACTGACCTAAGCTGTGTTTGCGCTCGTGAAGATAGGGATAGACCGCGAACTTCTCATTTTTTGAAGCGCGAATTGCGGTGTGTAGATCGTAGTGAAAGCGCGGCCCATTACTGGCTTCAAAAAAGTTGGCCACTGCATCTTCTAATTGTTTAGCCCTTATACGCTCAGCGTTCACCAGACCTTCCCCACTGGAATGCGCGCCACTGAACAAACGATTCATATTCTCTTCAACAAACCGCTGACCGATATCCATGGCAGGCAGATTACCAAATAAGAACAATACGTTGTGTGAAAGGGTCAACTCGCCTCTAACAATCTGCTGAACCAGTTCATCGCATATTTCAATCGGGGCAGTTTCATTACCGTGAACCCCACACGACAATACAATGTGCTTTTTCTCTGATAAACCATTTTGAGGAAAGAAGCCAATAATACCAGGCGCGGTAATATGTACCTGAGTACCATTGGGCAAAGTAAATTGCGTAGGTGTATCAAAAAGCTGGGGAGAACGGCGGGATAAATGTAAAAACTGGCCGTTGTCGATGAGTTGTTGCATAGAATAACCATTCAAAACCGAGAATGGCAGTAGTGTAACGAGACCTCTGTGTAAAATCATCCAATGGGTACAATTTTGTAAAAGTAACTGTCAAAATGCGTCTACGTTTATGGTTTTGGCTACATTTTTTACCACGCTCTAGCGCGTAAAGGGGAATGGCCGACGATGATTTCCTGTTGAGTTAGCACGATAAATTCATCTAACGGTACAGCTTTAGAAAACAGATAACCCTGCCCTTCGGTTATGCCCATTTCTCTTAAAATATGCAATTGTTCTATGGTTTCCACACCTTCAGCAATCACACCGCACCCTTTTGCATGGCCGATAACTTTAGCCGCCTCTATAATCGCCTTGTTGACCGGGTGAACCGTCAGTTCCATCACAAATGATTTATCAATTTTTAGTGCATCTAAGTCGAGATCCCGGATATAAGCCAGGTTGGAGTAGCCTTTACCGAAGTCATCGACAGAGATTTTTATTCCTAAGTTTCTTAGTTCATCTAATTGCTTCTTCACCATCAGTGAATTAGACAAAGCGACGTCTTCGGTAAGTTCCAACTCAATTCGGCTTAACGGCATCGAATAAGACTGACTTAACGTACGCAAAGTAGGAATAAGCTGGTTGTCGTATAGCTGAGTGGGAGAAATATTCACTGAAAGGCACAAATCCAGTCGCAGTACATCGAAGTGGGCCAGTGCTCTGAATGCCTGTTCCAAAGTCCAGTATCCCAATTCGCTCATCATATTATACGATTCAGCAGCTTCAATGAGCGGGCCCGGAAACAGCACACCATCTAATGGGTGGTTCCAGCGAAGCAAACACTCTGCCCCGACTACAGCTAACGTGCTCAATTCTACCTTAGGTTGGAAATACAGTTCTAATTCGTTGTGTGCGATAGCGCGTTTTAAATCGGCCTTCAACGCTAAACTTTTACCCGTATCAGCTTTATCCCGCGTTGTCAGGGCACAATAGTTTTCGTATTTATTCTCTTTCGCTAATTTGAGCGCTGTTTCAGCACGGGATACAAAAATGGTAATGTCGAACTCGCGCGTATCACAACACACAACACCCACGTTGAAGTCTGCAATAAAGGCCGTCCCGTCGTAATGCATAGGTGTTTTAAAGTGCTCCACCAAGCGATCAAACATACTCCTTAGCATGCTTTCATTCGATTGATTGGGAAATACCACCCCAAAGATATCGCCACTGATACGCCCAACAGAGACATTCTTAGTCCCAAACAGGGTGTGTATACGGTTGGCTATTTCAAGTAAAAAGCTATCGCCAACATGTATACCTAAACTGGTAGTGACGTCAGAAAACCTGACGACATCGATAAGCATCAATGACAAAGAATGACTTTGCATTGCCCTTTTGGCAATACTATCGATAAACGCGTATCGATTGGGAATGGTTGCCAGCGATGTAATAACTTGGCTCATGATGTTTTCCTCGAGCTATACGCTTCTAGGTACAAAAAACAACAAGACATATAAAACCATGATGCAATGTTGGGCGCAACTAGCTAAAGGTATAATTTAAAATACCCTATTATTCCGTTCGCCAAGATCCATAGGAGTGTGAGGTGGATTGTGCAAACCAAAAATGTAAGATAAATCTAATATTGATCAACACTTAGAAAGAATGCCACATTAACACAATAAAAAACCCGGCGAGCTTAACACTGCCGGGTTTTTTCTCAATATTTCTGCGACTAGCCTTCTATTTTACACGGCGACAGCTTCCAAACGCGCTCTACATAATCACGGATTGAGCGGTCTGAGGTAAATTTACCCATTCTCGCGGTATTGATAATTGCCATCTCAGCCCAACGCTCTTTATCGCGATAAGCGGCATCTACAGCAATTTGTGCATCAGAATATGCCCTGAAATCGGCGAGTACCATATAGGGGTCGCCATTATCCAGTAAGCTTTGCTTAATTGATACCAATGCCCCAGGCTTACCGGGTGTGAAATAATCCGTTTCTAACCAATCGAGTACGGCCTTTATCTCTGCATCCTTGTAGTAATAGTCATAGGGGTTATAGCCATTGGCTTTAAGCGCATTAACTTCTTCTACAGTAAGACCAAAGATAAAGATATTGTCGTCACCCACTTCTTCAGCAATTTCAACATTCGCACCATCTAGCGTACCTATGGTTATCGCACCGTTTAGGGCCAGTTTCATATTACCTGTCCCAGACGCTTCTTTACCAGCTGTACTGATTTGCTCAGAAACATCAGCCGCAGGTATCATTTTCTCAGCCAGTGACACGCGATAGTTGGGTAAAAATGCCACTTTAATTTTATTGTTAACCCGAGGGTCGTTGTTGATTTTTTCCGCTACCTTATTAATTGCGAAAATAATGTCTTTTGCTAGCTTATATCCAGGCGCCGCTTTCGCACCGAATATAAACACACGAGGGTGCATATCGTATTCAGGGTTTTCAAGAATACGACGATACAACGCCATAATATGTAATAAAGCCAGGTGTTGACGCTTGTATTCGTGAAGACGCTTGATCTGGATGTCAAAAATAGCATTTACGTCAACTTCAAGATCCAGTGACTTGCGAATTTCTTCAGCCAGTAGCTCTTTGTTTTCCAGTTTCACTTTCATGAATTGTTTCTGGAAAGTCTTATTGTTCGCGAATTTTGCAAGACCTTGTAATTTATCAAGATCTTTTGGCCAATCTTCGCCAATCTTTTTATCTATCAGTTTAGAAAGTGCCGGATTACACGCCTTCAACCAACGACGTGGTGTAATACCATTGGTCACGTTAGTCAATTTGCCCGGATAAAGCGCATCAAATTCCGGGAACAAAGACGACTTCACTAGGCGCGAGTGCATTTCTGCTACACCGTTCACGGCAAAAGAGCCAATTACCGATAAGTGGCCCATACGCACCATCTTTTCGTTGCCCTCTTCTATGATAGAAAGCTTGGCTTTCATAGCATTATCACCCGGCCATTTCTTATCAACTTCAGCCATAAAGCGGTGGTTGATTTCATAAATGATCTCTAAATGACGAGGTAGAATTTTTTCAATCATTCGAGCAGGCCACTTCTCCAGAGCCTCAGGAAGCAGTGTGTGGTTGGTATAAGCAAACACTTTAGTACAGATTGCCCATGCATCTTCCCAACCTAGTTCGGCGCGATCCACCAAAATACGCATCAGTTCAGGTACGGCTATGGCTGGGTGAGTATCGTTTAACTGAATAACAACCTGGGAAGCAAAACGACTCCAATCATCGCCATGGGCACGCTTGTATCGACGGATGATGTCTTTCAGTGAACACGAGCAGAAGAAATATTGCTGAATAAGACGAAGTTCTTTACCCGCTTCAGTCTCATCATTGGGATAAAGCACCTTAGATATGGTTTCTGCCTGAACATTTTCACGTTGCGCATCCACATAACCACCGGCATTAAATACGTCCCAGTTGAAGTAATCAGACGAGTCGGATTGCCATAAACGCAATACGTTTACGGTTTTACCTTCATAGCCTACTACGGGAATATCCCATGGCACACCTTTCACTATCGAGCCAGGGTGCCATTCTTTTAATACTCGACCATTGTCACCGTACTTGGTCTCAACGTAACCGTATAACGACACTTCCTGAATAGACTCCGGGCGGCAAATTTCCCACGGATTACCATAATCACGCCAACTATCGGGGCGTTCAATTTGGGCGCCGCTCTTAATTTCCTGACGGAACAAACCGTGTTCGTAATGAATACCATAACCAATGGCAGGTAATTCCATCGTCGCCAACGAGTCAATAAAACAGGCAGCCAGACGACCCAGGCCACCATTGCCCAATGCCATATCAGGCTCTTCTTCCAGAATGTCTGAAATTTCAACACCCAGTTCTTTTAGTGCCCCACTGGCCACATCAAATAAACCAAAGTTTTGCAGGTTATTAGACAGTAGGCGTCCCATTAAGAACTCTGCCGAGAAATAATGAACCGCGCGAGTATCGTTTAGGTAGTGGCTTTTTTGGGTTTTTCGCAAACCCTCTAACACTTGTTCCTGAATAGCTGCACATGTGGCCTTCCACCAGGCGTGATTGTTTGCTTTGTTTTCGTCTGTGCCGAGTGTGCAGTGAAGGTGTCTGATAACCGCAGCTTTAAACGCGGCTTTATCAATAACGGGAGAGGGTTGCGTCTTGGTCGCTTTAGCGTTCATTGTGCGTCTCACTCTTAATTAGGGCGGTTGACCACCGGGAAAAACGTAATTTAATTACAGAATATCCTAAGAATATGACAGCAATATAGCAGCACTTAAACGATTATGTTGTAAACATTTTGTTAAAATAACAAAAATGCGCATGAATTCGTATGCAAACATGCGCATTTTAACATTTATTTAACACGAGTAAGATCAAATCGTTCTTTTTTTGACCTTATTTGATGATTTTCCCTACTAAGGCTTCTGCTTCAGCGATTAAATCATGTAAGTGACTTTCACCTTTAAAGCTTTCCGCATAAATTTTATATATTTGCTCTGTGCCAGAAGGTCGTGCTGCAAACCAGCCGTTTTCGGTAGACACTTTTACGCCCCCAATCGCGGCATTATTACCTGGGGCGTGCGTTTGTACCGCAATGATTGGCTCGCCCGCCAACGTATCGCTGGTGACAACAGATGCGTCCATCGCCGACAGTTTTTGTTTTTGCTCTAGTGTGGCCGCAACATCTACGCGATTGTATACCGGGGCAGCAAATTGCTCCGTGAGGGCTTGATAGTGTTCGCCGGGATCTTTACCAGTAACCGCCAGAATTTCTGCGGCCAACAAACACAAAATAAATCCATCTTTGTCTGTCGCCCAAGTACTGCCGTCACGCTCTAAAAAGATCCCCCCTGCACTTTCTTCACCAGCAAAACCAATTTCACTGCTGGCTAAGCCATCAACAAACCACTTGAAGCCCACAGGCATTTCAGCCAAAGGTTTGTTTAAACTATGAGCTACACGGTCGATCATGCTGCTAGATACTAGGGTTTTACCAATTTTCAAGCTTTCAGGCCATGCCGGGCGATGGGTGTACAGATAATTAATGGCGACTGCAAGGTAGTGGTTGGGGTTCATTAGGCCAACACTTTTACATACGATGCCATGACGATCGAAGTCGGGGTCATTCCCCCACGCTAAATCAAAGTTGTCTTTCAGCTCGATTAGTCCAGCCATGGCATACGCTGACGAACAGTCCATACGCAATTTGCCGTCTTTGTCCCTGCGCATAAAACCAAACTGCGGGTCGACCTGTTTGTTAACTACGGTAATATCTAATCCGTACTTATCGGCAATACGCGCCCAATATCCCACGCCTGCTCCACCAAGAGGGTCTGTGCCCAGTTTTAGTTTGGCGTTAGCAATGGCTGCCATATCAATCACTTTTTCAAGATCATCAATATAAGGCATCATAAAATCTTCTTCGCGAAACAACTTTCGCTTAGTGGCCTGGCGGATATCAACGCGTTTAACGTCGGTGTTGCCATCGGCAATCAACGCATTTGCCCTGTCTTGAATCTGGGTTGTAACATCACTGTCAGCTGGGCCACCGTGGGGAGGATTGTATTTGAAACCGCCGTCTGCAGGTGGGTTGTGCGAAGGCGTTATAACAATACCGTCGGCACGGTCGTCTTGATTTTCGCGATTATAGCGAATAATGGTACGTGAAATTACGGGGGTCGGTGTGAATCCCATGCTTTCATTGTCACTGCGTTGTATGACTACATCCACACCGTTGGCACACAATACTTCAATGGCGGTGATCATGGCAGGCTCAGATAACGCATGAGTATCTTTACCAATAAACAACGGCCCACTAATTCCGTTTTGGTGACGATATTCCACCAACGCCTGACAAATAGCACTAATGTGCGTGTCAGTAAAAGTGTAGTTTGCCGACGAACCTCTATGGCCGGATGTGCCAAATGAGACGGCTTGCCCTGGGTCGTTGATATCCGGTTTAAAGCTGTAATACTGACAAACTAATTGGGCGACGTTTATGAGCTGCTCTTTAGCTGCGTGCTTACCTGCTTGCGGATGTAATGCCATGAAAAAATCCTTATCTTAGAAGTCGTGTTTATTTACCTTCAGAAGAAAAACGCGCTACTGCCGTTTCAATTACATTAGGTTGATAGCCTAAATGACGCAAAACCTGTTCCAGCATACTGATTTTTTTCGCAGTGTTATTGTTAGTCACCACCCAAAATGGACTTTCAGGGATAAGTTTAGGGTTGGTACTACTACCATTCTCTAACAATGCTTCTTTGCTGGTCGCAAAATAAGTTCGGTTTTTCCCTTTGATCTCTTCTACTTTTTCAAAGTTCTCTGCATTCAGTTTATGCGCTGCACTTAATACAAACAGAAACTGATCAACCCTTTTGGTAAAGGTGGCCAGAGCGTCTTTTGAAACCAGATCTAAAATGTCACGCTTGTCATGCTGTTCAGCTGGCTGTGCTAAGGTGTTATTACCGCTCACTGCAGTTGATTTAGCAGAAGCCACTTTCTTCGTTGTGGATTTTTTAGTTGCGTGGCTAATGGCAGACTTACCATTGTTTGTGGGCGTCACTTTCTGCGCAGCTTGACTGGCTTTAGGTGCAAGCGTCTCATGCTTGGTCGCAGGCGCTTGAGTTACATTGGGAGCTACCTCAGAGACATTATTGCCATTTGATACTGCACCGTCTTCCGGTAACAGTAAGCGTCTTAAAATTTGTGATGCACTTTCACCAATATGCTTTGTTTGACTGGCGATGAAGGCATATAAATCGTCATCTATTTCAATGCTTTTCATAACTACTTCCTTTTTAAGATGAGCCATTATAGACAACCCCGCTAAAGTACGCAGCACTTAATCCTATAGTTTTATTATTTCTATTCTATTACTAGCGGCTGATGCTGTGGTGAGCTTTGATAAAAATAGCCTTAAGCGCTCACAAAAACAGTGCAGCACTGTCTGTTTTAGTGCAATTAAGTCCATTTAAGCAGCCTCGGTACAGTTAGGGTCAGTAGAAAAACAACGCGCCCTCCCCTCCTTAACCCTTATCCATCAAGCCACGTAGCAAAAATTGAGTTAATTTGATGGGAATTGGCATCTTTTTGGCTACTGTCTAATTAGCTTCTTTTGGTATTAACCAATTTGATAACCAAGGAATGCCATAATTTAGTATGCAGTCGATTTATTTAGTGAAACTCGTTTATTGCAAATAAAGTACTGCTACAAAAAGACAATGTGAAGTTTAGGACAAAGGCGTCCCCAACACTTTTTTGAAAAGTGTTGCGGACGCCTTTTTTTGATCTTTAAGAACGCGTGTCTACTCAATTAACTATTACGAAACAGAGGTGAAACCATGGCTTATCTTCTTCCTGCTGAATTCGCAACCAAAATGGTGGATGCGGGTGAAGCAAAAATATACATGTCTACCCGAGATACCCTTATTCGCGCATATATGGCCGGCGCTATTCTCGCACTGGCAGCGGTATTTGCGGTGACTATCGCGGTTCAAACTGGCGTATTTCTCATTGGTGCAGTGTTGTTCCCAGTGGGCTTTTGTATGCTGTATCTGATGGGCTTTGATTTGTTAACCGGCGTATTTGTACTCACGCCATTAGCGTGGTTGGCTAAACGCCCAGGGGTCACACCTAAGCAAATACTGCGTAACTGGGGGTTAGTATTTTTAGGAAATTTCGGCGGCGCATTAACGGTCGCGTTTATGATGTCCTTTATCTTTACCATGGGCTACAACACGGACGGTGGCGCCATTGCAACTAAAGTCGCCAGCATAGGTGAAGCCAGAACATTGGGTTACGCAGAGCATGGCGTAGCGGGATGGATCACCATATTTATACGTGGCATGTTGTGTAACTGGATGGTATCACTAGGCGTAGTCGGCGCGATGATCTCCACCCACGTCAGTGGCAAAGTGCTTGCTATGTGGATGCCTATTATGCTGTTCTTCTTTATGGGCTTTGAGCACTCGGTGGTCAATATGTTCCTATTCCCCTTTGGCCTTATTATGGGCGGTGACTTTTCAATCATGGATTACTTCATCTGGAATGAAATTCCTACTGCATTGGGTAACCTGGTAGGCGGGTTAGCATTTACTGGCCTAACGCTATACACCACTCACGTTAAAACTTTGCCAAAGCGCAACATAGTAGTAAATAAATCAGCTGCCACCGAAACACTGCCGGTGTAACACATACACAGGTAATCAAGGTAAATAGTCGGGGCTTTAGTTTTAACCACCTAAAGCCCTGTCTCGCCTTTCTACTACAGTTGTGACTTTTATGAATATGCCAGCGTCTTTGTCCAGCAACCCATCTATTACTGTCAGTGCGTATACTTCGAAAGGCAACAAACCCATTAATCAGGATGCACTTGCCTATCGCATTGGTACTCACTCATCCAATTCAGATGCCCAAAGTGCAAGCATTTTTGTTATTGCCGATGGTGTCAGTAGCAGCACGGTAAGCCAAATCGCCAGCGATTTTGCGACCTCACAGTTTCTAGCCCTGTTCACTATCGCCCCCGAGCAATGGTCCCTCGCTGACACTGCATTGACTATCATAAAAGAACTCAACGCCAGACTTTACACCCGTAACCAACAAAGTGCGTTCTGCTATACCCCCGAAAAAGGTTATGTGTGCACACTTTCAGTTTTAATTGTTTACGATGGCCAACTGCATATCTTTCATGTGGGTGATGGCGAAATAAGCGTCATGAGTCAGGATGAAAGCGTTACTTTAACCCAAGCCCATCGCCAGCCATGTGAAGAGGATCCCCGTCATTCATATCTGTCAGGTGCGCTTGGTGTCAGTGCAGATATTGCCATCGATCACATTACTTATACGTTGACTGCACCGTGCACTATCGCGATGAGTACCGATGGTGTTCACGAGTTTATTGATATTAAAACAGTGCTAACACAAATACACGGCAACGCCGTGCTCACAAGTGACATGGCGGAAAAACAAGTTCAACAGGCCATCCACAATGGCAGTACTGACAACCTCACCTTAGTACTGGTGAAGCTTTCACATATTGCGCCCGTTGAGCAAAACAAAAAAAAGGCCGACTTCCCTGAGGTAATCGCATTGCAAGTGGGAGATTGCGTCGACAACCTGGAATTAAAACGTCAACTTTATACCTCTGCGCGTAGCCACGCTTTTCTCGCACAACCACTGTCACTAAGAAGCGAAGTGAACAACTCTTCTTTGGTGGTAAAAGTGCCCGCCACCGATTTTGCCCAATCCGCACAAGCCCTTAAGCAATGCTGTATTGAAACCTGGATGGCAAGGCGAATTAGCTCAGCTCATGTGATACAAAGCCCCCTGTTTTCCGAAATAGGGCTACCGCAGACCCCCAACGCTTTTTACTGCCTGACTAACTTTGTAGACGGACAAACGTTAGCCCAGTGGATGCTGGACAACCCCCTGCCTTCATTAGAGCAGGTTCGTAATATCATTGAACAAGTTGCCGATGGTCTTCAGGCCATGCATCGGCAGGGTATTCTTCACCGAGACATTCGACCGGACAATATCATGATAACCCCAGAGGGGTTTTGCACCATAATCGACCTTGGTGAAGCCGCGTTAATCGATGCCCCCAGCCTCTACAGCGACAGCCCAATTCCAGGGGATGTGCTCTATTGTGCGCCGGAGTACTTCTTAGGCGAGGTAGGCAACGAACAATCTGATCTATTTTCCCTTGCAGTACTGACTTATGCCTTGTTATGTGGCCGTTACCCTTATGGAACTAAAGTGGCTCACTGTCGTACACTAGCGGCGCAGTACAAGCTCAAATACGAAACGGCAATGGATGTGCAACGATCTATTCCGTTGTGGATAGACAGCACATTGCAACGGGCATTGCATATTGTGCCAGTAAAACGGTTTGCCACACTCTCTGAGTTTGTTTTTGCACTGCGCTACCCCCATCCGGGGCGGCACAATCACGCCCAGCCATTAATAAAACGCCACCCACTTTTTTTCTATAAAGCGCTGGCACTGATCTTAGTACTGACCAATTTAATCACCCTAATCGTTCTTACCTAACCCATAGAGGAAAAAAATGATGATTACATCACGCACACAAGTTACCGATATGATCCAGTCAGCAAAAATTCTCAAAGGTATTAAATGGAGTCAAATTGCAGAAGTGGTTGGCCAATCGAAGGAATGGAGCACCGCAGCGTGTTTAGGTCAGATGGCGAT
The DNA here is from genome assembly GCF_047159385.1 of Alteromonas sp. D210916BOD_24. GTDB lineage: Bacteria > Pseudomonadota > Gammaproteobacteria > Enterobacterales > Alteromonadaceae > Alteromonas. Next base: position 2,197,232 of record NZ_AP038333.1, read on the forward strand.
GACTAAACAACAGGCAACCGCGGTAGGCGAATTATTGGCGTTAAGCGATGAAGCAGTAGCATGGCTACAAATTGCTCCTTACAAAGGGTCTCTTCCCACTGAAGTGCCAACCGACCCACTTATCTATCGCTGGTACGAATTAGTGAACGTATACGGCACCACACTTAAAGAGCTTATCCACGAAGAATTTGGCGACGGCATCATGAGTGCGATTGACTTTTCAATGGACTTACAGCGAGAAAATGACCCGAAAGGTGATCGCGTCAGTGTAGTAATGTCAGGTAAATTCTTACCTTACAAAATGTATTAATATCCTGCCAAGGCACATCAAAAAACAAGATTGAAAAGGTTTGGCAAAGCAATAGTATAAGCCCAGTTAACGGTAATCTATTGCTACAAGCTCTTTGTAATCAACTCAGCTTCCATTTTCCGGCGCTTGCGTATGCCAGCAAGCGCGTGATCTTGCTGCATATTACCAATTTCTGTCGCACAGGCTTGCCAGTCCTGTTGCGCAAGCGGCGCATGTAAACATGCCAGCGCATCATTGTTTGGCCCACGATTAAACGCCAGTGATAACAAGGCAGTATGTACTGCCCCCGGACAACTGACATCCTTCACCATAGGAAAGCGCTTTGTCACTGCCACCCAATAAGGCTTTGCAATGTGGGGTAGCACCTTAAGCGCTTGGTTTTTCGATATTCGAATGCTCAATAGATCAAGGGATTGATTGAGACATGTTTTCGCCCCCCGCCCCTTTAATCCTAAAACGCCTTTACATGCCTCAAGCTGATTAGGGTTAAGTATGGACGCATAATGCGTTATCAATTCTTCGGGCTCTTGATATCCCAAATCAAAACCGGGGTCGAGGGTAATCCCCGATGCGCTGCCCGGCCAGTATGCTTTACCAGCATGCCCTTCTCTGTCATGTAACCAAGCTAGATCACCGCGAAACAATGTCCAAAGGTCGCTAGTTGGCGTACTTGAAACCGCATCATTTTTATCAGTTTGAGGGTTGTCTGATGGATTTGAAGATCCAGTCGACTGGCTGTGATCAAACAATAGTTGCTCAATGCGAAGCCAGGTCGCATTGTCGACCACTTTTGTCACAGGTAAACCTTGTACTTGCTGAAACTCTGCCACCGCTAATTGTGTACTCACACCAAAAAAACCATCCACCTCCATGTGAATAGACAGCTTGTTAAAACAGCGCTGTAAATGCATTACTTCCGCTTTGCAGTCGGGGCGGCCTCTGGCAAAGCCATCATCAAGTTTGAGCATGTTGTCTTGCCTTTACGTAATGCCGTTAAATAATACCTTTTAACAGGGTTTTCACCCCGTTAATGGCAAGTGAAGTGGTTTTATTACCGAACTCCTTCCACCGTTGTTCTCTGGCTTTTAATTCACTTTCTGCTTGTGTCGTCAGTTGCGCCAGCTGATCCATGACGTCTTTTTGCTCAGGATCTAAAGGCGTAAGGTTGTTCCCTGCGCTTTTTAAACGTTTTATTTGTTCAATCAGGGCTTCACTGTGCTTACGCTCCTCGGCAATAAACTGTTCGTGCTCTGCTTGCATTTTTGCCTGCAAGTCGTCGAGGTCGCTGGCTAAATCAGTCTCAAGGTTTTTAAATGCATTGGTTAACCACTCATCCATTTTAGCAGCCGCAGCACTAACAACCTGTTGTGCATCTTGGCTTAAAGCTGGATCAATATTGGGCGGTCTGAATGTCGGCATATCATCTTTCCCTATGGATTAAGTTTGTTTAACTGCAAGAAATCAGTCACTTCACTTTGTACTTGGTTTTCGGCGTTACTGAAAAGCATCTCTATCGATCTGCCCAGTGACCTTACACTATCATCTACAATGCCATTTACTGTCTGATCAAAAAGGGTGGCTGCGACATTACCAACAGGCGCCCCCGCTATACCGCCCACTGTCTCTTGAATGGCACTGGTGTAAATAGCCACTTCGTCTTTTACACGCTCGGTTCCCCCCGCCAAAATGAGCTCCCACACTTCAGGTTTGTTAATCTCTTGCTGTAATAGTACTAACGACTGCTTCGTTATCGTCCAGTGTTCTGTCATCGCATTGCGCTCTTGTTGCAACTCATCAATACCGGAATCCAATTTCTCAGTCACTACATTAAGTTGGCCTTTCAAAGGCTGTAGTAAATCTTCACTGCCATTAGTCTTTATTGACACCTGTTGTGCCTGGGCTTTCGCTGACTGCTTAAATTGGTGGGTTAACTCTGTCAATCGCTGCCAGATTTCACTTTCTTGTTTGTAACCCAGATGAATAATGTACTCACTAAGCACGCCGTAAGTGCGATATTGTTCGGCGAGTTTGCGGTAATTATCAAAGCCGATATCACTACACCCACTATTGGCTTTGTGACACTGATGGGCAGCAAGTTGCGCCCCCAATGCCTCTTCTTTATCGCGATAGGCATTTTGATTATTCACAATGTTCGGCCAAAACACCGCTTCGAGAGTCTGATCAAAGGCGGCGGTAATTTCATCGTAAACGCGCTGGTCATATCGACTAAGTACTTCACTGACCAACACATTTTGCGTTGACTGGTTGCGCTGACTTAACGCAGACAAACGTTCACGCTCTGACGCCTCCAGCGCGCTACTGATAGAAGTAATGTCAGATTTGGTTTGCTGCAGCGACGTACCATACGCTTCAATGGTTTCAATATGGCGTTTGTGCAAAAAATCGACTTCTTTATTAAGCGCCTCGTGAAGACGGGGAACAGTGTCTGTGGAACGACAGCCACACACTATTAGAAACATAATAAGCATTACGCTAATTTTCATTTGCGCGCCTCCATTTCCATCACTTCCGTTTTCACTATTTCATATTGAATATCAAACGCCGTTTGTTTCAGATCCTGATATGAACGGGGACGTTGTGTATTGAGAAACTGCGCCTGATAGGCCTGCCGACTTGCCAATATTTCAGCTGGCCCCTTTTCAATGGATTCACTGGCTTTACCCAGTAAATGATCGCCAAATCGACTGAATAGGTTAACGGTTTTCCGCGAATAAAAACCCAATACAAAGGCCAGTAGAGGTAGACTATACGTGCCAATTTGATATTCCCCCAAATCTAGCCACCCGACTGCAATTGCCGTGACCAGGATCCAAGCGATAATTGGGCCATACACTAACTTGGTATAAGCAACCCAACGCTCATTCTGTTTAAAATTATTGTTTCTTAAATACTCAGCAGAGTTAACCAGTAGGTTAGCCAGCACGCCGAATACCGCGAAGAATATGATTTCAGCTGAACTCCCTTCAGGACTTGACCAAAAAAAAGACTGGGCACGACTTGCTCGTAAAGCACTGGCATCAATATATTGCGCATATGATTGCTGCTTAAGTTGAGATAAATAGCCGGTTAAGCGGGTAAGCGCGGCATTCGACTCCTGATGTCCCTCTAGATTTTGCAGTTCTAAATATAAGGCTGACACTTTGCGCAAAGGCGCATCCCATGTAGGTTGATAGCACGAAGTTGTGGCGGTTGTGCAGCTATCATCCGTCCCCGCGTTTAAAGCCACTTCAATCAAATAGGTGGGATGCGCCTCGCCTGAAATTGTGAAGTTGACTAACTCGCTGTCTAAACTTTCCTTAAGCCGGTACGCATCAATGCGAAGGTTTTTCATTAACTGGCGGATAGTGACATTACGCTCATCTAATCGCTGCAGAATGGGGGTCGCTTTGGTTTTGCCTACATTCCAGGTCAATGTAGTGGCATCAAATAATAAAAACTCCCCCTGAGCAGTCAGGTAGTACGCGTCATTGACATTGTTTTTAGCAAACCGGCCTTCTGGATCGATAGCCAAATGCAGCAAGATGTACAGGATGATCCACGCTACAGTCGCAATAAGGAGAAAATGGACAAAGGTTTGTCCGGGTCGTTTGGTCGAAGTCGTGTTATGCATAAACCTACATCCCTGGCGAGCATTCAAATCAACTACAGGCTAACGGTTAACCTAGATACGCTTTTTCGTTATAAAAGTAAGGGGTTACACTTAACAGAATAGTTCACTTTTTAAACAATCACCAAATAATTCTAATTTGACGTTCAACTGTAGCCATTGACTATAAAAGCTCGGGAGGAAAATCACTGGGGCGTATAAACCATGCGATACGGGTTTTCTGTTCGTGCCAAGTGAGTTTCAGGCAATAGACGAGGCGCAAGGTTTGAGTGTTCTATTTAAGCAACACGTAAGGCTGTATGAGTGGCGCTTGGATGATCCTTTCAGGCATAAAAAAGCCGGTCATAAGACCGGCTTTCAATGTAGTAGAAGGGAGCCCTAACTACACATTAGCGCTCCAGGCACAAGGCTAATTACTTAGCTGCTTTACGTGCTTTTGCTTCTTCAATTACTTTATCAGCTACGTTCTGAGGACATGCTGAGTAGTGGCTGAATTCCATAGAGAACTGACCACGACCAGATGTAATAGTACGTAGGTGACCGATGTAACCAAACATTTCTGATAGTGGTACGTCAGCCTTGATGCGAACGCCAGTTGCGCCAGCTTCTTGGTCTTTGATCATACCACGACGACGGTTAAGGTCACCGATTACGTCACCCACGTTGTCTTCTGGGCTAAACACGTCCACTTTCATGATTGGCTCAAGAATTTGAGGACCTGCTTTTGGCATTGACTGACGGAATGCACCTTTCGCTGCGATTTCGAACGCGATTGCTGATGAGTCAACTGCGTGGAAACCACCGTCGAATAGTTCAACTTCAACGTCTAGTACTGGGTAGCCCGCTAGAGGACCTACTTCCATCATGCCCTTGAAGCCTTTTTCAATGGCAGGGAAGAATTCTTTAGGTACGTTACCACCAACAACGGTAGATACGAACTTAAAGCCAGAGTTAGTTTCTCCAGGACGGATGCGGTAATCAATCTTACCGAACTGACCAGAACCACCAGACTGCTTCTTGTGCGTGTAGCTGTCTTCAACGGCTTGCGTGATAGTTTCACGGTAAGCAACCTGAGGCTGACCTACTTCTAGCTCAACACCGTAAGTACGCTTCAAGATATCTACTTTGATATCTAGGTGAAGCTCACCCATACCTTTAAGGATGGTTTCGCCTGATTCTTCATCAGTTTCAACTTGGAAAGATGGATCTTCTGCTACTAGTTTACCAATAGCAAGAGACATCTTTTCGTTAGCGCCTTTATCTTTTGGCTTAACCGCAATTGAGATTACTGGCTCAGGGAAGATCATTGGCTCTAGTGTACAAGGGCTCTTCGGATCACATAGCGTGTGACCAGTTTGAACGTTCTTCATACCTACGATAGCAATGATGTCACCTGCCTGTGCAGATGATAATTCAGTACGGTCGTTCGCGTGCATTTCTACCATGCGGCCAACACGTTCAGTTTTACCAGTAGCAGAGTTAAGGATGGTGTCACCCTTGTTTAGCTTACCAGAGTATATACGTACGAAAGTCAAGGCACCGAAACGGTCATCCATGATTTTGAACGCTAGTGCACGGAACGGCTCGTCAACAGATACTGTTGCTACTTCACCAGTAGGCTCACCTGTTTCTTCGTCAGTTAGATCTTGTGGATCAACTTCTGTTGGAGAAGGTAGGAAGTCGATTACTGCGTCAAGAACTAGCTGAATACCTTTGTTTTTGAAAGCAGAACCACAGTAAGTTGGGAAGAAAGACATATCACGTGTACCTTTACGGATACAACGCTTGATGTCTTCTAAAGACGGCTCTTCGCCATCCATGTACGCCATCATTAGATCGTCGTCTTGCTCAACAGCAGTTTCGATCATTTGCTCGCGGTATTCTTGCGCTTTTTCAACCATATCCGCTGGGATATCTACAACTTCGTAGTTTTCAGGAAGACCTGAATCGTCCCAGATGTACGCTTTCATATCTAGAAGGTTAACAACACCTTTGAAGTCGTCTTCGATACCGATTGGAAGTGTCATTACTAGTGGGTTAGCAGCAAGTACTTTCTTAACCTGGCCAACAACACGGTAGAAATCTGCACCCATGCGGTCTAGTTTGTTTACGAAGATTACACGTGCAACTTCTGATTCGTTAGCGTAACGCCAGTTAGTTTCTGACTGAGGCTCAACACCACCAGAACCACAGAATACACCGATACCACCGTCTAGTACTTTAAGTGAACGGTAAACTTCAACTGTGAAGTCAACGTGTCCCGGAGTATCGATGATGTTCATGCGGTGATCTTTCCAGAAACAGGTCGTCGCTGCTGACTGAATGGTAATACCACGCTCAGCTTCCTGCTCCATGAAGTCAGTAGTTGATTCACCATCGTGAACCTCACCAGTTTTATGGATTTTACCAGTAAGCTTCAAGATACGCTCTGTTGTGGTAGTTTTACCCGCGTCTACGTGGGCGAAAATACCAATGTTTCTGTATAAAGATAAGTCTGACATTAGTTCACTTTCATTGGTTCAGAGTAAAAAAACGGCCGGATTATAAAGGATTTCTGTACCAGATTTACACCTTTTTTAGCATAAACCTTAAATTCGTTTGCTAAAATCCGCGCCACCATTAATTCTTTTCTTTTAGTATCAATAACTTATTAATTAATGACACTTTTTTGAAAAATAACAAAATCACACCTCATCTTTTGAAGTGCGAACAATTGTTACTGTAACTTCATCTCTGTCGTGGTAGAGATGCCTCACCTTCACCGCAAATGCATCTTCCAAGGCATTTAATCGGCTTCTTAGCAACGTCATGGCTTCAACTACAGTTTCATAACGTTGTTTCATAGGTAGCTTTAAATTGAATATCGCGTGCGTTGCCCAGTGTTTAACCAGCCAGTCGCCCATCAATTTAGCTACCCTATCGGGTTGCTCTATCATATCACATACCAGCAAATCAACGCGACCAAATTGTGGACGATAGGTAAAGCCATCTGCCGCATGATGCTCGACTAAGCCAGTTTGCATTAAACTATCGGCAACCAAACCGTTATCAATGGCTTCAACATACATGCCCCGTTTCACCAGCTGATATGTCCAACCACCGGGACACGCGCCTAAGTCTACCGCTCGTCCACCGCTGCGAAGCACTTTCGCCTGCTGCTTTTCACTGAGCATGTTCACTAAGGCATCTTCCAACTTAAGCGTAGAACGACTGGGCGCATCACTGGGAAATTTTAATCGACAAATACCCAAATGGTCGCGACTGGCAAACCCGGGTAATGTATAGCCAATATGGCAGATTTCAAATGACTCGAAGAATATATGCAGTTTCGGTTTACCACTATTTTCTTTCGCCGTCAGCCACCCTGCTTTGCGAAGCGCCTGCCGTAATGGCACGGTAAATTTGCGGCAAAACTTGGCAAGCGTCTTCCCCTCTTCCGTGTCTGGGTATTCAACGTCAACCGCCCCAAAGTGAGCGAAAGGTTTTTCAACCTCGTTGAGCGCATTTAACACCTGCCCTACTCGGTCTTCTTTTTCCACATCGTTAATGCTAGTAAACACGGCCACTAACTGGCGAGGGAAAATACTGTCGTGTACGTCGAAGGTAGAAATGGCTTTCTCAAGCTCATTGTCACTGTATAGGTGATAACTGACAAACCCGCTGTTTTTCTTTGATACTGGGTAGCCAAAAATACTTGCTTCGCCATAGCGGGTTGTTAGCTCATTGGCCGTATCATTTTCATAACCAGGCCGACAATAGGCTAGAACGCGGGCACTACTCATGAGAATTCCTCACGGTTTCGCCCCCACGTACAAACGCAACCACTAAGGCACTCCATCCAAAAATGAAAAACAGTCCACCTAATGGCGTGATGGGGCCAAACCACTTTACGCCAGTCAACGCTAACGCATATAGGCTACCGCTAAATAGTAAACAACCCACCACAAAACACATTGCACTGCGGGTTAACCATACACTGTTGGTATAGCGCAGTAGTGCGGGCAGCAGCAGTAACGCAAGGGCGTGATACATTTGATAACGCACACCTATTTCAAAGGTCGTTAAACTGGCTGGCGTCACTATGCCTTTTAACCCATGGGCGCCAAATGCCCCTAAAATAACGGCTAAACCGGCAAGCGCCGCACCGATGATAAGATAAAAGCGAGGAAACCCGTTAGTTTCCCTGTCGCGTTCTTGCATGACTAAAATTCCATAAACAATGATGTAAATACGTGTTGGTCAATTGAAGGGGTTATACCCTATTCACCGGTTTTTATTGGCTATGACGGTTAATAAAGGCAGCTACCAGCTCAGCAGCAAGCGCAATATGGTCATCGAGGGTGTAGCCACTGGCCTTACGCGGTTTAAAGCTGTGATCGCCATCGTTTAAAAACGCACACTCAATGGTATTACTAAGCGTATAACACTCCACCTCTGACTGCGTGCCAAAGGTGTCTCTTTCTCCCTGAATAATGAGCATAGGCTTATCAAGTTCAACCAAATGGGCGGTGCGTGTTTTCTCCGGCTTACCGGGAGGATGAAAGGGATAACCTAGGGCGATGGCGCCGAGTACCCTATTCGATCCATCTTGTTGATTGGCAAGCAGCATGCTGGCCATGCGTCCTCCCATTGATTTACCACCAATAAAGGTAGGTAGGTCATCTGCTGTCGCATTAGTTTGCGCAATGACACTGTCAAAATGAGAAAGCAATTTCTCTGCTTTATCTGGCGGTCTTCGTTTGCCCGTCTGTTTAATCGTCTGCATGTAGGGGAAGTTGAATAGCACAACTTCTACTTGCAAGGCTGTCAGGCGCTCAGCCATTTGCTGCATAAAATCATGTTCCTTTCCTGCACCTGCGCCATGGGCAAGTATTAATCTGGCTACAGGTTGGGTGGCGCGCTTAACTTCTATATCAAACATCGTCTTGCTCTGCTTCTACCAGCGCCAGGATCCAATCCCGAAACGCCGCAATTTTTCCCAGTTCAGCTTGTGACTCTTCACACACCAGATAAAAGGCATCTTTACTTTCAACCCGCTCTTCAAACGGCATCACAAGTCTTCCCGCTTCAATTTCTGGTCGCGCTAATACCGTATTGCCCAACGCAATGCCCTGCCCTAGCGCAGCGGCTTGCAGAACCAGCATTGAGTGGCTGAATACGGGACCATGGTTAACATTTACGCCTAGTACGCCTACGTGCTTTAACCAGTTCTTCCACGCAGTACGACTCATATCGTGCAGAAGGACGTGATGGCGAAGATCGGAAAGATCAGACAGCGGCTTGGGCCCCTGAAACAGCATCGGTGAACACAACGGCGTGAGAAACTCCCGGTGTAACTGATCGGCCTGCAAGCCAGCCCAGCGCCCCTTGCCATAATATATCGCGACATCAACGTCTTCTTCTAAAAAGCCTTCATCAAAATCAACCGCTTTAATTCTTACGTCAATATCAGGGTGAGCCAAACTGAATTTGTGAATACGGGGTACTAACCACTGACTGGCAAAGCTAGGTGGCATAGCCACAGTAATCGCCCCTTTACTCCCTTTAGCTAACAGGCGCTCAGTGGCTTCCTGCAGATTTTTAAAGATGTCTTTTAACTCTAAAAAGTAAGCTTGGCCCTCTTCAGTTAACAACAAGGTACGGTTGCGCCGTAAGAATAATTTCATGGATAAGAATTCTTCTAACGCTTTTATTTGGTGGCTCACCGCAGCCTGCGTCACAAAAAGTTCATCTGCAGCCTTGGTAAAGCTCAGGTGACGGGCCGCAGCCTCAAAGGCTTTCAGCGCATTTAACGGGGGTAAACGTCGGTGCATAAATACTATTCAATCCAATGTGACCACAGCATGACACATACATTAGATTTTCTAATGAAAACCCATACTTTTACTCGTTTTATTATTTACACACCACTGTTTATAATTTCCCCGAAATTAAAAAAGGCTTTTTAATTTCAGAACTTTACGATGAACAATTGTTAAACAATTTAACAATCAAAAACAATTTTTTAATTATTTTTATTAGGTGTGAAAATGAAAAAATTACTTTTAGCCAGCGTTTCTGTCATGGCATTTGTCAGTGCAGCTGCAAATGCTAACGCACAACCAGAAAAGATCAATCTTCAGTCGTTAATAAATACTGCCATGACCAGTGTCAAAATGGCAGATGTATTGCCAGAAAACGATGCACATATCGTGGTTAAGAAACAATCTAAAGCCATTTTGGCAGAAGCAACGCAAATTAAACTTCACGAAGACTTGCTCGCCATGAGCAAACGTGAAAACCGTGTGAGTGTCGCCGAAAGCGAATAAAACCCTCTCACACCTGATACGCATGCCGGTGCTCGCACCGGCATACGCCATCATCAATTACCTGACCTATTACGCTTCTTACGTATTGCTGGTATCCAACGCATCAAACCCTTTCACTAACTCATCTAACGCTTTCATCTGAGCCAGATAAGGCTCCAATTTGGCTAATGGCAGTGCACAAGGGCCATCGCACTTCGCTTCATCTGGATTAGGGTGAGCTTCTATAAACAAACCGGCCAGCCCCAGTGCCATACCGCTTCTTGCTAGCTGTGCAGCCTGAGCTCGACGACCATCTGCAGACGTAGCACGTCCACCAGGCATCTGTAAGGCGTGAGTGGCATCAAAAATAACTGGCGCATATTCTTTCATGGCATCCATACCCAGCATATCAACGACCAGGTTGTTATAGCCAAAGCAGCTACCACGTTCACATAAAATGACCTTATCGTTACCCGCTTCGCTCAATTTTCCAATAATGTGACGCATCTCATGAGGTGCCAAAAACTGAGGCTTTTTCACATTGATCACATTACCGGTTTTCGCCATGGCCACTACTAGGTCAGTCTGACGGGCTAAAAAGGCCGGCAATTGAATGACATCGACAACTTCGGCCACTGGTGCCGCTTGATAAGGCTCATGTACGTCAGTGATAAGCGGCACATTGAACGTCGATTTAATTTCTTCAAATATACGCAGGCCTTCTTCCATCCCTGGACCGCGATACGAGGTCACAGACGAGCGATTCGCTTTGTCAAAAGACGCTTTAAACACATAAGGGATATTGAGTTTTTGGGTGACTTCCACGTAGTGTTCCGCAATGCGCATGGCAAGATCGCGAGATTCTAAAACGTTCATTCCGCCAAATAATACAAATGGCAGATGGTTAGCAACTTCAACGTCGCCAACACGAATAATCTGTTGAGATTCAGACATCTTAATATCCAATAATTACTAAAAGAGAGGTTGTTTGGTTACCGCTACCATAGCCGTAGCCATCAGTACTACTAACGCTGCGATGAAGAAGCTCCAACGTCCCAGTGCAGTTTTGGCTTTTTTAAGCGCAAATAAACCAAATACGATATACAGCACTACACCGATAACTTTGAATGTTAACCACGCATTGACTAGCGGGTATTGTGAAAGGATAACACACAGCCAAATCGCGCTGGCAAGCAAAACGGTATCAATAATATGCGGTAGGATCTTTACCCATTTCTTAGACAGTACAGTAGCGTCAAACTGGGACCACACGAATCTGAATACGAAAAAAAGAATACTTAATCCCACTGCAGTTAAATGCAGGTGTTTTGCCATCATATACATATATTGTTTCCTGTTCGTCGTTTAGCCCAGAGCGACAACAATATCGCTATAGTGGCTTTTTTATTGTCATTATAAAAATACAGGTGCTGTAAAGCACCTGTTATTATGGAGGTTTTGAAACCCAGTGTCCCGTTAATTTTTAGCGTCTGGGTAGTGTGATTGTATGGTTAGAAAAGCTGGCAAATCATCTAGCAGCACTTTTACAAGTGCCGGGTCGAAATGTTTACCACTTTCTTCTTTTAATACGGCGGTCACTTTTTCAATGTCCCATGCAGGTTTATACGGACGCGCATTTAGCAGTGCGTCGAACACATCAACTAGCGTGGCAATTCGGCTTTCGATTTTTATGTCTTTTTTAGCCAGTCCGTCTGGATAGCCTTTTCCATCCCACCGTTCATGGTGCTGTTTGGCAAGTGTGGCTGCCAGCTGAATGGTTGGTCGACTGGAATTCTTGAGAATTTGATAACCAAACTCGGCATGCTTACGAATTTCAAACTTTTCATCTTCCGTTAACGGTGTGGTCTTCTGCAAGATAGACTTGGGTACTACCGAGGTACCAATATCGTGAAGTGGAATGGCCAATTTTAGTTCGTGAATAGTCTTTTCACTCAACCCCACTTTTTCCGCTAACAACATGGCCATTTCGGTCATACGCTTAATGTGGTTGGAAGTATCAGCGTCATATTCCAACGCCTTGCCAAGCCGTTCGATAATTTCACGCTGCGTGGCCTCCACGTCTACCGTTTTAAGCACATTATCAAAAGCCAGTTGCACGCTGTCTGAAAAACGCTTCACCAAATGCCTGTCGCTTTCGCCAATTCGCCGAGGTAACCCTGAAAGGTATAGCAAAGCGCCTTTATGGGAACGACTATTACAGTAGGCCACAACGTGATCTTCAGCATACACAATCTGCTTATCACGCATGGCCTTTTGACACATGGCGTATTCCTGGGCACTTATCGCATCTTTAAGAGGAATACCCTCTTTGTGTGCATATTCACCGTTGCCCGCAAATACATACAATTCGTCTTTACCCATCTTGTCGTTAAAGTTGTTAAGGGTACGAGAGGTAGTGGCCACGGCGGTTGTAATATAAGCTGCGTCTTTAGAGCACCCCAGAATAGATGCCAGCTGCTGAATAATTCCTTGCATGAACTTTTCTAACGAACGGGAAGAAAATAAATCCACCGATGCATCAATGATTTTCTCCAGCCCCCGTCTATTTTCTTCAATCACGATAATATCGCGATAAGAACGCAGTGCAGCTATGATGACGGTAAATAATTTTTGCGCAGTAAGTTCGGTTTTTGATTTATAGTCGTTAATATCGTAGTTAATAATAACGTCTTTTTCTGGTGCCTGACCGGGTTGCCCCGTTCTCAGAATGATTCGAGTGAAATGGTTGTCTAATTCGTTGCGAATATATTCAGCAACTTTTAAGCCTGCGTCATCGGTTTCCATGACAACATCAAGCAGTACCACTGCAATATCGCTGTGTTCTCTAAAGCACTGTTTAGCCTCTTCACCACTATAAGCACTGATAAACTCAAGTGATTTACCATTAAGGCAGAAATCATTTAGCGCAAGCTTGGTGACGGTGTGGACTTCGGGCTCGTCATCAACAATTAGTACTTTCCAGCTACCAAGGTCGTCTAGTTCATTTTCGTCGTCGTCATCAGCGAAAATAAAATCATCGTTCATTTGGTACGTCCTGTAATGTAAGAGGCTGTTATATTCAGACTTTTTATTAACCTCATATTAATGCAAAACAAAATATAAGCAAGTCAGACATCCAGCACCGTTACCCAGGTCTTAGCAGAGCACTCCCCACGTCACCCGATCGTTTCCACCGTAATCTTTAGCGGTAGAGACCTGTTCAAATCCCGCTTGTTGCAATAACGCTTGAACTGGGGCGGCCTGATCAAAGCCGTGCTCAAACGCCAGTAGACCGGCTTCTTTCAAATACTTTGGCGCCAATGCAATAATGTGTCTGATATCCTCTAGTCCATCTTCACCAGAGGTAAGCGCCGATGATGGCTCGAAACGTACATCCCCTTCTAACAAGTAAGGGCTGCTATCTTCTATGTAGGGCGGGTTGGAAACAATGGCATCAAAGCGTTGATTGTCGAGGGATGAAAACCAGTCACTTTGCAAAAAATGGGCATTAGTAATGTGATTGGCTTTTGCATTTTGCCCAGCCAGTTGCACTGCCTGTTCAAGAAAGTCTACACCGGTGACGCGGCTTGTGGGTAACTCACTAGCCAACGCCAATGCAATTGCGCCAGTGCCTGTACCTAAATCGCACAAGGTCAGTACGTCGTCATTTTTATTCACTTGAGCCTGCCGTTGCCTTGCCCAATTAAGTACGGTTTCTACCAACACTTCGGTATCAGGTCTTGGGATCAGCGTATGTACAGAAGTTTGCAGTGAGAGTGTCCAGAAATCTCGCTTACCTATAATATAAGCGACTGGCTCGCCGGTTTGTCGTCTGGCAATGGCCTGCTCAAATTGTGTTTTTGCGTCTTCCGACAGGGTCTTGTCGGGCCAAGTAAATAGGTAGGTTTGAGACGTATCAAGAACATGGGCCAACAGCACTTTGGCATCAACAGAGGGCGATTCGCCGCCCTCAAGTTGTTGTGTTGCCCACGCAAGGGCGGCATCAATTCGCATGCTTATTCGTCAGAAAGCGACGCTAACAAGTCTGCCTGATGCTCTTGTAAAATGGGGTCGATAAGCTGCTTAAGATCACCTTCAACCACTTCATCTAAGCGATAAATAGTGAGGTTAATACGGTGGTCAGTAACGCGACCTTGTGGGAAGTTATAGGTTCTGATGCGCTCAGAGCGATCACCACTTCCTACTAAGCTCTTACGAGTCGACGCTTCTTCGGCTGCACGCTTCTCTTCTTCAATTTGATTTAAACGCGCTTGTAACACTGACATCGCCTTAGCACGGTTTTTGTGCTGAGAGCGCTCGTCCTGACATTCCACCACTAAGCCCGATGGTAAGTGAGTGATACGAATCGCTGAATCGGTTTTGTTAACGTGCTGACCACCGGCGCCCGATGCTCTAAACGTGTCAATGCGAAGCTCTGCCGGGTTTATTTCAATGGCTTCTGACTCTGGCACTTCAGGCAGTACTGCTACGGTACAGGCCGAGGTATGAATACGACCTTGTGATTCCGTTTCCGGTACACGCTGAACGCGGTGACCACCAGATTCAAACTTCATCACACCGTATACGCCGTCGCCGCTTATATTAGCAATAACTTCTTTATAACCACCGTGTTCGCCTTCATTCGCGTTAACCAGCTCTACACGCCAGCCACGGCTTTCAGCGTAACGGCTGTACATGCGGAATAAGTCGCCAGCAAAAATGGCCGCTTCGTCACCACCTGCACCGGCGCGAATTTCTAAGAAGCAGTTATTGTCATCGTTGGGATCTTTAGGCAGCAACAATACCTGAAGCTCGCCTTCTAGGCGTTCAATATCAGCCTTGGCGTCTTTCATTTCTTCCTGTGCCATTTCACGCATTTCAGCGTCGTCTTCATTCAGCATTTCCATGGCCGACGCTAAGTTTTCCTGTGCTTGCTGATAGGCGTTAAACCCTGTTACTACATCTTCTAACTGGCTAAACTCTTTCGACAGGTTGCGAAATTTTTCCTGATCGCCGATAACTTCAGGATCACCCAACAGGGCCTGAACTTCTTCGAAACGCTCGACAAGATGCTCGAGCTTCCTAACTACCGACTCTTTCATATGCTTCTTATTACCTTATTTATTATCTTCTGACGTAAAGTCAGATAATGCTAGTGCCTGTCCCATCCAACGGCTTAAGGTGGGATCATCATGCATGGCCGCTTCGCGCAACGCCAACGTAGTAGGATGCAATAGCGCGTTAGTCAATTTATACGCCATTTCTTCTAACACCGCTTCTGCTGCTTTGCCTTCTGCCAGTTGGGCCTTGGCTTTTTCTACAATATCGTCACGCTGTGCCATGCCTTTTTGGCGATATTGTCTTACTAAATCGATGGATTGCTGCGACTGTTTCCAAATCATAAAGTCGCCAGCTTGCTTTTCTATCAGTTTTTCTGCTTCCAGCGCAGCTTGTTCCCGGTTTTCCAGATTTTTTTGCACAATGTGCTGCAAATCGTCCACGGTATAAAGGTAGGCATCACCTAACTCATTTACTTCTGATTCAATATCTCTGGGTACAGCCAAATCAACCAAAAAAATGGGGGTATTTTTGCGCTGTTTAAGTGCCTTTTCTACCATGCCCTTACCAATTAAAGGTAGCTGACTGGCGGTAGAACTGATCACAATATCAAAATCTTTCAAATGCTCTGGCACTTGTGACAGGGTATATACACTGGCACCTAGTACCTCAGCCAGCGCTTCTGCTCTGGCCACAGTCCGGTTAGCTACGGCTAGGCAGCTTACCCCCTGCTCTTTTAAATGTTGCGCCACTAATTCAATGGTTTCTCCGGCGCCTACTAATAACACCGAGCGTTTGGGTAATTCGGCAAATATGTGCTTGGCTAACTGTACGGCAGCATAGGCCACACTGACAGCATTCGCGCCGATATCCGTTTCCGTCCTAACCCGCTTAGCCACTGAAAAGGTGTGCTGAAAAAGTTTGTCAAACTCACTGTTGATCATGCCTGAATGCTTGGCATCACCATAAGCCTGCTTAACTTGCCCCAATATTTGCGGTTCGCCCAGTATCAGCGAATCCAATCCGCTGGCCACCCGCATTATGTGCTTTACGGCTTCATCTTGTGCCAGCATATAGCTATTATTTGCTATCTCTTGAACGTCTAGGTGATGAAAGTCACTTAACCATTGTAGTAACTTTTGGCCACTATCGTCTTGGGTATTCACATAAAGTTCAGTGCGATTACAGGTAGAGACAATCACTGACTCGTCCACGCCATCTAGCTTTTTCAGACTCGCAAGGGCTTCCACCAAAGAATCTGGTGTAAAGGCCACTTTTTCACGTAGTGCGACTGGGGCTGTTTTGTGGTTAATACCGAGGGCAAGTAAAGTCATTCAAATTTGTGCTGGCAACGTCGGAGCGGCATTGTACGAAAAAGCCAAAATGATTGAAAGTGTTGGTGAAACTGTGTTCCCATATTGTCTCAATAAAATGTGTTTTATTTTTAAACAGGTGCCGTGCCTTAATGATTCGATTATCTCTTGTTTTTTTCGCCATTTGTTTTGCATTAAGTGCGTGTACCACTGCCCCTAAAGGCCCAGAGAACGCGGTAAACCTTACCGCTCAGCTGGAAAAAGTAGCCGAGGTACAGCAGTGGCAAATGCGAGGAAAAATTGCCTTTCGCCAAGGAAAAGAGGCGGCCAGCCTTAACCTAGTCTGGAAAAACGATTCAGGTGATTTTGATTTTCGATTAACCAACTTTCTCGGCGTGAGCTTGGTGAACTTAGCGGTTTCTGACCAGCAGTCTATATTAGAAGCCGACGGTAAAACCTATGTTGATGCCCAGCCTGAGCCCCTCATCTATCAAATAACGGGTATGGTTATTCCAGTAGAGCCACTTTTATCCTGGGTTAAAGGATTGCCGATTGAAGGTGACAAATTTACCCTGACCGAAAAAGGGTTAGTGAAAACGCTGGAAAGCTATTGCAAGGCCTGTCGTAACTGGAAAGTGACATACGGAAACTATGGCAGCGTGACAATGAATAACCAAGATTCAGTGTGGCTCCCACACAGTATTACGCTTATTCAGGAATCAACATCGAATATGCCGCAAACTCAGCTTAAAATAAAAATTTATCAGTGGACACTGTAGTGAATTCATCTGTCAAATCACCCAAAGAGTGGTGGCCATCACCGGCGAAACTCAACCTTTTTTTACACATACTAGGCCGTTACGACAACGGCTATCATCAGCTCCAAAGCTTATTTCAAATGCTGGATTATGGCGACCAGCTTGCGTTTGAAATCACTCGCAACGAAGGCAGCTCAAACGAAAACAACGTGTCTATCCGCATGGATACCCCTTTAAAAGGCGTACCGGACGACGATAATCTAATTATTAAAGCGGCGCGATTACTTGCAAAAAAAACACAGTGTAATAAAGGTGCGGTAATTTCTTTGGATAAACGCTTGCCCATGGGAGGCGGTATTGGTGGTGGTTCATCTAATGCAGCCACTACATTGGTTGCGCTCAATTACTTGTGGGATACCGGTTTAAGTGAAGATGAATTGGCAGAGTTGGGGCTAGCACTCGGTGCAGATGTGCCTATATTCGTGCGAGGTGTAACGGCCTTTGCCGGTGGTGTGGGTGAAGATATTACGCCCGCCCCCCAACCAGAAAAATACTATTTGGTCGCAAATCCCAATGTACATGTAAGTACAGCAGAAGTATTCACCTCTCCAGATTTGCCCAGAAATACACCACCGATACGCTGGGATGACTATGAATACGAAAAAACCCGAAATGATTGTCAACAATTAGTCGCTAATCGCTATCCCGAAGTTGCAAAATTATTACAGTGGTTGGTACACTACGCACCGTCGCGAATGACGGGCACGGGTGCATGCGTGTTTGCCACTTTTTCTGACTACACTTTAGCCGAACAAGTTAGGGCCGAAATGCCTGCAACTTGGCAGAGTTTTGTCGCAAAAGGTGTAAATCGCTCACCACTATTAGACAAATTAGAACAACAAAAATAGTGTGTACGCCACATCGGACAAGAACTTAAAAATTGGGGTATAGCCAAGTTGGTAAGGCAGCGGGTTTTGATCCCGCCATTCGTAGGTTCGAGTCCTGCTACCCCAGCCAAACCTCTTTTATCAACGCACTGAGGAACCACTTGTGCCAGATATGAAGCTCTTTGCAGGTAATGCCGTACCAGAACTTGCCCAGAAAGTTGCCGATCGCCTCTACACCAAACTTGGAAATGCCAAAGTTGGCCGTTTCAGTGACGGTGAAATCAGCGTAGAAATTCATGAAAACGTCCGTGGCTCGGACGTTTTTATTATCCAATCTACGTGCGCACCGACTAACGATAACCTAATGGAACTAATTGTGATGATCGACGCTTTGCGCCGCGCATCAGCAGGTCGTATTACGGCAGTTATTCCCTATTTTGGTTATGCACGCCAAGACCGTCGTGTTCGCTCAGCCAGGGTGCCAATCACGGCTAAAGTAGTGGCTGACTTTCTGTCAAACGTGGGTGTTGACCGCGTTCTTACTATCGATCTCCACGCCGAGCAAATTCAAGGGTTCTTCGATGTGCCCGTAGATAATGCATTCGGTACGCCTATCCTTCTTGCTGACATGGTAAGACGTGATTTTGTTGATCCAGTAGTTGTTTCACCGGATATCGGTGGGGTTGTGCGCGCACGCGCTACTGCTAAATTACTTAACGATACTGAACTTGCTATTATCGACAAACGTCGTCCTAAAGCAAACGTAGCGCAGGTAATGAATATCATTGGTGACGTGAAAGACAGAGACTGTATTATTGTCGACGACATGATTGACACCGGCGGTACATTGGCAAAAGCAGCTGAAGCGCTTAAAGCCCATGGCGCACGTAAAGTATACGCGTATGCTACCCATGCTATATTCTCTGGCAATGCAGTTACAAATCTTAAAGAATCGGTTATCGATGAAATCATTGTCACCGACTCTATTCCATTAAGCGCTGAAATGAAGAAAATGGGTAAAGTTAAGCAACTTACCCTATCTGAAATGTTGGCTGAAACTATTCGACGCATTAGCAACGAAGAGTCTATTTCTGCCATGTTTGAGTATTAAGATGCGCTAAGCAGATATCAATACCGCAAAAGGCGAGCAATCATAGCTCGCCTTTTTTATACCTAATCTTAACCCACCTGACACTTCTCAAACGTAACAGAAAGGCTATACTCACCCTTACCCATGCGAAAAGCGATGTAACAACCCTATGTAACTATCGCGATTATAGCTGTAGTAAAATTTAAAGGATTATTGATGAAAACGAATACACATTATTTTGCTGCCGTATTGTCTTGCTGGCTTCTCTTGTCGGGATGTTCAGGTGATGGAGAAACCGCCAACAATACAGAAACCAAAGATCAATCTGCTCCAGTACAAGCCAAAGACACTACTCATCCGTTAGCGAAAGAATCAGAAAATGCACTAGGTGTAGTGGGCAAAGCCAAAGAGGTAAAGCATGTGAAATCGACTGGTACCATTATTTATAAAGAACTCGAAGGTGGCTTTTACGCGTTTGTTTCCAACGACGGTGAGCGCTATACGCTGCATGGGTTAAACGAAGCCTATCAGCAGAATGGGTTAATTGTAGAAATAGAAGGTATCGTCACGCCAGATATCATCACATTCACGCAATTTGGAACAGTGCTTCAAGTGAAGAATATCAAAGTACTTGATGCCAGCAGAATTATTGATAACGCCGAAACCCACTAAACCGTTTTGCCAACTCTCTTATAAAGGCGATTTTTACCGACTAACAATTGTATGTTGGTAAGGGTGGTGTTAGAATTCGCCGCCCTTGAAATTTGGGATGGTGTTTTATTGTGCTTTTACAGTGTAATAAACGCCAATTAACAGTGAGTTTTGGTCGCAAAAACTCACCAAATTAAGCCTTATATATTTTGGAGACAGACAATGTCTGAAGCAATTTTTAACCTAGACGCTTCTGTTCGTGCAGACCTAGGGAAAGGTGCGAGCCGCCGCCTACGTCGCGAAGATAAGCTTCCTGGTATCATTTACGGTGGTGAAGAAGCCCCCGTTTCTATCACACTAGAGCACAACAAAGTTATCCAAGCGGCTGACTTTGAAGCTTTCTACTCTCACGTTCTAACCTTGAACGTTGACGGTAAAGCGGTTGAAGTACTAGTAAAAGATATGCAACGTCACCCTTTCAAGCCAAAGATCACACACATTGACTTCCAACGTGTTATCGCTGGTCAAGAACTACACACTAACGTTCCTCTTCACTTCGTAAACGAAGAGCAATCTGCAGCAGTTAAAGCTGGCGGTATCGCTGAGCACCACGTAACTGATATCGAAGTTACTTGTCTGCCTAAAGATCTTCCTGAGTTCATCGAAGTAGATATGGCTAAAGTTGAAATGGGTCAAACACTACACTTGTCTGACCTAACTCTACCAGCTGGTGTATCTTCAGTTGAACTAGCTAAGAACGACGAAGCACACGACCTAGCGGTTGTAACTGTTAAGCCTGCTCCTAAAGCGGCTGCAGAAGAAGACGGCGAAGAAGAAGCTACTGAGGAATAATCCTCTTGGCTGATATTCGCCTTATCGTGGGTCTGGGTAATCCAGGCCCCGAATATGAAAATACCCGACACAATGCCGGTGAATGGTTTCTCAACCAACTAGCCGACACCTATAACGCCCCGCTCAAACCAGAAACCAAATTCTTCGGTAAAACAGCTCGCATTACCCTCGCGGGTAAAGACATACGTTTGCTCTACCCCACTACGTTTATGAACAAAAGTGGTCAAGCTGTCGCTGCGCTTGCTAACTTCTATCGAATTGAACCAGAACAAATATTAGTTGCGTTTGACGAACTTGATTTGCCGCCCGGTGTAGCGAAATACAAGATAGGTGGTAGTTCAAGTCAAAACGGCGTACGCGATATTGTGGCAAAATTGGGTAACAACAAAAACTTTTTGCGATTGCGTATAGGCATTGGCCATCCTGGACACAAAAGCCGGGTTACCGGTCATGTGCTAGGCAAACCATCAGCAGAAGAGAAAGCAGCTATAGAAAGTGCTATCGATGAAGCAGTACGCTGTACTGAAATTCTGCTAAAAGACGATCTAAAGCAAGCGCAAAACCGGTTACACTCTCATAAAGCGTAACCCTAACGCCAGTTATCACTTTTCCAGACAAGGATCCATACCATGGGTTTTAAATGCGGTATTGTTGGCCTACCCAACGTAGGTAAATCAACACTTTTTAATGCATTAACAAAAGCAGGTATTGAAGCGGCAAACTTCCCCTTCTGTACTATCGAGCCAAACACTGGTGTTGTACCTGTACCAGATCTTCGTTTGGACAAGCTAGCTGAAATTGTTAAACCTCAACGCGTTATTCCAACTACGATGGAATTCGTAGACATTGCAGGTTTAGTTGAAGGCGCGTCAAAAGGTGAAGGTCTGGGGAATAAATTCCTGGCAAACATCCGTGAGACAGACGCCATTGGTCACGTAGTTCGCTGCTTTGACGATGAAAATATTGTTCACGTAGCTGGTCGTGTTAGCCCGAAAGATGACATTGACGTAATCAATACCGAGCTTGCCCTTGCCGACCTTGAAACTACCGAAAAAGCCCTGCACCGCGTAGCAAAACGCGCCAAAGGTGGCGATGCTGACGCCAAGTACGAAATGAAAGTGCTTGAAAAGATTAAGCCACACTTAGATGAAGGCTTACTGCTTCGTTCACTTGAGCTGACAAAAGAAGAGTTGGCCGCAATCAGCTACATGAACATGCTTACGCTTAAGCCTACCATGTACATTGCTAACGTAAACGAAGACGGCTTTGAAAATAACCCGTACCTTGATCAGGTAAAAGAAATTGCCGCGGGTGAAAACGCAACGGTTGTCGCAGTTTGTGCAGCAATCGAGTCTGACATTGCTGAGCTTGAAGACGACGAACGCGAAGAATTTATGCAAGACATGGGATTAGAAGAGCCTGGTCTTAACCGCGTTATCCGTGCAGGCTACAGCTTACTTACACTACAAACTTACTTTACAGCTGGTGTAAAAGAAGTACGTGCATGGACGTTCCCTGAAGGTTCAACCGCACCACAAGCTGCCGGTAAAATTCATACCGACTTCGAAAAAGGCTTTATTCGTGCGGAAATCGTTGGCTATGATCATTTCGTAGAGTTTAACGGTGAACAAGGCGCGAAGGATGCGGGCAAGTGGCGTTTAGAAGGTAAAGACTATATTGTGAAAGACGGCGACGTTATTCACTTTAGGTTTAATGTGTAGTCAACTATCTGTATAACGATAAACCACCTTAATTAAAGGTGGTTTTTTTTGCCTTAAGCGAGCGAATACGTAATCTTTTAGGCTTGAGTGTTTTACACTCTCATCCATAAACGCACGATAAACCCACCAAGTCTCAATACACTGACACGGTGAATTATTTTCAGTTTAAACTTAGCAGTATTTCGCTCAGCACAACCCCTCGATCGATAGCCTACAGAAAAAAATTCAAAAAAAAGCGCCAATATAGGCGCTTTTCAATAATAAACTATTAGAGGCTTTTATTTTTTGCTTCTTCTAATTCCGCCTACAGCAATTAGCCCTAAGCCAAATAAGGCAATAAGTGAAGGCTCAGCCACTTCAGCTGATTGATATTCATAGACAATTGATACATCACCGCTAGCTTGTGTTGCAAATTGAGTAACAATATTTCCAGCACCATTTGCACTTGAACTACCCGCTGCGGTGAAACCTAAGGTTATCGTGCCTGGCCCTGTGAAAGCACTCAGTGTAGCAGCATCCGTGTATTCTTCAGTAACTCCTTGCGACGCGTTAAGGTTAGCAAAAGTAGCACCAGAAGTTCCACCAAAGTCAATTACCCCATCAAAAGCGGTTGCATTAAACTGCTGCGCAAAAAGCGGGATTGATATAACTAGTGGTGAATTTGTAAGGTCAAACAACGTAAGCGTAACAGCAAGCGATATATTTATAGTCGAAGCTGTTGCATCCAAGCTTTCAACATTGGCGGTCCCGAACACATCACCGTCAATGCTAAAACTTATTTTCGTTAAATCAAATTCAGGACCTAAATCAAATAAATCAAATACTAGGTTCGTGGCAAAGTTAGTAGATTGCTGTGTTATCGTCGCAGACTGATTAATTAATGCCGCATTTGCCATACTAGAGGAGGCGATTAGCATCAGACCACACAAAAATTTTTTAAACATTTTTTAACCCTCAAAAACTTTTACTTAAAATTGCCGCTGAATATTGAGTTAGCAACGAAATACTTTGTGTTACAGCTAAGCGTTATCATTTCCTACTTTAGTAGCACTTATAATGCCAACCTTAATTTACAATTATATTTCAATAAGTTATAAACAAACAACGAAATACTAATGCTCGTATTGTAAATATACCTGACATATGATCAACTAGTTAACAAAACTCTACAGGCCTCTCATTGTTTATTTTAACGCTTATATTTCATTTATAATTCGTTGCGGGTCTGAAGTCGTTGG
This sequence comes from Alteromonas sp. D210916BOD_24, assembly GCF_047159385.1. Classification (GTDB taxonomy): domain Bacteria; phylum Pseudomonadota; class Gammaproteobacteria; order Enterobacterales; family Alteromonadaceae; genus Alteromonas. Next base: position 2,221,025 of record NZ_AP038333.1, read on the forward strand.
TATAGCGGTAATAAACCCAAACTCACAACAATTTAATAGTAGTCTCAGTCGTTGGTAAAACGTCCGTTAGTCCGGGTTAGTGCTTAGTAAATTCATTAGATATAGCATTATCTGTACACCTATGTTGACATAAACAGTTGTTTACTATGTATTAATAACAAATACTTATCAGCTGGAACATAATGACTAAAGTTAAATCACCATCACTCGCCGCATTCTTTTTATTTTTGATAAGTTATACATCAACACTTTACGCTGAAGGAGCTAAAGCACTTGCTGCTAGTGGTTATTCCGAAAATTGGTACTCTGTATCACAAACACAAACCATCACTTTCAAAACATCCGACGGCGACGTCACCATCGCATTGCACCCTACCCTTGCCCCAAAACACGTCGCCCGATTTAAAGCGCTAATAAAGGCAGGGTTTTATGACAACCAGTATTTCTACCGTGTGGTTGAGGGGTTTGTTGCGCAGGCAGGCAGCAACGACAGTCACGACGTAAGCAAATTCGACCCTACATTATTATCTGCAATTCCGGCTGAATTTACTCAGCCACTGACCACAAATATAAAAGCTGTGGAAAGTACCGACATGTTTGCCCCCACCACAGGCTTTTTAGATGGCTTTGCCGTAGGTATGGACAACCAACGCAATGAAATGTGGGGGTTACATTGCCCAGGCACCGTAGCGTTTGCCCGAAATAGCGAAAAAGACACTGCCAGCACTGAATTTTATGTCGTAATTGGGCAAGCGCCGCGCCATTTAGACAGAAACATGTCAGTTGTAGGTCGCGTGGTGGAAGGTATGAACGTGTTGCAGCAACTTCCTCGCGGTAAAAATGAGAACGGCGGGGTTATCGAGCCCCTTACCGAGCACAGTAAAATACAACGCGCATTTATTCATAGCGCATCAGCCCTCCACTATTATATACAAACGCCGCGGCACCCAGAGTATCAAAAACGCATAAATACGGGTAAACACTTAGATAACCCCTTTTTTCATGACAACACCTACGGCCCCCGCCCCATTGATGTGTGTTATTACCAAACTAAAACCACCACAACGCCGTGGTAAAAAGTCACTGATATAACTACAATATTGATTAATTTCAGTGCTTATTGTGCGTAATTCACACTCAGGCGCACACTTAATGAGCATTTAGAAAAAGTTAGTAAAAAAGGGGTTGACGGGTGTAGGTCATATACGCATAATACGCGCCACTTCCTGAGAGGGAAGAGAAAAAGGAAGGCTACGTAGCTCAGTTGGTTAGAGCACATCACTCATAATGATGGGGTCGCAAGTTCGAATCTCGCCGTAGCCACCAATTCTCAATTATCTCTTTTAGGAAAGTCTAGCTACGCGGAAGTGGTGGAATTGGTAGACACGCTGGATTTAGGTTCCAGTGCTTCACGGCGTGAGAGTTCAAGTCTCTCCTTCCGCACCACAACTGGGGTATAGCCAAGTTGGTAAGGCAGCGGGTTTTGATCCCGCCATTCATAGGTTCGAGTCCTGTTACCCCAGCCATTCATTTTGAATGACTATTATAGCTAGCGTCTACGCGGAAGTGGTGGAATTGGTAGACACGCTGGATTTAGGTTCCAGTGCTTCACGGCGTGAGAGTTCAAGTCTCTCCTTCCGCACCAATTGGGGTATAGCCAAGTTGGTAAGGCAGCGGGTTTTGATCCCGCCATTCATAGGTTCGAGTCCTGTTACCCCAGCCAAATTCTTGAGAAGCCGCTCATTGAGCGGTTTTTTATTGAAAATGAAAGTATGGCTACGTAGCTCAGTTGGTTAGAGCACATCACTCATAATGATGGGGTCGCAAGTTCGAATCTCGCCGTAGCCACCAACTTTCAACTATTCCTTTATTGGAATGTCTACATACGCGGAAGTGGTGGAATTGGTAGACACGCTGGATTTAGGTTCCAGTGCTTCACGGCGTGAGAGTTCAAGTCTCTCCTTCCGCACCAAAATTGGGGTATAGCCAAGTTGGTAAGGCAGCGGGTTTTGATCCCGCCATTCATAGGTTCGAGTCCTGTTACCCCAGCCATATTCTTAAGAAGCCGCTCTTTGTAGCGGCTTTTTGCTTTTTGGCTCATTCGAGCTTGTGGTGTATACCCAGTGCAATACCGCTGCAAAGTGACATTCCCGTAATATCCCCACCCTATAATTAGGACAAAACGCCTTAACTATGCGTTTTTTTCTTCCCACTTTTCCTATATTGTCATGCTAGTATTGAGCTTTTATGACTAAAGGGCCTAATTCAATACATACCAACACTGCCGCTACGCCCTGTAGCAGGAAGTGGCCGAATCACTCATCGATTTGTCTTTTTTTGGTAGCAGAGCCCGAATAACAACAAAAACGAAGGAAAGTGCGTGATAAACGAATTCGTTGCATTAGTGAATAATATTTTATGGGGCGACGGCCAGGTACTTATCGTCATGCTTTTGGTATGTGGTATCTGGTTTACGGTCAAACTGGGTGGTGTACAACTGCGTCACTTTGGCCACATGTTTGCCCTATTAAAAGGCAGTAATACCTCCTCCAAAGAAGGCATTAGCTCTTTTCAGGCACTCTGCACCAGCTTATCTGCGCGAGTAGGCACTGGTAATCTGGCTGGCGTTGCGGTAGCAATATCTTTAGGTGGCTCAGGGGCTATTTTCTGGATGTGGATGATTGCGCTACTGGGTATGGCCACCGGCTTTGCCGAAAGCGTGTTAGGACAGCTGTATAAAGTACGTGACGAAAACGGCGAGTTTCGTGGCGGCCCGGCTTATTATATTAAACAAGGCTTAAACAAGACCTGGTTAGCCGTGGCGTTCTCGTTGTGCCTATTCTTTGGATATGGCTTTGTGTTCAGTGCAGTTCAAGCCAATACCATTACCGATGCACTAAATAATGCATACGCATTCCCCAGTACGTATTCGGGTTTAGTGATCATCGCCTTAGCGGCACTTATTGTAGTGGGTGGTTTGCGGGGTATAGCTCGCTTTGCCGAATACGTGGTGCCGTTCATGGGAATTGGTTATGTACTGGTAGCCTTAGCCATTACCTTTATGAATATTTCCGAATTGCCAGCCATGTTATTGGATATTGTGAAATCAGCCTTTGGTTTACAGGAAGCGGGCGCCGGTGCATTAGGCGCTGCCATAAAAAATGGTATTCAGCGTGGCTTGTATTCTAACGAAGCCGGTAGTGGCTCGGTCCCTCACGCTGCAGCCAGTGCGGTGCCCAACCCAAACCACCCCGTATCACAAGGGTATATTCAAATGCTTGGCGTATTCTTAGATACCATGATTTTGTGTACGTCTACTGCTTTCATAATTTTATTGGCCGGCGGCTCAAACTCTGAACAAATGGAAGGTATTCGCTTAACACAAGATGCCATGAGCCAACATTTAGGCAATGGCGGCACTGACTTTGTGGCGGCCGCAATCAGCTTGTTTGCGTTTACCTCAGTCGTGGCCAATTACGCCTATGGAGAGAGTAACCTGCACATGTTTAAGCTAGACAACCGCGCAGGCCGCGCTGCCTACACTATCGGTTATTTAGGCATGATTTTCTGGGGCGCACAGGCCGCGCTACCTCAGGTATGGGCCATGGCCGATATGGCGCTTGGTTTAATGACCGTAATCAACATTATTGCCATTGTGTGGATGACGCCAACCATCGTATCGATCAGCAAAGATTACTTTAAGAAAAAAGACAGTGGTGAAACGGTAGAATACAAAACCGGCGATTGCGAAATACAAGGTAAATCCGAAGACGGAGTATGGGACTAACCCCCCCACCTTTCTATACTATTTAGTATACTCCTGGTCAGTAAACTGTCTATACAGGATGGCTTGGAGGCTAGGTTTACAACTCGAATTCGTTCTACACGTCAATAAGGCTTATCGATGGATTTGTTTTTAGATACTCCTTTGTCAAACGCAGTTTTTGATTTACTTCGGCAACTTAATGATGAAATTGAAGGTAAGTTAGCGGAAACTGATCAAGCAGGGTTGGTGAAGGTATATATTTTTGGTGGCTGTGCCGTACATATGTATACAAACGCGCGCGGTAGTAACGATTTAGATGTTGAAGTTGAAGCTGCTGAGATACTTGATGTACATAGCTTAGTTGTGGAGCTTGATACGGTTTACTTTACCGATCCAGTCGAAGGCGATATGCATTTAGACCTTGACGACACATTCCAAATTGGGCTCACACCAGTAGTATTCCCTGATTACAAAGAACGGGCTATTCCACTTAACGAGGGAGCACAAAAATTACACATCTATCTTGTAAGCCCATCAGATATTGCCATATCTAAACTTTCGCGATGCGCGACCGATGATATTAAAGACATTGTAGAGATGTACAGAAAGGGGCGTTTCACTCTCGATGAATTCAAGGAAGCTGCGCAGGAAGCGCTTGATTACACTGCAACGCCAGGCAGTTTGCAGCAAAACATAGATCACGTTATAATTACGCTTGAAAATGTTTAAAAAACACACAGTAGAGATGAGTAATCAAAGCTTACAACTAGAGTTTGAATCTCTGGTCAGACAACCGAACCAGCCAACTGCAGGCGAGAGCTTGAAGTCAGTTGCGCTTGCGCTTTGGTATCAGGACTTTGTGCCGTGTGTGGATTCATTTAACGGGCAAGATGCCGCATTAGCTGGATACGTCCTAGACAAATTAACTCGTTACAATTGTTTAGGCGCTGAAAGGAAAGCATTTCTTCGGGCTCTCTTGCTTTCTACGCTTGAACAAAAAATGGCAACCTATCCTACCGAAAGCCACTCAAAAGACATGCTTGCAAGGCATTGGAAAGCGCCGGTGGATATGAAAAAAGAATTTAGGGGGTTGATGGCGTACCAAAAGCGTCACTATCAGCATTCCAAGCCTTCACTCGCCGCATAATCAAACAGAGCCGCTAACGAGGCTTTGGATGATAAATCCGTGCTTTGTAGTAAAATAATCGGAATTAAGATCCAGACTACTTTTTTTTTTGAAATGGAGAAAAAAGTGTTTTTTAAGAAAGGTTTACTTCCTTAAAAATAACATATTTAGCGAACAGTTAGTAAGCGTTATTAATCTACGCAACTAGTAACTGTTCGCTTGTATGTAGCTTCTGTTAATCAAGTAAAAACACTTCTTGATATTTACTCTCTATTTCTTTTACTTCGACTTCGGTTAGGACGGAAAACTCTTTTGTTTTTGCTCTCTTAGATAACTCCCCGTTACTTTGTCGCAAAAAATTCATTAACAAACTTAAGCTTTTTTGAGGCATGTCAAATCGATTATTAATATAATTCCAAACCTCATCGTACCTTTCGAGGTAAAGGACTTCCTCCGGAAGGACTGTATCTACAGTATCTTTTACACACTCAAACAAAAACTCAACTTGGCGTGTCATATCTCCATATCGATACAAATCAGCCGTTTCATTTGTTACATGGACATTGTTGTCTTCAGTAGGTTGCCACTCAACATACTTTAAACGTGGCTGTGTAAACTGTTCTAATACGGCTTTGTACTCTTCTATTTTCTTTAGAATTACTGCTGATACGGGAAAAACAATCCCTTTAGGAGTAAAGCCGCTCTCAGCCAATACATGATGAATTATGTAACGATGAATTCGTCCATTACCATCTTCTAGCGGATGCATAATAACAAACGAAAATGCAATGATTGCAGCAGTTAAAACAGGGTGAAACCCTGACCCTTTCATCAATTCATATGCATTTAGATAAGCAGCGAGCATGTCATCTAGATCTTCTGGTTTTGCAGATATATGTTCGGGTATTGGTATATTGGTATATTGGTCATACGATCATGTTCACCAACAAAGCCACCAACACAACGAATTCCCGGCACAATAAATCGACCATCTGGTATTACTACTTCTTGTAAACGCTCTATCTCTTCTATGGTTAATGGACGCATACCTGCTTGACCTATAATTTTACCCCAGCGTTCTATGCGATTATGAGGAGGCGTTTCACCTTCAATGGTATATGAAGCTTTAGAGTCTGAAAGCAGTAAAAAAGCAGCGGCTCTTGCAAGTAAATCACTGTGAACATCTCCTATATTTTTTGCCGCTTTTTCGTCTAAGTTTTCCCCAATATACTGAATAAGCTTCTCTGTTTTTTTAATTAAAGGACAAAATCCACTAACACCCGGTAAATTATTATTTACTCGTTGACGTGAAACTTTGGTTTTGGCACAGCCAAATTGTAGCTCTTCATTTAGCGCGTCTACATAATTACCAACAGTAACATCCTCAATAGGTAATACTTGAGCAGTGAGCCATTCGTAGAAAAACCAAATACGACGACTATAAGAACCTGTTATTTCAGCTTCAATTGAAGCGCTAACGTCTTCTATTGCCAAAGTGCCAAACAAGCTCCTCATAATTGCTAAATCAACACCTTCGTATTTCAATGCAAATACTAACTGTGAAAACCAATGAGCTTCAGGCTGGTAGCGGCTTCCCCATATTAACCACCTTCCTTTGGAGCGTTTCGCATTTATAGCCGGAACAATGGCGCATAAAGCATTAGGAGCAGGGACGCTTAGTTGAAATTCATTTATTAGCCAAGCATATCCAACTAGCTCTGCTTCAGCCTCAGGATAGATTTCCTCATCAAAAAACTTTGCGCGTTTAGCCAATACCATAAGTCCAACCCCAAATGTTTATTTATCATGAAAAACGATTACCATCCATGAAAAACAATTACAAATAACGCACCACCATGAATAATAGTTACAAACTATATTGTGACTGAAATTTTAAATCAACTGCGTGAAAAACAATTACGAAGCGTGAAATATAGTTATCATTAATAATTTTCGTGAATTATGATTAGAAGATAGATATTCCGTTAAACTATTACAGCTTTGTTCCGACTTATGAGGTTTTGCTTGAAACGGGGCAATCGCCCCGTTTCTCTCACTGAAGAATGTGCTTGTCGCTCAATGTAGAAGGATGCGTCTTTTTATACACCTCTTTCAACTTTGAGCGAGACACAAAAGTATAGACTTGTGTACTGGTGATATCCGCATGACCCAACATCTCTTGCACAAGTCGTTGGTTAACGCGCATGTTTAACATGCTGCCGTCTTCAAAGCCCCGCTACTATTCTGGACGCAGTAGCTCAAAATAGTTATCGCTACTAATGCTAAAGTAGTCTCCCTTGCCGCCACCACGCATTACTGGCTCACCTTTTAGGGTTTGATAGACTCCATTTTTGAGTAATGACTTGTCAATGTGTACCCCCACCACTTCACCCATCACAAACCAGCTATTTACTGCTTGGCCGCTCGCGCCTTTAAGCTGCACAATGTCAGACACTTTACATTCCATACTCACTAGGCTTTGTTTAACACGAGGCACGCTAATGACTTTACTGTCTTCAGCCTCAAGGCCAGCAACCTCAAACTCACTGTGCTCCGGTGGCACCGGCTTACTGGTGTGATTCATTGCCTCTACTAAATGTTTCGACACCAAATTCCAACAAAACTCGCCAGTCTCCTGTGCATTTTTGAGCGTATCTTTTGCTCCAACGCTGGAAAAACCGATAATGGGTGGCGTGTAGTTAAGCGCATTAAAAAAACTATAAGGGGCCAAATTAAGCACACCCGTTTTTGACTTGGTAGAAATCCACCCAATAGGCCGAGGCGCAATAATGGCATTAAACGGGTCGTGCGCTAAACCATGCCCTTTTTCAGGCTGGTAAAAATGAAAGTTGGACATGGGTTTCCCTTAACAAGACTAATGGCGTAACGCCAGAGATAACACAACAAGTCGATAACCGCACACTTACGAAAACAACATTCTTAGCAGTTGCACTATTAATAAAATGCCCATAAGTGGCCAAATCCATTTCGCCCATTTGGCCGTGTCTTCTTCACTAATGCGCATTTTAGAACGCTCTATCAGCGGGATAATTAAGGCCAATGCACCAAACAGTACAGCCAATAATATTAAAACTTCCATTAACGTAACCCTATTGCGTATTTAAGCACTTCTTTCTTGGCTGGCACCACCCGTTGCGCCACCGACAGAAGTTGGTTTCTAAACCAGCTAATGGGGGCAACATCGTTACTAAACAAGGTATAAAATGCATCCATCGCGGTCATCATAATGGCATTGTCTCGCCGTCTTGGTACTTCGAAATGTGTATGCAGTGAATTGGCAAACCCTTGTGTGTCAACGTGTGGTTTTGCACGGGTCACCGACAAAAACGCCTCTACATCTTTATACCCCAGGTTAACACCCTGCCCGGCCAGTGGATTAATGGTATGGGCAGCATCACCAATTAACACACAACGTCCTTTCACATAATTATTTGCATGAGAGCGGGTAAGCGGGAAAACCGCCTTATCGACTATGGTGAAATGGTTGTCGTTTGCCACCAGTTCACGAGGAAAGGCACGCAGTATTTCTTGAGTTAACTGAGCGTGGTTTAAACTTTTTAACCGCTGCAATGCATCGACACTGTCATACCAGATAAGTGACGCATAGTTATGGTACATGGGCAAAAAGGCTTTTGGCCCGGTGGGAGTAAACTGTTGCCAGGTAACAGCATCCACCGGCTTTTCCATTTTAACGGTAATGCCCATGGCTTGCTGTGCATATTGCCACCCAGTACTGCCAATACCTGCGGCTTTTCTGACTTGCGAATTAGCACCATCTGCCCCAACTAACCAACGGCCATGCAATACCTCACCACTATCCAATGTAAGTGAAATGCCATCATCTTGAATTGCTTGTAGGCCAGAGGTATTACCTTGAGGTGAAGCACTGGTACTGGCACTGGTATTTGTACCTGTGTCGCCCTTCACCTGTGAACGCGTATTGTGCGACGCCGCCCCATTAAGCCCAATGTGTTTGACCTTAACGCCGGCATACACCGTAACGTTGGAAAATTGCGCCAGCGCTTGGTGACAGCCTAGTTGCAGCAAGCGATTTTCTACAAAATAGCCTAACTGCGGCACATTTATGCTGTCGGCCGTAAAGTCGGTACGATGCTTTTCGTCTTCCCATACACTTAACCCCGTGTAGGGTTTGACCCGCATGGCCTCAATGTATTGCCACGCCCCTAACGCTTTAAGCAAGGTGACTGAGGCTTCGCTAATGGCCGATACCCTAAGGTCCGGTCCGTCATTTGAGTTAAAAGCAGCCGGTAACGTAGGTTCAATTACCGCCACGTTATAGTGTTGCTGGGCTAATCCCAGAGCCAATGCCGCCCCCACCATACCGCCGCCGTTAATACAAAAATCGTACATTTATTCTCCCTACGCCAACGCGTAAAATTGACACCAAATCACGCACTTGCATTATGTCGTAAAACGCTAAGCCCTGTGAAGTAAAACGTACAAAAGCCTTACGCTAGATCAAATCAATGCGAATCGTCGTAATACACTGGGAATATGTCATCAATACAGGTAAAATACGCGGCTATTTTGAACATCTTCTTGGTAACTGACATCGCCAGGCATGTGTTGTATTACCTAAACCGGCCGAATTACTCACACCGGTGTTGTAATACCGCAGCCACTAGCATATAGCGCAATACGTGATGCACTTACAAGAACTCAATCAGGTTAACGACTAGTTGTTATGACTAAAAAGCTGTATATCAAAACCTGGGGCTGCCAAATGAACGAGTACGACTCGGAGAAAATGGCAGACTTACTCGACTCGACACACGGCTACAGTGCTGCAGAAAGCGCTGAAGAGGCTGACGTGATCTTGCTTAATACCTGTTCTATTCGCGAGAAAGCGCAGGAAAAAGTATTTCACCAGTTGGGTCGCTGGAAAACCCTTAAGCAAGATAAGCCAGAACTTATCATTGGCGTAGGGGGTTGTGTGGCCTCTCAGGAAGGTGACACCATCCGTCAACGTGCGCCATTTGTTGATTTGGTATTTGGTCCGCAAACGTTGCATCGCCTGCCGGAAATGATCAACCAGTTAAAAGGCGGCGCCAAGTCAGTCATTGACGTAAGCTTCCCTGAAATTGAAAAGTTTGATCGCCTGCCTGAGCCCCGCGCTGAAGGGCCTACGGCGTTTGTGTCTATTATGGAAGGCTGTTCTAAGTATTGTACCTTCTGTGTAGTACCTTATACCCGTGGTGAAGAAGTCAGTCGCCCGGTAGACGACGTATTACTTGAAATTGCGCAGCTGGCTGGCCAAGGCGTACGCGAAGTTAACCTATTAGGTCAAAACGTAAATGCCTACCGCGGTGAACATTACGACGGCACCATTTGCCGTTTTGCTGAATTATTAGAGCTAGTCGCGGCTATTGATGGTATCGATCGTATTCGCTACACCACCTCACACCCTGTTGAGTTCACCGAAGACATCATCGAAGCGTATGCGTCTATTCCTGAGTTAGTCGATCACTTGCACTTGCCAGTACAAAGTGGCTCAGATCGCATCCTTAACCTAATGAAGCGCGGTCATACGGCATTAGAGTACAAGTCAAAAATTCGCAAGCTTAAAAAGATTCGCCCGAACATCAGCATGTCGAGCGACTTCATTATTGGCTTCCCGGGTGAAACCGACGCCGACTTTGAAGCAACGATGGATCTTATCCAAGCGGTAGACTACGACTTAAGCTTTAGCTTTATTTACAGTGCCCGCCCCGGCACGCCTGCGGCAGATGCCGTAGACGATGTGAGTGAAGAAACCAAAAAGCAACGTTTGCACCTGTTACAACAGCGCATTACTCAGCAGGCATTGCGTATTGCCCGCCACATGGTAGGCACCGAGCAACGTATTTTGGTGGAAGGCCCGTCGAAAAAGAATCCAATGGAACTGTCGGGACGTACTGAAAATAACCGCGTGGTGAACTTTGAAGGGACACCAGACATGATTGGCGAATTCGTTGATGTGAACATCACCGACGTATTCACTAATTCATTGCGTGGTGAAGTAGTACGCCGTGAAAGTGAAATGGGGTTGCGTGTCGCCGTTTCGCCCCAATCTATTATGGCAAAGCATCAGGCCGATTTACCTGATGAGTTGGGTGTAGGGCAATTTACCCCTGCGTAAAGGCATCGCCCGCCCTTTTATTGAACGCACCGGATAACAACCGGTTACAAAACGGTGAGCGTAGTGGTAATACCCCACCGTTAACACCGCGAGGAAAAAAGTAGCTTGAGTACATTGGTAAGTAACGAATTTGAATTAGAACCGGCAGACGCTAAACGCTTGTCGAGTTTATGCGGCCCATTTGATGACAACATTAAACAAATTGAGCGCAGGCTAGGTGTTGAAATTACCTACCGCAACAACGCCTTCAAAGTGTTAGGTGAACCGCAGCAAATAAAAAGTGCTACCGAATTACTCAAGCTATTGTATATCGAAACCCAGCCGGTAAAAGGTCGCATTCCAGAACTGGAAGCCGAGCAGGTGCACCTGGCTATTCAAGAAGCCCGTGTTATAGAAAAAGATTCAACAGGTGGCTACGGCAAAGAAGTCAATATCAAAACCAAACGCGGCGTAATTAAGCCCCGTAACCCCAATCAGGCGCAATATGTGGCTAACATTGTTAACCACGACATTACGTTTGGTATTGGCCCAGCGGGTACTGGTAAAACCTATTTGGCCGTAGCGGCAGCCGTTGATGCGCTGGAACGTCAGGAAATTCGCCGTATTTTGCTTACGCGCCCTGCTGTAGAAGCCGGTGAAAAACTGGGCTTTTTACCGGGTGACTTATCGCAAAAAGTAGACCCCTACCTGCGCCCACTGTACGACGCCCTGTTTGAAATGCTGGGCTTTGAAAAAGTGGAAAAACTGATGGAGCGCAACGTCATTGAAGTGGCACCGTTAGCGTATATGCGCGGTAGAACCTTAAACGATGCGTTTATCATTTTGGATGAAAGCCAAAACACCACAGTAGAACAAATGAAAATGTTCTTAACCCGTATTGGTTTTAATTCAAAAGCCGTGATCACCGGCGACATCACACAGGTTGACTTACCGCGTGGGGCCAAATCGGGTCTTCGTCACGCCATTGAGGTACTGAACGAAGTAGACGATATCTCGTTTAATTTCTTTAATGCCGAAGACGTAGTGCGCCACCCTGTGGTAGCGCGAATTGTTCGCGCTTATGAAGTGCACGACGCCGAACAAGAACGCCTGCGCAAAGCCCGTAAAGAAGAGGCTAAAGAAGAAGCGTTGCGCTTACAGCGCGAGCAAGCCATAACCGATGAGCAATCAAACTCGCAGCCTAAAGATAATAGCCCGTCGTGAGTGCCATAATCGATTATCAGCAAGCCTACGAGGGTAATGACGACATTGCGCGTGCCATTCCCTCACAGGCACTGCTAACCCAATGGGCCAATGCCGTACTTACCGCCGAAGGGCTGTCTGATCAAGAAGTCACTATTCGCTTTACCGACGAAGCAGAAAGCCAGCAGTTGAACCATGAGTACCGAGGTAAAGATAAACCCACTAATGTACTTTCGTTTCCATTCGAAGCGCCGCCGGGTATTGAAATAAACCTGTTGGGCGACTTGGTCATATGTGCGCCGGTCATCAGTCAAGAGGCACGCGAGCAGGAAAAGCTAGTCGACCACCACTATGCCCACATGACTATTCACGGTATGCTGCATTTACTGGGGTACGACCATATCATTGATACCGAAGCCGATATCATGGAATCGAAAGAAATTGCCATATTATCTACCTTAGGTATAGACGACCCCTATCAAATTAAGTAACTTGCTTATAACAGTGCCCTAATACAGACAGTACATGGATGACAACGCCAGCCCAACCGCCCGTTTCTGACAACCCCAAAGACATTAAAAATGACCCTGTCATTGCCCGCTTACTAGAACGAATGCCACAAAAAGTGGCCGACTCGTTTGACGAGAAACAACTGTCTTATTTACGAAACGCCATTGGCGCAAGGGAATGGGGTCGGCACAAGGTTGACCTAAGGGGCACCATTAAGTTTTTTAAATGGCGCTACTACTACGTTATATTGGCAGGTCGAAACCGCCGTACCCTATCCCCCGAAGAATTACGCCTAGCTGCACTACTCAATGCCACCATTTTCGCGTTGTTTTTAACCGTGTCTGTCTTGTTCGGATTGATTGTGCTTTATTTGATAAAGTCGGCCCTAGGCATCAACATTTTCGAAGATTGGAGCCTGGGCCTGTGGACCTGGTTTAAGGCCAACGTATTAAATTAGCTTTTAACCCGCCCGTAACGATCAGAAAAGCGCACAATATCGTCTTCACCTAAATAAGCGCCCGATTGCACCTCTATTAACTCCAGCGGGATCTTACCGGGGTTTTCCAGCGCATGTACTGCGCCAATGGGGATATACACTGACTGGTTTTCGGTAACCAATTGGGTTTTATCATCAATAGTAACGTTAGCGCTGCCAGACACCACTATCCAGTGTTCTGCGCGGTGATGATGCATTTGTACCGACAGTTTTTCACCGGGTTTCACTGTAATACGCTTAACCTGAAAACGGTCGCCACTGTCTATTGAATCGTAGCTTCCCCACGGCCGAAATACTTCGCGATGAAACTCAAATTCCGGGCGTTTTTCAGCCTTTAACTGCTCTACCACCTTTTTAACGCTTTGCGAGGCACTTTTGTGGGCCACCATCACCGCGTCTTTGGTCTCAACCACAATAACATCATGTAAACCCACCACCGCGACCATGCGCTGTTCGGCGTTAATATAGCTATTATCGACATCTTCTAAAAGAATATCGCCAATGGCCACATTGCCTCTTTCATCTTTATCAGACGTTTCCCATAACGAGCTCCAGCTACCCACGTCTGACCAATTGGCATCCAGTGGCACCATGGCGGCGCTGTCGGTTTTCTCCATCACAGCGTAGTCAATGGAATTGTCAGGGCATTGGGCAAATACCTCGGCATCAACGCGGATAAAATCCAAGTCAGTGGTGGTACTTTGAATGGCCTTTTCACACACCGCTAACATGTCGGGGGCGTATTTTGCTAACTCTTCTAAATAACGGCTGGCTTTAAACATAAACATGCCGCTATTCCAATAATAACTGCCCGAGTTAACGTATTCTTGGGCCACCTCTAAAGAAGGTTTTTCAACAAAGCTGTGTACCGCATACCCTGCCCCTAACTTACCTGCCGCTTTAATATAGCCATAGCCGGTATGTGGCTCGCTAGGTACCACGCCAAACGTGACCAACTTGCCATCGTGCGCCAATGCTTCAGCCTGTTTAATTGCACTGTGAAATGCACTGACATTTTTAATAATGTGATCGGCCGCCAACACAAGCAAAACAGGATCGTCACCCGCGTTAACGGCATGCAACGCGGTTAACGCAATAGCGGGGGCTGTATTACGCCCTACTGGTTCAAGCAATATACCGCTGTGATTAATGTGTTTTTGACGAAGTTGTTCTGCGACTAAAAAGCGATGCTCTTCATTACAAATAACCATGGCGTCTTCGCTATCAATGCCCTTTAACCGTAAAATGGTATCCTGCAGCATGGTATTTTCACTGCATAGCGACAAAAATTGCTTTGGAAGCGCCGCACGAGATTTAGGCCAAAGACGGCTTCCCGAGCCTCCAGCGAGTATTATTGGTTTCATTTTAGTCCTTCTTCGACAATAATTTGGTCTTCGTAATATACATATTCTATGTAGAGCCCTAATCATATTAAGAAACGAAGTACGGCTTGGCACTAGCAAATCAGCTAACATCAAGAGCTTCTTTAGTTGCTTCCCGCTATTAGCCATAGTCGAACTACGTATACTTGGCTAGTAAGGCCAATTAAAAAAAGATTGTAAACAATTACTGGCCTCTTTTCTTGTAACAGTGTTTTATAAACTAAATACTGAAATTACTTACAGCTGTCGTTGATATGATCAAATTAACAACAGGCAGTATACATACCAATGTTAACCTCCACCAAAAAAGTGAAATAATTTCTTTTAGTTCCTCAACATCCAACTAACCAAAGAAGATGACTCATCTTTAGACTCTCGTAAAAAATGAAATGTACTTTGAGCTATTTCCGACTCGCATGAACGAAAAAACACATGGCTTTGCGTGAAAGTGAATTGGTGCAATTATAATGCTCTTTTTCAAAGTAGTAGTTTGAAACTGTAATAGATTCCTTTAGACTGGAAGTAAAGTTTTAACTGGGGACAGTTAATCCATATAAACTTATCAATTTTTACTATTTATCATCACTTTTCTGTAAGGGACTAACTTGAAAAAAATTATCATCCAACAAGCTTATTCTACGAAAAACTCTGGAGACGGCTTGTTAGTCGATCTAACTGTAGAGTTACTCAATGAAGTACTAGAAAATGACGAAGCAGTAGAATATTTAATTTTTGCTAACGATAAGGAAAGCTTTACAAAGTACACCCGTGTTTTCCAAGTGGACTGCGTTGATAAAATTCTATATAGAAGAGTTCTTTATTCTGCTTTAAACGCAATAAGAATTGTAAAATACTTATTAATAAAGAAAAAATTTACTTATCCTCTTTTTGATCAAAATTCGAAAGAAAGCCATTTAATTATTGGGGTTGGTGGTGGGTATATGCGAGGTAAGAATTTTAAAGAGTCATTAAAATGTATTATTAATAACACGACACAGCTTTTGTGGGCAAAATCATCTGGAATACCTTTTATTTACTTTCCTCAAAGCATAGGACCGTTTAAGTATAAGTTTCACGAGAATATTGTGTTAGAAGGACTAAAGTATTCAAACTCGGTGCATGTTAGAGATGACCGTTCTCTAAAACTATGTAATTTAGAAACCACAACCCGAACTCCTGACTTAGCAGTAATGAAATTTGCTCAGAATTTCGAATTAGCAAATGCGCTTAAAAAATCAGGAGGTACTCTCAATCATCTTCTTATTTGTAGAGACATTGAAGCCAACGAAAAAACTAAAAATAATTATATTAATGGGCTAAAAGCTCTTAAAGAAAAATATAAAATGGAAATCGTACTTCAAAGCACTGGTAGAGGTAACGATGATTATGATTTTGCTAGACAGTATTTTGGTGAACAAAACCTAAGAACTTTAAAAGAAGCTCTCAGTGATGGTAAAAGATATTTAGTTACCTCAGTAAGGCTACATGGTTCAATGGAAACTATAATTTCAGGCCATCCTTCAGTACACCTTTCGTATGAAAGAAAGGGATTTGGCGCATATGAAGACTTAGGATTAGAAAATTATGTGTTCAATTCGTTTTCACTAAATGTAGAGGATGTAACCCGCGCGATAGATACAATCACTCAGGACGAAGACTCCTATTGGCTTGCTCTTGAAAAAAACATTAAGCAAATACTAAGTAAAAAAAACGAATTAAAGTCAAATATTCGTAAAGCACTGTATTAGGGTAGAAATATGCTTGATTTTATTCTTGTGGGCCCAAGAAAAACAGCTTCAACTTGGTTACACGATGTAATGAAAAACCATCCTTCAGTACAGTTACCAGAAACCACTAAAGAAACCTATTTTTTCGACAAGTTTTATACTGAAAAAAAAGAACAATATGAAAAAAGATATTATAAGAAAAATTGTGAAAAAAAAATAAGGGGAGAGTTTTCACCGAGTTACTTCACTAACCATGAAGCGCTTTATAGAATTAAAAAATCTAATCCTGAAACAAAAATCGCAATTTGTATAAGAGATCCTAGCCAACGATTAATTTCAGACTATTTACACCATGTTCGTTATGGTAAAACCAAATCTCGAATTTTAGAAGCAATTAATGAAAGAAATGATTTAATAGATAGCTCCAATTATCACAAAAACATCAATAAATGGAAATCGGAATTTTCAAACGTAAAGGTATTTTACTATGAAGATATTAAAAAAGATCCTCAAAAATTTATTGACGAGTTTTGTTGCTTTATTAGAGCAGAAAAATTCAATATTGATAATATAGCAGCTTCAAACAAATCTAATATAGGAGGAGCCTATTCAAACTATTACATTGCAAAGTATACGAGCTTTGTTACTGAAAAGCTAAGAACATGGAACTTACTTTTTATAATTGAGTTATTTAAGAGGCTCGGACTAAAGAAAATATTACTTAGATCTAAAGAAAGGAAAAAAGAAGAACTCATTCATAAAAAAGAAATTGAGGAAATTAATAATATAATGAAAGCAGAAACAATACGTTATGAAAATCGGTTATATTAGATTAAATAAAGATTACAACAGAACTAAAGCAAAAGCAGCTTTTATTGCTTTTTTTTGTTTCACTGCACTTCTTCCACTACGGCTCTTATTTAAACCTAATGATCACGATGGCTATGTCGAAATAATGGAAGGAGTTAATTCTGGGACCGCCAATTCTGACATGGTTGGAAAGGCTTGGGTTGCTCTTTTTTATTTAAAAGTCAGTTCTATAATTCCTTATGAAATTGCAACTAATATATTGTTTTTTTTGTACTTATATATAGTAGCTCTGCATGCAAAAAACTATACCACTATAGTATTTCATCTAGTTCTCATTGCCCCACTTTCCGCATACTTTGGATATATAACAAAAGAGGCACTTTTACTTTTTATCCTGCTCACCACTTATCTCATAAGTAGAATAAAAAGTGAATACACGTTAATTACTTTTTTTATATTAATGGGAGTATTCTCAATTTTAATTAGACAGTACTATTTACCATTATTACTTTTAGCTTTATTTATTCCACGTTTAAAGGAGAGCTTAGCTTATATTATCGGATTCATTTTATTAATGACATTATTACTATTTGGTCAGGATGTTTTCGATTTAATTTATCAAGTTAAGAAAGAAATGTGGTTCCGTTTGAAATATTATTCAAGTGTAAATACACTTTTCGATTTAGGCTTTGAAGAACACGGAAATTTTTGGCTCGTTTCAAAAGTTTGGTTTAATAATATACTATCAATATTCACTACTTTTTTCACTCATTTCGGTCTAGTAGGGATTGCATCATTGATCAACCTCATAACCATATTCTTCACATTTAAGATAACAAAGGAAGATGCAATAGTAGAAATTTGGCTATTCGGGGCATTTTCACTATTATTTATTTCATACTTGGTTCCTGACAGTGGGACATTTGTTCGTCATTCTACAATGTTGAGCTTAGTAGCAATTTTTTCAGTCATTCTAAATAATAAAAAAATAACGAAATAACAATGGAATTCAAAAAAATCATTTCAGACTCAAGCATTGCGTTAATAATCAAGGGATTAAGCGCTGCTTTCGGATTTTTATTTAGCGTCATCATTGCTAGATTTTATTTTGCTGAAGGTGCTGGACTATACTATCTATCTTTTTCTTTTCTTCTAATTTTAACAATTATATGCAAATATGGTTTTACCACTTATATTCTCAAAGAGTTCTCATCAAACTTTAAATATGAACATAAAGAAAGAGTAAACAATATAGTTACTATTGTAATACTTATTTCCGTTATAGCTTCTATTTTAACTTTTTCTTTTTCTAAACCAATTTCGATTTTTTTTTATTCCAACTATGAATTAGAAATATTCATTTCCCTCACCGCTCTTGCGATCGTACCTTACACCCTAACATTCATTTTTTCTTCATTGAATCAATCAAGAGGCAATCTAAAAATAGCAATGTGTACACAGAATCTAGTCTGCTATGCATTGAGTTGCATAACAGTTTTTTTCTTTGGAGCATACTCCTCTAACTATTTACCGGTAGTGGCATTTTCATTTTCCGCATATATTTCTTTAGCTTTATCTTATTTTTACTATCAGAAATCACAAAAACACAGAGTACTTCTTGTAAAACTGGGTAAAAACATATCTTCTGAAGATAACAAAAAGTATTTCTTGAGTGAGGTATTAATCGCTTTCAATAATTGGGCTCCTTTGATTTTCGTTAGTGCAATATTAGATTCCAAAGCTACAGGAATATATGCAATTTGCTCACGCATTTCTTGGTTATTGTCGTTTCTTCTTGTTTCTGTAAATGCAGTAGTTGCTCCGGTATTAGCCAGGCACTTTAAAAACAGATCCCTAGACCAAGCAAAAAAAATCTACCTTAACTTTACGTTACTTCTTGCTTTGTTGAGTCTTCCAGCATTTATTTTGTGTATTCTTTGGCCCGAGAAAATACTCGCAATATTTGGCGATAACTTTGTCACAGGTAGTAATGCACTTAGAATTTTAATATTAGCTCAATTTGTAAATGTATTAACTGGGCCAATTGGAATGGTTCTTTTAATGGGCAACAAAGCAAATATTGTAAATATTTGCACAGCGTTATCATTATTAATTGGATGTTTACTTATTATTTTGTTAACAAATAAGTATTCACTTGTGGGAGCAAGTATCGGTGCAGCTGCCGGTATGTCTTTGGCAAATTTAGGTATGGCTTATCTAGCATTTTTTAGAATTAACGTTTTTAGGTCTAAGTAATGAGAAATTTAGTTTTACACATAACTGAATGTTTAGGGGGCGGGGTCGAAACAGCGATAGCAAAATATATTGCTGAGTCTAACCTAAATACAACAGAGCATATGATTTTTGCTATTAGTGGCAGAAGTGACGATTCCAATGGCGATATATTAAGTGTACCTACAAAAACAATCATAAGGTGTAATCTACCTTTCTGGAAAATTCCTTTTGTGATTACACAGATATATAGAAAGTATCAGCCAAAATATGTACATTTACATTCATCTTTTGCTGGCTTTTATGGGCGTGTGGCATTAGTACCTAAAGAAAAAATCATATACACACCTCACTGCTATTCCTTTTTAATTGAAAGCAAGCCGAATTATCAAAGAAAATTTTTTAAATTCATAGAAAAACTACTTTCTTATAGAACGGGAGTTATAGCATCGTGCGGCGTTTATGAAGAAGAGCTCTCACAATCAATAAACATAAACTCTAAAATTGTTCCACTTAATAATGCAATGACACTTGAACCGCCCCCACATAGAAAAGTTTATGATTATAAGGATACCAGTTCCTCATCCTTTAAATTGGCAATGGTGGGTAGAGTATGTGAGCAAAAAGACCCGAACTATTTCGCTAAAGTAATTAAAATACTGAAAGATAAAGGGATGGATGTGGACGCTCTTTGGATAGGCGGGGGAGATAAAGATAAAGTAGCATCCTTATCTAAAAACAAAATAAAAGTAACTGGCTGGTTGAATAAGGAAGAAGCTATAGAACATCTCAAGAATAGTGATATATACCTTCATACCGCTAGGTGGGAAGGTAACCCAGTCTCATTGATTGAAGCCGCAGCGTTAAACTTACCCACCTTTGCTAGAGCAATCGGTCCAACTAAGGTATTTGGTGATGATCTTTGCTGCGAAGATGAAAATGAAGCTGCAGATGCAATAATTTCACTTGTGCAAGGCAAGCCCCACAAATGTAATCCTTATATTCTTAGCGAAAATATTAGAGCTATGAATTCTGTAAATGAGTTGCGCAGGCGATTAGATGAACTTTATCGTTGAACGATGTCAGCTATATTTACAAACCATCTTTCTTTGTTTTTTTTTCGCTTACAATTCAACTAATTACAAATAGGCACACTATTTGCTTACAACAGGATAGTTTTTGTATTATAAATTTGCACTCGGAGCTTGATGTGAAAATTAAACACTTTTTAGCTATGTTTTTTCTGTTTGCAGCTTGCCAGTCTCAAGCTGCATTTATAAATTTTAACTCTTTAAGTGAAACCTCCTATGACGGCCCAGATTCTTTTCAGGATTTGAATGGCAGTACTTCTATTTCTAGTGATGGGTTAACCGCAACTATTACAGGTAACGCTTGGAAAGCTTTTACTGGTGGAAACTTTATAATTGATAGTACAACTGTATTGCACTTCCTCTTTAGTGCATCAGGAAACGTAGAAGTAGGTGCTATAGGTTTTGACAATGACACTACAGCAGCGGTTCCTGACGTCCTTAAAGTAGCAGGCTGGCAGAATTATGGAACAAGCGTTTACAATTACGTATTAGGTTCTGGAACCGTTGCTATATCAATAGATATTGGCACTCTTTACTCTGCAGGAACATATAGTAACATCTTCTTAATTCTAGACAAAGATGCAGGTTCACAGAGTCTTTCTTTAAACTTTTCAAATGTAGAACTTTGCAGTTCTAATACTGAGTGTATTACTACAGGTGCATCCCTAACCGTAAGTGAACCTTCACCGCTATTGATAATGGCTTTGGTGATTGCTCTTTTACCTATGGCAAGAAGAATAAAAGCAACTAAGAAGTAACATATATTTACCTTATATTTTGGCGCCACTCTAAAGTTTAACGAGTGGCGTTTGGAAGAACCAATTTTATCACAGCTTTTTGCCTACTACATAGGCTACAGATATTTATACGGATTCAATTATTACGGATCCATCGGTTCAGTTCCGTCGCTTCCACTCTCACCATAAAATCTCACATAAAGCCCCACTTAACATTTAGAACATTTTTAGAAAGAAAATTGAGGCAACTTTTATTTACTTTTAAACGACCCGCATACTAGTCACGACTAGTACTAAACGCAAATAACCATTTAATTAAAAATTATATATTGCCTTACAACATTAACGGCGTTTTCAGTGACATGGGTTGTAAACATTCCCATGGAAAACAAACAAGCCGGAGAATGTGTAAAATTGTGCTTCATTATTACTATCGTGGTATAAAGATTTTGCTTCTGTTTTCTTTAAAAGTAATTCATTAACTACTACCCTTACCTACTCTAAAGTATTAAATACGTTAATTATATGATCACTAGGAGAGCGTTTCTTACGTTAGCTGTTAAACTAGCTTGTAGCAAAATGTTTTCATTTCAATTTTCGCTTAAGCAATTAGAGCATTATAGACAATGGAAGTTTGACTCTTTCGAATCATTAGATTGTTTTATCGCCCAACATCTTCAAGCCAAATTGAAACGAAGAGTCTTTTTTGTTGATTCTTATTTTAAAGGTATGAATAAAGGAGGTGGCACTTATTTGGTGTGCACGCCATCCGTTCAAGATGGCATATTTATAAAGCAAATTAATACTTCACTACAATTACGCTTGATTAACAAAGAGGTCACACCATTTCATTTTGGTGCAGTTGGGGATGGAGTTAATGACGACACAAATGCAATAAAAAAAGCTATAGTAAGTAAGAGTTCTCAACTAAATCTACACTTAGGAACAGACTTAAGTTCACGTTTTTTAATAAGCGACAGCCTTTTATTTAAAAACGCAGATTTTGTCTCGATTAGAGGGCATGGAACAATAATAAGAAAGGGTTCATCCATCGATGGTAAGAGAGCCTTCTATGCTTTAATCAAAATAGAAAACTGCAAAGACATAGTATTAGAAGGGAACTGGAGTATAGACGGTAACAGAGATAAGCAGTCATATAAAAACATTAAAAAAATAGGTATTGGAAAGTATTTCCTCAGACACAATGGAGATATATTCATAAGCTGTTACTCTAAGAAGCCAGATGAACAAAATATTTATATAAAAATTAATGAGATAAAGAACTCGTTTTTAAATGGTATAGTTTTATGGAATACCAATAACACTACTGTACTCTCAACAAAATTTAAAAATACTACTTGGAATGGTATTTCTGGCGCCGGTTTGACAAGTTTATCAATACATAATTGTAGATTTACAATGTGTGGCGGTTCTAAAAATTTAAGCACTAACCTTATTCAGGGAGATAGAGCAGGCGTACAAGTTAGAGAACTTCCTAAGTATTTTTCATTTAAAAGTGAAGGTATGACTGTAGATGGGAATGGGAAAGAGCAAGGTAAGATCAACTTAAACATTAAGATATCTATGAATTCCTTTATTTCTTGTGGCGTTCAATCTATATACTTGCGAGCAGGATTTGATTGCCATATAGAAAAGAATTATTCTGTGAACTGTGGGTATCTTCGTTTACATAAAGAAAATCGGTACCGGCCAGCACACATATGGCTAGAGAGTGGTGAGTATAATGTCAGGAGCAATCTAATTGTTCAGAGAAGGCACAACCCTTCAACAGGATGGATGATGCCCGACGGGATAAGAATTACAACTTTAAATGGCGACGCTACAAAATATTTTCCAGCAACAGGAATATGTAAGAGTTTTCTATCAGGAAATTCAATTTGTTCTTTAGATAAGATGAACCGCGCACTTTTTTATAATGGCTTAAGAACTAACGGAAATTGCACGGTCACCAACCTTTTGGTAAAAGGCACACTACACACAGCAGTATGGCTTATCAATTCTGCATCATTTGAAGGAGAAACAGTTGTTCGTGATTTCCAACTTCTCAATTCTGCTTTTTATGCTATAGCCCAAGAGAGCAGATTTCCAAAAGCCATCGTTTACGTTTCACGATTTGGGAAAGTCTCCGGACATCCAGAGAACATAGAAATATCTCGTATTTCAAAAGCAAGTAACCTAAATGATATTAAGTTTAATAACAACCTTAGGCTAAATGGCAGTTATGGGATTTAGAAAAAAATACAAGTGTCTTTATTCTTGTATTTACCTCCTCGGCTTCATTTCATTCTTTAGCTTCTCGCTAGAGATTACGAATTCAATGTTACAACAAATTGAACGTAAGTATGGTTCAGATGCTCTCACCCGAATACAAAAATGGACAAAAACAATTCATAATCAAGAAAACTCTAAATTCGAGGATATTTTATATAATGTAAATAACTTTTTTAATAGGATCCCCTATCATTCTGACCTCGAGCATTGGAACAAGACCGATTATTGGGCAACCCCCATAGAAATGCTGGGCACAAATGGTGGTGATTGTGAAGACTACGTTATCGCCAAGTACTTTTCTCTTCGCCAGCTTGGCGTTCCCGACAGTAAACTCCGTATGATGTTTGTCACCGCGCTGAGTGTTAACCAAGCGCATATGGTATTGGCTTATTATCCAGAACCCAATGCAATTCCACTCATTCTTGATAATATAAACCCCAGAATATTACCCGCCAACAAGCGACGCGATCTACGCCCCGTTTATAGCTTTAATGGTGAAGGTCTGTGGTTGGCCAAAGCGCAAGGACGAGGGTCAAAATTAGGTAGCTCTAAACACAAGTTATGGGACGATTTAACTGCTCGAATTGAGCGTGACTTTTAATAATAACAGGTAAAACTATGTCACTTACTAAACAATTCAGTATTGGCTTTTTAGTGGTTTTAATGCTGGTATTCTTCGGTACGGTTTATATTAACGTAAACAACTTCCGTACTTATATTGAAGATCAGTTAAATTCACACGCACAAGACACCGCTACCTCGCTGGGTTTGTCTATTAGCCCCTATGTGGGTGATGAGAGTACGCTGCCCATAGTGGAGACCATGGTGAACGCCATATTTGATAGCGGGTATTATCAGTCCATAATTTTAAAAGACATGGAAGGGGCTATTCTACTGTCTAAAGAGAACCCCCCTGCTCCGCAAAGTGTACCAGACTGGTTTAGAGATCTATTCCCTTTACAACCCCCTGTGGCTGAAACCGAAATTAATTCGGGCTGGAATATTGCTGGCACCATGACAGTAAAAAGCCACCCAGGTAAAGGTTATGCGCAGTTGTGGCAAAACGCCAATGACACCTTCAGGTTTACTTTACTGTTATTTATTGTAGGCAGTGCCCTGCTGTATGCCGTTCTACGTATTATTATTACTCCAATATTTGCTGTGGTTTCTGCCAGCGAACGCATTAGCGCCCGTGACTTTAGTGAAATTGACGACGTACCTAAAACTAAAGAGTTGAACCTAATGGTACGCGCCATCAATAAAATGGCGGGTATATTAAACAAACAACACAAAGAGCTAACCGCACAGGCTAAAAGTTATTACCAGACCGCCTATTTGGACTCGCTTACCCAATTAGGGAATAAACTGGCACTAGATAACCGCTTAGCGCGTTTGTTTTCAGACAAAGAACAATCACCCTCGGGCTTTTTAGTGATTATTCGCTTATCTAGCCTTGCCCATGTGAATGAAGCTGAGGGCGGGCAAACCGCTGACATTTACATTAAAACCTTAAGCCACATTTTAACTGAGCAAGGGGCAAAGGTGAGCGCTGAAACGTATCGTGTACGTGGCGGCGACTTTGTCATGCTACTCGAAAACGTAAATGAAGAGCGTTGTTGTCAAATGCTAGACAGCTTAAGTGACGAGTTTAACGCCCAAACACTGCCTATTTATACCAACGGTTTTGCCCACATTGGCGCTGCACGAATTAATGAACTGACTAACAAAGCACAGCTTTTAGAAAATGCCGACGCGGCCTTAACTACTGCAAAGGCTAAACCTAAGCGCTGGCAATTGGCCAGTCAGTTAGAAAAACGTATAAGCCAAACAGAGTGGCGCGACGAGTTTAACCGCATCATTTCCACCAAATCTGTCGATATAGTGAGGCAACCTGTTAAAAACTTTGACGGCCACAATGTGTATTATGAGTGTTATGCCCGTTTTAAAAGCAAAAACAGCGAAAACTATTTACCTATGTCGCAGCTTATTGCCGAAAGTGAACATTTGCATTTTGCTGGCAGCCTAGATTTGGTGATTTTGGAAAAAATACTGACACTTTATAGCCCTACTTCGGGCGAAACAGTGGCAATAAACCTATCTCCTGCATCATTTGCTGAAAAATCTACCATTGAAAAATTTGTAGCGTTACTGACAAATTTCAGCACTATTGCCGAAAATATTGTGATTGAAGTGCAGGAAATTTGCTTACAACACGCCCCAGACAATGTGCACTATTTAGCCGAGCATTTGCGCGCATTAAACGCTAAATTAACGGTAGAGCGCGTGGGTACTAGCATTGCAGCGTTTAGCCACTTACGCAAACTGCGTCCTAACTACATAAAACTAGACGGCAGCTTTACACGAAACATTCACCAGTCAGAAGACAACCAGTTTTTTGTAAGATCACTGGTTAACATTGCCCATGGCCTAAATATTCAGGTTATTGCAGAATTGGTAGAAGAAGAAATTGAGGCACAAACTTTGCAAGAACTATTTGTCGATTACGTGCAAGGTTACTTATACTGTCAACCTTGCTCGTGGCCAGAATTAAGAACAAAATAGTTTAAACTTTAAGCTGGTTTTAAATTGTTTTATTGGTACACTTTGCTTATACCGTGTTCACTCTGTGAAGGAACATGGGAATTTGAAACGGTTATTTACTTTTATGGAGTACTTTATGAAAAGTGCAATGCGCAAGCTTATCTCATTATGCGTTTTAGCGATGTTAGCAATATCGCCGCTAGCAATGGCACAAGACGGCCCCACTGAGACTACTATTAAGGCGGTTATGGCCACCTCAGCAACACCTGCTGACGCTTACGCTACGTTAACAGGTGAAGACTCTCCGCTTAGCGAGGCGCAAAAAGAAGCGCTTATTGCACTAGGCCTTGATGCTGGTATAGCTTTTTTAAACGCTATTGAAGGTGGCTCATCTTTAGCAGCGGCTGCATTAATTGCCACTACAGCCGCAGATGGTGAAGGCGACACTGGTAACCTTACCCAATTAGCGTCTGCATTTAGTTTTGACCCAGCTTCAGGCGAGACAGCAGCTGGACCAGGTACAGGTGCAGGCGTTACTGGTGGTAATGGCGGACCTAGCGCTCCTGGAGCAGGTTCGGGTGGCACTGGTGGCGGTAACGGTGGTGGTAACACAGGTTCGAATAATTAATAAATATTTATAAAAAAGCCCCATTACTTGGGGCTTTTTGCTATTTATAACAACTTCAGGTACTTTTAACTTTTTTTAAGCCTGCAAATAAAGCAACTGAATATAACAACGTTTATGTTAAGAAGTTCTACGTTTTCAAATAAAAATACCCAGTGGCTGTTTTATCTTTTCCTTTTCACAATATTTTGGGCACCTATCCCGCTAGCGTCAAACCGCCCATGGGCATGGGGGTTACTTGAAATATTTTGTTTTGCTATAGCTGCGGGCGCATTAATTTATTATAAGAATAACGTTCTGCATACGCTTAAAGATAATAAAATAAGTATTGCGCTATTTTGTATTTTTACAGCGTGGGTTGCGTTGCAACAAGTACCTCTACCTATTCAAGTAATAAAACTAATTTCACCCAACGCGTTTGAATTGCATGCTTTGTCACCTACTCCTAAAGCATACGCTACTATATCGTTAGACCCAGCCCAAACCACTATCATACTATATAAAACCCTAGCCTATTTCGGTTTGTTTTTATCTACACTGCTTATTGTGAATACCGAAAAGCGCTTAAAAACGGTTATGCTAACCATTGTATTTACTGGGCTGTTTCAAGCGTTGTATGGCAGCCTCGAAGTGTTATTAGGTTTTGAAAAAAGCATAGTATTTCAATTACCCGTTAAGGGCATAGCCACAGGCACCTTTGTATACAAAAACCACTATGCCAACTTTTTAATGTTGTGTTTAAGTATTGGTGTCGGCTACTTAGTCAGTACGTTAATATCGAAGCAAAGCTCCTCTAAAAAAGCCAGATTAAGGCGTTTTTTAGAAACCATGCTTAACGGCAAAGCGGTAGTAAGAATAGCGCTAGCTATTATGGTAATTGCGCTGGTTATGTCACGCTCACGTATGGGCAACACTGCATTTTTTGCGGCAATGACAATGGTTGGTTTATTAGCGTTATTTTTAATAAAAAGGCGTAGCAAAGGCCTCACCATTCTTATTGTTAGTATGTTTGTCATTGATGTATTTATCGTAAGTGCGTGGTTTGGGCTAGACAAAGTAAAAGATAGGCTGGAAAACACTACCCTAACCCATGAGACAAGAGATGAAGTGGTTCGCGATAGCTTACCGTTACTACAGGATTACGCGATTACCGGCTCGGGTTTTGGCAGTTTTTACTCTATATTTCCAAGCTATCAAAGTGAAGACATTCAAATATTTTACGACCATGCCCATAACGACTATTTGCAATTCGCTATTGAAACTGGGCTAATAGCCTGTTTAATTATATTTTTATTACCGTTTATAGCCATAGCTACAGCAATTAAAGCAATGCGACAACGGCAAAACAGCCTAATGCAAGGTTTAGCATTTGGTTGTACTATGGCGATAGTGGGCATGGCTATTCATATGAGCGTGGATTTCCCACTTCAGGCGCCCGCAAATAGCGTTTTATTTATTGTTATTCTAGCGTTAGCGCTACTAACCAACAAAAGGCTTAAACAAGCGTGAGCATGTTTTAGGATTGCGCAAAGTATGGAGAAGCTATTACGTTTAATTACACTTTAAGCGCTTAAACGCCATACCGCTTGTTATCTTATCATCACTCGCTTTTGCTTCTTGCTTTAACCAGGCACACACTAACGCTTGTTTATTGAAACCATATACTAATTCAATTATTTTATTTCTTGCCTTATGGTGCGTTAAGCCCTTAAAAATATGGCTTCTAACTAACTGCTGAACGCTTAAAAACTGCATAAAATCTATTTCTACAAGCCTTAACCCGATATCGGTCCATGCAATATGCACTTCGGGTATATGTTCCCCAAGTTGATGGGCTGTTTTAAGGTAATCTAATGCTTGCTGAATAGCTTCTTTATCATTAGCGCCTTTAGCATAAAACAACTGCTGCCCCCTATTCGCCCAGGTATTTGGCCAGGTAGGTCGTAAGGTTAACGACTGCTTATACAAAGCTTCTATCTGTTCAAAACTCTCCGTAACATCACCTTCATAACCTGCATAAATTCCCCACTGTATTACTTCGCTATGTATATCGTGGTAAAAAGCAAATGTCGGGTGAAATTTTATCGCTTGTGTACTGCCTTGCATTGCAGCGTTATAATCTTGTGCGGTTATAGCGGTATTATTTGCGCGCCAATTGAGTAATTTAGCCTCTACCCCATAATAACTTAGCGACGCCAATGTAGTTTTAATAGGTGTAATACTTAAATAAAAGAACAGGGCTATTACACTAACCACATAAAGCCACGAAGGCAGTTTATTAAATAAGTGCGGTTTTACTTTATGCTGTGTGGCGCTATTATTATGTGTAGCACTATTATTAAAAACCGTTTCTGACATTACATTACGCCCCACTCAGTTAGCTTGTTGCGGTATCAAACCAACAACTGGCTATATTCCACGGTGTTTCCACACAAAGTGTAGTCGCCAGTGCTTCAGAAAAATTACCGGCAACCAATTCGAATGCCTGTTTCATTTCGGGGGGGCGTTTATGCAAATTATGTGCATCGGTGGCGATAATATCGGCATAACCCTCATTAATTATATAGTTTGCACATTGTTGTACCCTTTCACCAAAGGTACCGGTAATCGCCCCTGCCGTAACTTGAAATAGCACCCCTTTCCCTTTTAGCCATACTGCTTTGCTATTATTTGCCAGTATATCTCGGTTACGTTCGGGGTGGGCGATCATAGGAATGATATCGTTGGCCTTTAGCCAATGAATAAGCTGTTCCGTACCCGGTGGAATATGACTATGTGGTAATTCAACCAACAATACCGGCTTGTCATTTAAATAACCCAAATACGGCAATGCGCCTTGCTGTTTTAGCTTTACAATTTCGGGCGTAATACGTATTTCAGCCGCAAAATAGGTGTGTAATGGAATGCCTTCACGTACCAACGCGGCTGCAAATAATTCGTGGGTACTTTTAATAATGTCGATATTGTTATCGAAATAGCCAAAATGAATATGAGGGGTACATACCGTATGGGTAATGCCAGAGTCTACAGCAGCGCGGGCAAGATCTAAAGAAGCCGCCAAATTGGCGGCTCCGTCGTCTATACCTGGCAAGTAATGGCAATGTAAATCAATCATAAATAATTAGCTTAACTCGTTTTTTCATTTTTGCAGCTGTTATAAAAGCCAACAAAGGGCTTTCCGGTAAAGCAGCTACTGCTTGCTTTGAAAAATATATTACTTAGGCTCTACCTGTTGCCCCGTCTTCCGCATCGACGTCAGCGCCGTAACCGTATTGGTCATAGTAGCCACTATAGGCGTAAGCATTGTTCGCTTTACGCACATCGACCTGATTAAGCACAACACCATCTATACGTTTACCCACATTCATAAACCTAGACAAACCATTTTGTACCAATTTTTCATTGGTGGCATCGGCTTTAACCACATATAGCAGCGTATCGCAAAACTCGCTTACTACTATCGCGTCGCTAACTGCCTGAGTAGGTGCCGTGTCTATTACGATGTGCTGGTAGTTTTGCTTCAGTTTGTCTATTAACGCTTTAAAGTTAGGGCTAAACAATAGCTCTTGTGGGTTATGCGACACAGGCCCTGCAGTTATAACATCAATGTTTGAGCTGGCGTCATGAGTAATACACTCATCCAACTGATGGGTGCCTGCAATCAAGTTAGCCAAACCAGGCTGAAAACCCGGTAACCCAAAACGTTTAGAAATAGACGGTTTACGTAAGTCGGCGTCAATCAACAAGGTTTTGCCTAATTGACCAAGCGAGAATGCCAGGTTAATTGAAACCGTAGTTTTGCCCTCTTTAGGTACGCTAGAGGTAACCATAGTCACCTTTTTCTCACCTGTCAGGTCAAGCAGCTGCAAACTGGTTCTTAACGTGCGTACCGCCTCAACAAATGCATGGTGGTCTTTATTAAAGAACTCACGCAACGGTAAATCTTCTTTTTTCTTATGCGGTTGCCAAGGAATTAAGCCCATCATACGTTGGCCAAGCCTACGCTCTACATCGTCTACCGAGCGAATACCACTGTTTAAGAAATCCAGCACCACCGCTATAAACACACCAAAACCTAAACTCAACACAAATGCACTTAACACAATAAGTACTTTATTAGGTTTAGCTGGTTCTAATGGAATGGTCGCTTTATCCAACACTCTGGCATTCGCGGTTTCAAACCCTTCTACTTCGCTAGTTTCTTTAAGGCGCGTAAAAAACGAGTCGTACAATTGCTGGTTAACATCAACTTCGCGCTGCAGTATTTTACGCTGCGAGTCTAAGTTAGTTAGCTTTCTGTAATCTTGTTTAGCGCGCTCTACAGCGGCACGTAGCCGTTGTACCTGCTGTTGAACCTGCTGGTATTCACTGGTAATACCTGAGATAAGCGATTGTACCTGACGGTTTAAGGTTGCTTGCACCGATGACAGTTCTGCCTGAGCTGAAATCATTTTCTGATGCTTAGGGCCATACACTTTACTAAGCTCAGACACCTTGCTTTCAGCTTGCAATTCCGATTTTTTCACATTTTGAATAGAGGGGTGGTTTTGCACTTCCGGTAATTTAGCAAGTTCATCTAAATTACCACGGTAGTTTTGCACCTGTTCATAGATGATTTCGTTCTGCTTTAACCTATTTTCAGCCTGTAGCAATTGCTCACTTAGCCCTTGCAACTCTTCTGAAGCTAAACCTACTACGCCATCTAAATTAACTACTTGCTCACGTTCATAAAAGTCTGAAAGCTTTCTTTCGGATGTATTAAGTCGCTCTCGAAGCCCCTGCAAGCTTTCGTTAAGCCAAGTTGTCGCCTTGTTCGTCATTTCAAACTTAGCTTCAAGGTAGTTTTCAATGTAGACTTCGGCAACTGTATTCGCCACTCTTGCAGCTAACTGAGGAGATTGACTGATATAGGAGATTTTAACAACTTGGGTTTTAGGAATCGGTAATACCGACAAGTCTTCGATAAATAATGAAATCACCTTTTCTTTATATTGCTCAGCCAATTCATCTTCAGTAAATTTCACATCAGAATACTTAGGCAAAAATGTAAGAACAGACCTGACTTGAGCTAATATCGTTATCCCACCCACACTTTCTTTATCATTCAATTTCTCCGCAAAAACGGGATGGTTAACCAAGTCAAGTTTATTAACGACTTTCTCAGCG